>NZ_JAMYND010000023.1:0-108898 GCF_040318885.1 Mesorhizobium sp. M0998
AGGCAGGAAATGGCAGTCGCTCCTTCGCTCAACTGCCTCTCCAAAGAATCCTTTCTCAGCCTAAACTCAACCCCAAAATCGCCATGTGCGATTCCCCTGCCTCAAGGGGGGAGATCACCCACGCCCGAAATGCCGGCTCGCCACCTCGACATGCGTGTCGTGCGCATGCGCTTCGAAACGCTCGGTTTCGCCGAGATCGTCCACCGCCTCGTTCGGCCACCAGCTGCCGCCGACCACGATTCCGTCCGAGACCAGCCGTTGCTCGGCGACCAGCGAGGCGCCGACCGAATCGACAAAGGTGAAGCGGCCCGGACGCAGCCGCAGCACCGCGATGTCGCCGACCGCACCCACCGCCAGCCTGCCGAGATCGGGCCTGGCGATCGCTTCGGCCGGCCGCTGTGTCGCGGCGCGCAGCACCTCGACCAGCGGCATGCCGAGCGCCAGCAGCTTCGACATGCACACCAGAATGTCGAAGGCCGGCCCGTCGACGCAGTAGAGATGCACGTCGCTGCTGATCACGTCCGGCGCCAGCCCCTCGCCGAGCATCGCTTTCGCCACTTCGAAATCGAACGAGCCCATGCCGTGGCCGATATCGAAGATGACGCCGCGCTCGCGCGCCAGCCGCATATCTGGCCGCACCGCCCCCGAGGCGAAGACCGGCGCGTTGGGAAACGGCCGGAAGCAGTGGGTGAGGATGTCGCCCTTGCGCAACCGCGGCAGCACTTCCGAGCGGCCCGGCGGCGGCTCGTCTATGTGCGCCATCAGCGGCAGGCCGGCTTTGTCGGCGGCTTCGAGCGCGAGATCGACCGGCGCGATGCCGCTGGTGCCGCCGGCATGGCGACCCGAGCGGACCTTGATGCCGACAACCACGTCCGCGTGCTCGCGAGCCGCCGCTACCGTCTCGCGCGGTTCGCAGAGCCGGAGGTCGCTGCACTCGCCGACCGACACGGTCTGCGAGAAGCCGAATATGCCGGCAAAGGAAATGTTGACATAGGCCAGGATGCGGACTTTCGAGCGCTCGATGACGTGGCGGCGAAAGCCGAGGAAATTGCCGGCGCCGGCGCTTCCGGCATCGATGAAGGTGGTGGTGCCGCTCTTTGCGGCGAACCGGTCGGCATCGACGCCGAGCGACGTGCCGCCCCAATAGACATGGCTGTGCAGGTCGATCAGGCCCGGCGCGACGATCGAGCCCGTGGCATCGATGACGTGGGCGGCACGTTCGAATGGGATTTCGGTGTCGATCGCGGCGATACGGCCGTCGGCAATCGCCAGATCGCGCTGCGCGTCGAGGCCGGAGGCCGGATCGATGAGGCGGCCGCCTTTTATCAGGAGATCGAATTGCATCGCGCCTGTCTCCATTTTCCCGTCAGGCCGGCCTGTAGGCAACGGCCTCGACCTCGATCTTGATGTCGATCATCAGCCGCGACTCCACTGTCGTGCGCGCCGGCGGGTCTTTCGGGAAATGCCTGGCATAGACGGTGTTGAAAATGCCGAAATCGCGGGCGTCTTCGAGCCAGACCGTCGTCTTGACTACGTCGTCCAGGGTACAGCCGGCCAGCGCCAGTGCCGCCTTGACGTTCGACAGCACCTGCTCGGTCTGTTCGGCGATGCCGCCCTTGACCACCAGCCCGTCTGTGCCGACCGGCACCTGGCCTGAGACATAGACGAAATCGCCGGCCCTGACTGCCGGCGACAACGGCACATGGGATTTTCCAAAACACTGCTTGGGCAAGGAGGTCTCCTCTGGAAATCGTTGCGTGACCGCGCGACTTGTCAGCTTGGCGCGAGAGGACGCGGCCCCTCTGCGAGTCTCATCCAACATCTTCGAAGCCTATATCGCTTTGCCGCGAGAGCGCCAGAACGATCACTGCGCTCGGTGATCCTTCGCGCCAGCGTCTGGACCCGCGACACCAGCCCGCTCAGCGGTCGATCCGCGTCGACAGGATGATCGACGACGACGTGCGCTCGACTCCGTCCATGGCGCCGATCTGGTCGAGAAGCGTGTCGAGATCCCTGATCGACGGCGCCTCGACGATGACGATCATGTCGAAATTGCCGCTGACCGAGTGCAGCGTGCGAACCGGTGCCAGCGCCTGCAGGCTGCGCACCACCTTGTCGGCAAGCTTGGGGGTGACGGTGAGCAGGACATGCGCCCTGACCAGCCCCTGCTCGTAATCCGGCGACAGCCTGACCCCGTAGCCGGCGATGATGCCGCGCTGTTCCAGCCGCTCGATCCGGCTTTGCACCGTCGTTCGTGAGACGCCGAGCCGCCGCGCCAGTTCGGCGGTCGAGGCGCGCGCATTGGTGCGCAGCAGGGAAAGCAGGGCCTGGTCGGCATCGCTGAGCATTTCGACGAACCTTACCGGCACATTGCCCAAGAGAGGCTGCGTTTCGTACAATCTCACGCTTCCTTTCGACAGGCAAGCTGCGATTCTAACCGTGAATTTAGCATTGGTGCGAGGGACCGGTCATGAAGGAAATCATCGTCGTCGGCGCCGGCAAGATCGGCTCGACCATTGCCGAGATGCTGGCTTCCACGGGCAACTACCATGTCACGCTCGTCGACCGCTCGGCGGCGCAGCTCGGCGCGGCCGAACTGCCTGAAACGGTCGAGACGCTGGAACTCGACATCGAAGCCGCCGGCACCCTCGAAGCGGCCTTGGCCGGCAAGTTCGCGGTGCTCAGCGCCGCGCCCTTCCATCTGACCACGCGCATCGCGGAGGCGGCGGCCAGCGCCGGCGTGCACTATCTCGATCTGACCGAGGACGTCGTCAGCACCAGGCGGGTCAAGGAACTGGCTCGTTCCGGCAGCAGCGCCTTCATCCCGCAATGCGGCTTGGCGCCGGGCTTCATCTCGATCGTTGCCAACGATCTCGCCAGCCGCTTCGACACGCTGGAAAGCGTGCGCATGCGGGTCGGCGCGCTGCCGCAATACCCGTCGAATGCGCTGAACTACAATCTGACCTGGAGCACCGACGGCGTCATCAACGAATATTGCGAGCCTTGCGAGGCGATCGTCGAAGGCGAGCTGATCGAAGTGCCGCCGCTCGAGGAGCGTGAAGAATTCTCGCTCGACGGCGTCACCTATGAGGCGTTCAACACCTCGGGTGGGCTGGGCACGCTGGCCGAAACGCTGAAGGGCAGAGTGCGCACGCTGAACTACCGCACCATCCGCTATCCCGGCCATGCGGCGATCATGAAGGCGCTGCTCAACGACCTCGGCCTGCGCCACCGCCGCGACGTGCTGAAGGACATTTTCGAAAGCGCCCTGCCGGCGACGCTGCAGGACGTCGTCATCGTCTTCGTCACCGTCAGCGGCCGCAAGAACCGCCGTCTGCTGCAGGAAACCTACGCCAACAAGATCTACGCCAGGCGCGACGGCGAAATGGTGCGCAGCGCCATCCAGATCACCACCGCCTCCGCCATCTGCGCGGTGCTCGACATGCTCGCCGACGGCACCTTGCCGGCAAGAGGTTTCATCAAGCAGGAGGACATCGCGCTCGACGCGTTCCTGGCCAACCGCTTCGGCCGCGCCTATGCGCAGCACGAAATGGTTAGCCGGCTTGCAGGGTGAGCTGCGTAATCTCCCCCCTCGAGGGGGAGATGTCGCCGAAGGCGACAGAGGGGGTCGCCTCGCGTAGAGCGCCAACCTCCATCTGTCGCAAGGGAGGTCGCATCCAGTCGAACCGACCCCCTCTGGCCTGCCGGCCATCTCCCCCTCAAGGGGGGAGAGCGCGAGCCCTCAGACATGCAGCGCATGCCCCAGCGCCTTCAGCGCCGCTTCCTGAAAACCCTCGCCCTGTGTCGGATGGGCATGGATCGTCCCGGCGATGTCCTCCAGCGTCGCGCCCATCTCCAGCGCCAGCCCAAACGCCGTCGACAGTTCCGACACGCCCTGGCCGACGGCCTGGATGCCAAGCACCAGATGGTTGTCCGCCCGCGCCACTACCCGGACGAATCCGTCCTCGCCCAACTTCGTCATCGCCCGGCCATTGGCGGTGAAGGGAAACAGTCCGACCTTGATCTCGCCACGGGTCTTGGCCTCCTCCGGCGACAGGCCTGCGGTGACCAGCTCCGGATCGGTGAAACAGACAGCCGGGATCGCTCGTCTGTCCCAGCTGCGCTTGTGGCCGGCGACGATCTCGGCGACCATTTCGCCTTGCGCCATCGCCCGGTGCGCCAGCATCGGCTCGCCGGTGACGTCGCCAATGGCAAAGATACCACGCATCGAGCTGCGGCACTGGTCGTCGATGCGGATGAAGGGTCCGGCCATGTCGAGGTCGATCTGCTCCAACCCCCAGCCTTCGGTCACCGGCTTGCGACCGACCGTGACCAGCACCTTGTCGGCGGCAATCTTGCCGTTCTTGCCGCCATTCGTCTCGACCAGCAGCGCGTCGCGCTTAGTGGACAGCCCCTTGGCCTTGGCGTTCACGAGCACCTCGATGCCGAGTTCGGCCAGCCGCTTCACCACCGGCCGGGTCAGTTCCGCATCATATTGCGCCAGCACGCGCGGCAACGCCTCGACCACGGTCACCTTGGCGCCCAGCTTGGCAAAGGCGATGCCGAGTTCCAGCCCGATATAGCCGCCGCCGACCACCGCCAGCCTCTCCGGAACTTCGCTCAGCGCCAGCGCCTCGGTCGACGAAATGACCGGCCCGCCGAACGGCAGCGACGGCAGCTCGACCGGCGCCGAGCCGGTCGCTATCACCACCGTTTCGGCTCGGATCACCTGCATGCCGATCTCGGTCTCGACGGCAACGGTCTTGCCGTCGCGAAATGTCGCCCAGCCATGCACCGTCTTCACGCCAGCTTTCTTCAGCAGGCCGGCGACGCCGTTGTTCAGCCGGCTAACGATGCCGTCTTTCCAGGCAATGGTCGCGGCGAGATCAAGCGACGGTGCCGCGACCGTTATGCCGAGTGGACTTTTGCCGCCGGCCATGTGCGAGAGCTTTTCGAACTCTTCGGCTGCATGGATCAGCGCCTTTGACGGGATGCAGCCGACATTGAGGCAAGTTCCGCCCGGTTTGCCTGCCTCGACGATCACCGTGTCGATGCCAAGCTGCCCGGCGCGGATGGCACAGACATAGCCGCCCGGACCGGCGCCGATGACCAGCAGCTTGCAGGAGATTTCCTTCATGTCAGCTGCGTCCTTTCGGGGATAAATGCCCCACCATCCGGCCGCTGCGCGCCTTTCCTTCTCCCCCTGTGGGAGAAGGTGGATCGGCGCGTAGCGCCGAGACGGATGAGGGGTGTTGGACGGAGTGCGGTAGGTGCCAAGCTGGAGCACCCCTCATCCGTCGCCTTCGGCGACACCTTCTCCCACAAGGGGAGAAGGGGGAGCCAGCGTCCCGGCGCCCCATGCTGCCGGGCGAGGGGGCCTTTGCGACCGTTCTCATCTCCTCAGTCCACAAAAATCAGCGCCGGCGTCTCCAGTAGCGTCTTTATCCGCTGGATAAATACCGCTGCATCCCAGCCGTCGACGACGCGGTGGTCGAAGCTGGAGGACAGGTTCATCATCTTGCGCGGGATGAACTGGCTGCCGTCCCATACCGGCCGCACCATCATCTTGTTGACGCCGACGATCGCCACTTCCGGATGATTGATCACCGGCGTCGTCGCCACGCCGCCCATGGCGCCCAGCGAAGTGATGGTGATGGTCGAGCCCGAGAGCTCGTCGCGCGTCGCCGTGCCGGATTTTGCCGCCTCGGCCAGCCTGACAACCTCGGCTGCACAGTCCCAGATGTCGCGCGCCTCGGCGTGCTTGACCACCGGCACCATCAGCCCGGAAGCCGTCTGCGCGGCGATGCCGATGTGGACGCCGCCATGCTGGTGGACGATGCCGGCTTCGTCGTCGAACAGTGCGTTGACATTGGGCTGGTCGGCGATTGCCTTGACCATCGCCCGCATCAGGAACGGCAGCAGCGTCAGCTTCGGCCTGTCCGCGCCGGGCCGCTTCTCCTTGTTGAGCGCGGCGCGCAAATCCTCGAGCGCGGTGACGTCGATCTCCTCGACATAGGTGATATGCGGGATGCGCGACTTGGCCAGCGTCATCTTCTCGGCGATCTTTCGCCTGAGCCCGACTATATTGATGTCCTCGACCGCCTCGTTGCGGGCGAGGCCAGGGGCCTTCGCGAGCCGGGGTCCGCGTGCCAGGAAGGCGTCGATGTCCTCGTGCCGGATGCGGCCGGCCGGGCCGGTTCCCGGGACCTGCCGAAGGTCGATGCCGGCCTCTTTCGCCCTGAGGCGGACGGCCGGCGAGGCCAGTGGCTTTTCTCCCTCGGGGCGCGGCGCACCGACCGGCGCTATACCCCCGAAAGCCGGCGCAGTACCCCCACCCCTAACCCCTCCCCACAAGGGGGAGGGGGACTCCATATCCGCCGTTCGTGCGCCCTCGGTTCTTGGCACATGCCCGACCAAGGGCGAGCTGGACCTGGCTTCGGCTTTGGCGGCCGAAGCTCGTCCCCCTCCCCCTTGTGGGGAGGGGCTAGGGGTGGGGGTAGGTGCCGCCTCACCCTCCGCCGATTTCGCGCCTGCGTTCACATTTCCCTCGCCGGCCACCTTCAACCTGACAATCGGCGAGCCGATCGCCACCGTGTCGCCGATCTCGGCGCCCAACCAGACGATCTCGCCATCGACGGGCGACGGAATTTCGACCGTCGCCTTGTCGGTCATGACAGCGGCAAGCACGGCGTCCTCGCGCACGAGATCGCCGACCTTGACCTGCCATTCGACGAGCTCGGCCTCGGCGACGCCTTCGCCGACATCGGGCAGCTTGATGACATATTCGCCCATCGTTCCCTCTTCAGGCTTCCATCGTTTCGACCAGCGCGCGGCCTAGCCGGGCAGGACCGGGAAAATAGTCCCACTCCTGCGCATGCGGATAGGGCGTGTCCCAGCCGGTGACCCGCGCCACCGGCGCTTCCAGATGGTAGAAGCAGCTCTCCTGAACCAGCGCCGAAAGTTCGGCGCCGAACCCCGATGTCAGCGTCGCCTCGTGCACGATGACGCAGCGCCCGGTCTTGTTGACCGATGCGACGATCGTCTCGAGATCGAGCGGCAGCAGTGTCCTCAGATCTATGATCTCGGCATCGATGCCGGTCTCCTCGGCTGCCGCCTGGGCGACATAGACCATCGTGCCATAGGCAAGCACGGTGACTGCCGCACCCGGCCGTCGGATCACCGCCTTGCCGAGCGGCACCGTGTAATGGCCGTCGGCAACCTCGCCGAGCTCATGTTTCGACCATGGCGTTACCGGCCGCTCATGATGACCGTCGAACGGGCCGTTATAAAGCCGCTTCGGCTCCAGGAAGATCACCGGGTCCGGATCCTCGATCGCCGCGATCAGCAAGCCCTTGGCGTCATGCGGGTTCGAGGGCACCACGACTTTCAGGCCGGAGACGTGGGTGAACAGCGCCTCCGGGCTCTGGCTGTGGGTCTGGCCGCCGAAAATGCCGCCGCCGGTCGGCATTCTCACGACGATCGGGCAGGTGAAATCGCCGTTCGACCGGTAGCGCAGCCGCGCCGCTTCCGAGACAATCTGGTCGTAGGCTGGATAAACATAGTCGGCAAACTGCACCTCGACACAAGGCTTCAGCCCGTAGGCGGCCATGCCGATGGCCGCGCCGACAATGCCGGATTCGCTGATCGGCGCATCGAAGCAGCGGCCCTTGCCGTATTTCGCCTGCAGGCCTTGCGTGCAGCGGAAGACGCCGCCGAAGAAGCCGACATCCTCGCCGAACACGATGACTTGGCTGTCGCGCGCCATCGACACGTCCATGGCGTCGCGGATCGCCTCGATCATGGTCCGCCGCGGCATGGTCAGACCCCTGCCTGTTGGCGCTGGCGCCTGAGATGCGGCGGCATCTCGGCATAGACGCCCTCGAACATGTCCCGCGTCGAGGGCTTGCCGCCGGCATGCAGCGTGCCATGGCGCTCGGCCTCCCGCTGCGCCGAAATCACCGTGTCGAGGATTTCCGCCTCGGCCTGGGCGTGGCGTTCGTCCGACCAGACGCCGCGCTGGATGAGATGGTTCTTCAGCCTGACGATCGGGTCGCCGAGCGGCCAGGCATCGGACTCGGCCTTCGGCCGGTAGGCCGACGGGTCGTCGGAGCTCGAATGGGCGCCGACGCGGTAAGTGACGTATTCGACCAGCGTCGGCCCGAGATTGCTGCGCGCCCGTTCCGCCGCCCATTTGGCCACCGCATGGACGGCGAGATAGTCGTTGCCGTCGACGCGCAGCGACGGGATGCCGAAGCCGAGCCCACGGGCGGCAAAAGTGCCGGAACCGCCGCGGGCGATGCCCTGGAAGGTCGAGATCGCCCACTGGTTGTTGACGACGTTGAGCACGACCGGCGCCTTGTAGGTCGAGGCGAACACCAGCGCCGAATGGAAGTCGGACTCGGCGGTCGAGCCGTCGCCGATCCAGGCGGCGGCGATCTTTGAATCATTGCTGATCGCCGAAGCCATCGCCCAGCCGACCGCCTGGATGTACTGCGTCGCCAGATTGCCGGAGATCGAGAAGAAGCCGTGCTCCTTCGACGAATACATGATCGGCAATTGCCGCCCTTTCAGCGGATCGGCCTCGTTCGAATAGATCTGGTTCATCATCGTGACCATCGGGTAGCCGTCGGCGATGAGCAGGCCGGCCTGCCGATAGGTCGGAAAATTCATGTCGCCCCGCGACAGCGCCTTGCGGAAGGCGCAGCTCACAGCCTCTTCGCCGAGGTGCTGCATGTAGAAAGAGGTCTTGCCCTGGCGCTGCGCCATCTGCATGCGCGCATCGAAGCTGCGCAGCGTCATCATATGGCGCAGCCCCTCCAGCAACTCGTCGTCCGAAAGCAGCCCTGCCCACGGCCCGACCGCCTCGCCGGCGCGGTTGAGCACGCGGATGATCGAGAAGGCCAGATCGCGGATGTCGCGCGGGTCGACGTCGATCTTCGGGCGCGGCACCGAGCCAGCTTTTGGAATGCTCACATTGGAGAAATCCGGCGTCCCGCCCGGCCGCACTTCCGGTTCCGGAACATGGAAGCGCAGCATTCCGGCATCGGCCATGATCTCGGTCCTCCACTGTTGCCCGGCCAGGATACTTGCACACCGCCAGACCAGTGCCAATTCGTCGGGCGCGGCTTCGCTGCCGCTGGCTGCTGCCCGCGGCAGACAGGATGGAGATATGTCGGCGAAATTTCTTGTCGATCTTCCGCGCCGGCGCGCAATTTGGGAGATGATTGCGCCGGGTTTCCCGCCAGATAAGGCATGCGTCGGGTTGGGCGGCGCGAGCACCTCCTTCTCCCCTTGTGGGAGAAGGTGGCCGAGCGAAGCTCGGTCGGATGAGGGGTGTTCCAGCTTGGCACCAACAGCGCTCCGGCCAGCACCCCTCAACCGTCTTGGCGCTGCGCGCCAATCCACCTTCTCCCACAAGGGGGAGAAGGAAAGGAGGGCGGCGCCGTTCACCCCGCGCCCGCGTCATGCTAATCAGCGCCCATGGCACAAAAGAAAGCATACGAGGTCGATGCATGGCTCGCGAAGCCGGATCCGCGCGTCTCGATCGTGCTGCTTTACGGTCCCGATCGCGGGCTGGTTGCCGAGCGGGCAAAGGCCTTTGCCGGCAAGACCGGCCTGCCGCTCGACGATCCGTTCTCGGTCGTCAGGCTGGACGGATCGGAAGTCGATCGCGACGAGGGCCGCCTGCTCGACGAGGCCCGCACCGTGCCGATGTTTTCGGAGCGGCGCCTGCTATGGGTGCGCAACGCCGACGCTCAGAAGGCGCTTGCCGACGACGTCAAGGCGCTGACGTCGGAGCCCGCGCGGGACGCCATCATCCTCATCGAGGCCGGCGACCTGAAGAAGGGCGTCGGCCTGCGCGCCGTGGTGGAGGCGGCGGACAATGCCATGGCTCTGCCTTGCTACGCCGATGAGGCCAGGGACATCGACACGGTCATCGACGACGAACTGCGCAAGGCCGGCATGTCGATGACGCTGGAGGCGCGGCAGGCGCTGCGCCGCAATCTCGGCGGCGACCGGCTGGCCTCGCGCGGCGAGATCGAAAAGCTCGTGCTTTATGCGCATGGCCAGGCCGAAATCGGCCTCGACGACGTCAAGGCGACATCCGGCGATGTCTCCGGCCTCTCCTTCGATGCGGCCGTCGACGCCCTGCTCGAAGGCAGGATCGCCGACTTCGACACCGCCTTCACCCGCCATTGCCAGTCCGGCGGCCAGCCCTTTCTGGTACTTTCATCGGCGATGCGGCAGTTGCAGGCGATCCAGGCGATGCGCGGCCTGATGGACGCCGGCGGCCGCAATGCCGCTTCGGTCGTTGCCGCGGCGCGCCCGCCGGTGTTTTTCTCCAGGCGCAAGCTGGTCGAGAAAGCCCTCGAACGCTGGAGCAGCGAGGCGCTCGGGCGCGCCCTCAACCGCCTGCAGACGGCGGTGCTGCAGACACGCCGGCGGCCGGATCTGTCGGTCGCGCTGGCACGCCAGGCCCTGCTCGGCATCGCGGTGGAGAGCGCGAGGCTGGCGCAGCGCACCTGATCTCCCCCCTTGAGGGGGAGATGTCGCCAAAGGCGACAGAGGGGTCACAGCGCGTAGAACACCAGCCCCTTCCGCGACGACAGAGGAGGTGGGCGCTTGAAATTTGACGACCCCTTCTGGCCTGCCGGCCATCTCCCCCTCAAGGGGGGAGATTAACTACTTCGACGATTTCGCCAATCACCGCACGGCAGCAAAAATCTTATTTGCCGGCTAATTTTAGCAACCTACCTACTCCCGCTTCAGCCTTCGGCAAAGCTCGTCGAGCTGCTCCAGCGTCCGGTAGGCGACGCTGATCACGCCGCCGCGCTGGTTGTGCTCGATCGTGACAATCATGCCGATCGTGCTGGTCATCAGCCGCTCCAGCGCCAGCGTGTCGGCATCCTTTTGCGGCGGTGCGGCGGGCTGGCGTTTTGCCGACGGCGCGCCGACCGGCAGCTGCGCCAAGGCCTCGGCCTGGCGCACCGAAAGCCCCTCATCGATGATCCGCTTGGCAAGCCCGGCCGGGTCGTTGGCCGTCACCAGGGTACGGGCGTGGCCGGCAGAGAGCGCCCCGTCGACCAGCATGTCGCGGATGACGTCGGGCAGCTTGAGCAGTCTCAACGTGTTGGCGACATGGCTGCGGCTCTTGCCGATCACCTGGCCGAGATCGGCCTGGGTATAGCCATGGTCGTCGATCAGCTGCTGGTAGCCGAGCGCCTCCTCGACCGGGTTGAGGTCGGTGCGCTGGACGTTTTCGATGATCGCCAGTTCGAGCGCCGTGCGATCGTTGACGTCGCGCACGATAATCGGGATTTCGGTCAGCCCGGCGCGTTGCGCCGCACGCCAGCGTCGCTCGCCGGCGATGATCTCATAGCGGCCCGGCTGGGTTTTCGACGGCCGCGCCACCACCGGCTGCACCACGCCATGTTCGCGGATGGACTGGGCGAGGTCGGTCAGGTCGGCGTCGCCAAAATGCCGGCGCGGGTTTTTCGGGTTAGGGCTGAGGAACTCGATCGGCACCTTGCCGTCGGCCGCCAACCCGGGCTTTTCCGGTGCCGCCGGGCGATCGATTTCGCCGATCAGGGCCGCCAGTCCCCGTCCCAGTCTTTTCCTCGAAGGGTCTTCGTTCATCGTCCGTCCAGATCGTTTCGGTATCGAATCGCTTGTTGGTTACTGCTAGGCGGCACGCAATTTGCGCTCGCGGCGGATGACTTCCGAAGCAAGCTGCAGATAGGCCTGGCTGCCCGAACATTTGAGGTCGTAGAGAATCGCCGGCTTGCCGTAGGACGGCGCCTCGGAGACGCGGACATTGCGCGGGATGACGGTTTCATAGACCTTGTCGCCCATATGCGCCCGCACATCCTGCACCACCTGGTTGGCGAGATTGTTGCGCCCGTCGAACATGGTCAGCACGATGCCCTGGATCGTCAGGTCGGGGTTGATCGAGCGGCGCACCTGCTCGACCGTCTCCAAAAGCTGGCTCAGGCCCTCCAGCGCGAAAAACTCGCACTGCAGCGGCACCAGCACCGAATCGGCCGCAGCCATCGAATTCAGTGTCAGCAGGTTGAGCGACGGCGGGCAGTCGATCAGCACATAGCCGAAATTGGCCGAGCGCTCAGCCGAAGCCCGCAGAGCGTTGCGCAGCCGCAGCACTCGATCCGGCGCCGAGGCGATTTCCATCTCTATGCCGAGCAGGTCGAGCGTCGACGGTACGATCGACAGGCCAGGCACCGCCGTCGGGATCGCCGCCGCTTCGAGATCCAGCTCGCCGGTCAGCACATCATAGGACGAGACGGTGCGGTCGCGCCGGTCGATGCCAAGCCCGGTGCTGGCGTTGCCCTGCGGGTCGAGATCGACGATCAGCACCTGTTCGCCTATGGCCGCCAGCGCGGTGGCCAGATTGATGGCGGTCGTCGTCTTGCCGACGCCGCCTTTCTGGTTGGCGACGGTGATGATTCGGGGGCCGTTCTTCATCATGGGTCTATGCCAGAAATTCATTTGGGTCGCCGGTCACAAGCCAGGGTGCTGTCGCAAGTCGGATACTTCGAGAATGACGCCCTGTGCGTCGGTTGCACTGGCATGTTCTACCAGATCGAAAGACCATCGTTGAGCGCTTTCTGCCACTTCGGCGCGGTAATCCCGACCTTTGTGAAACAGGCCGCGCGACCCCTTGGTCAGCCACGGTGCTGCCAGGTCGAGCAAGCCGGGCAGCGAGGTGAGTGCCCTGGCTGTGACGATTTGCGGTGCAGGAACAAGAGGATAGCTGTCTTCGATGCGGCGCGCGATAACCTTGGCGGGCAGGCTGAACTGTCCGATGACCGCTTGCAGGAACGATGCTTTTTTCCGGTTGCTTTCAACCAGGTCGATACCGGCGCCGTCCCGCTCGGCAAGCAAAAAGGCCAGCACAAGGCCGGGAAACCCACCGCCGGAGCCGAGATCGACCCAGCGCTTCGCCTTTGGTTTGATTCGCGCCAGCTGCGCGCTGTCGAGGATGTGGCGGCGCCAGACATCGTCCTGCGTCGATTGCGCGGCCAGATTGATCCGGCGGTTCCATTTCTGGAAGACGGCCTCGAACTCGACCAGGCGATCGAATGTTTCACGTGAAACCGGGCCCGCTGCCGCCTGCAGGTTTGCCCAGGACGCAGCGCTCACGCGACCTGCTTTCGCGCGGCCGCCTCGGCATTGCGGACATGGGCGACAATAATCGCCAGCGCCGCCGGCGTCATGCCTTCCATGCGTTGCGCATCGGCAATCGAGCGCGGCTGGCGTGCCAGCATCTTCTGCTTCAACTCGTTCGACAGGCCGGGAACAGAAGCAAAGTCGAGCGATTTGGGAATAAGCCTGCTCTCCTCATGCCTGATCTGCGAAACATCGGCCTGCTGCCGGTCGAGATAGACAGAATATTTGGCTTCCGTTTCAAGACGTTCGGCCGTTTTGCTGTCGATCGCCGCGAAAGCCGGCTCGACCCTCGCCAGCCAGGCGATGTCGACGCCGGGATAGGCCAGCAACTCATAGGCCGAGCGGCGGACGCCGTCCCGGTTGATTTCGAGCCCATGGCGCGCTGCCTCATTGGGGGTCATGGTGGTGCCGAGGGCGAGCTGTCGCGCCTTCTCAAGGTCTTGCATACTATTGTTGAACCGCTGCATCCGCTCCGGCGAGGCAATCCCCAGCCTTATCGCCAGTGGCGTCAGCCGCTCATCGGCGTTGTCGGCTCGGAGCGATAGCCGGAACTCGGCCCGCGAGGTGAACATGCGGTAGGGTTCGGCAATGCCGCGGCTGGTCAAATCGTCGACCATCACGCCGATATAGGCTTCGGTGCGGCTGAGCACGATTTCCTCGCTCGCCGACGCCTTGCGCGCCGCATTCAAGCCGGCAAGCAGCCCTTGCGCGCCGGCCTCCTCGTAGCCGGTGGTGCCGTTGATCTGTCCGGCGAGGAACAAGCCGGCGATCCGCTTGGTTTCCAGCGTCGGCTTGAGCTCGCGTGGATCGACATGATCATACTCGATGGCATAGCCCGGCTGCAGCATCGTTGCCCGCTCCAGCCCCGGAATGGTCTTCAGGATGTCGAGCTGCACGTCCTCGGGCAGCGAGGTCGAAATGCCGTTCGGGTACACCGTGTCGTCGTCCAGCCCTTCGGGCTCCAGAAAGATCTGGTGGCCTTCGCGGTCACCGAACTTGACGATCTTGTCTTCGATCGACGGGCAATAACGCGGCCCGACGCCTTCGATCGACCCCGAATACATGGCCGAGCGGCCGAGATTGGCGCGAATCAGCTCGTGCGTCGCATTGGTCGTTCGGGTGATGCCGCAATGGATCTGCGGATTTTCGATGCGATCGGTCAGCAGCGAGAACGGCACG
This sequence comes from Mesorhizobium sp. M0998, assembly GCF_040318885.1. Classification (NCBI taxonomy): domain Bacteria; kingdom Pseudomonadati; phylum Pseudomonadota; class Alphaproteobacteria; order Hyphomicrobiales; family Phyllobacteriaceae; genus Mesorhizobium; species Mesorhizobium sp. M0998. The sequence goes on from NZ_JAMYND010000023.1 coordinate 14,365, forward strand.
GGGTCCTCGTCCGCCGCCTGGCTCTCCAGTGACGCCCAATCGATCGTCCTGCCGTCCAGCCGCGGCGGCGTGCCGGTCTTCAGCCGCCCGAGCCTGAAGCCGGCGTGGCTCATCGTCGCCGACAGGCCGACGCTCGCCTGCTCGTTCATGCGGCCGGCGACGATCTTCTTCTCGCCGATATGGATCAGCCCGCGCAGAAAAGTGCCGGTCGTCAGCACCACGGCGCCGCAGGCGAGCCGGCTACCATCCGCCAGCAGCACCGCCGCGATGCGTCCGTCGTCGATTTCCCCATTGTTGATTTCGAAATCCAGCACCTCGCCTTCGATGACATCGAGGCCAGCCTGCTGGCGGATTGCCGCCTGCATGGCGAGGCGATAAAGTTTTCGGTCGGCCTGTGTTCGCGGACCACGCACGGCTGGCCCCTTGCGGCGGTTGAGCAGGCGGAACTGGATGCCGGCGGCATCGGCGACGCGCCCCATCAGCCCGTCCATGGCGTCGATCTCGCGAACCAGATGGCCCTTGCCGAGGCCGCCGATCGCCGGATTGCAAGACATCACGCCGATCGTGTCGAAACGCAGCGTCACCAGCGCCGTCCTGGCGCCAGCCCGCGCGGCCGCACTAGCCGCCTCGCACCCAGCATGACCGCCGCCCACCACCACCACATCGTAGCGATTGGTCATTTGTATATTCCGATTCAAATCTGCCGACACATGTGCCCGTGAGCCTGCACTGTCAAGGACACCAACTAGTCGTTTCACGTGAAACAATTCCGTCTGCGTTCATCGCTACGTGTTTCACGTGAATCATCACCGGCTTCCCGCCACTATGCGAGTAAGCTAGCGACACGCCCGCATCTCGGCATTTGGCAATGTTTCACGTGAGTCATTTGCCGATACAGAACTGCGAAAAGATAACGCCCAGCATATCCTCGACATCGACCGCCCCAACGATGCGTCCAAGCCGATCCGCCGCCAGGCGCAGTTCCTCGGCCCGTAGCTCCTGCCCGCGATCACCACTGACCACTGCTGCGAGCAGGAAGCGTTTCGTCTCGTTGAGCAGCTCGACGTGCCGCAGCCGCGACGGCAGGACATCGCCGGCCTTGCCGATCTGGACTGCGGCACGACGCCCGATCTCGTCCAGCAGTTCGGCCAGACCCGTGCCGTCCCGCGTCGAGATAGCGAAATCATAGTGCACCGCAGGCGAGGGCGATTTACCCCCCAGCAGGTCAATTTTTGTTCCAACCCTCAGCGCCTGAATGTCGCCCGGCGGCACACCGATTGCGATTGGCTCCGCCAGATCCTCAAGCAGCAACAGCAGATCGGCGCTGTGCGCCTTGGTCCTGGCCTTCTCGATGCCGATCGCCTCTATCTTGCCGGGCGCCTCGCGCAGACCGGCGGTGTCGGTTACCCTGACCCGCACCCCTTCCAGGTCCAGTACCACCTCGAGCAGGTCGCGGGTCGTGCCCGGCTCGTCGGTGACGATGGCCGCTTCGCGCCGCGCCAAGGCGTTGAACAGGCTGGACTTGCCGGCATTCGGTGCGCCGAGGATTACCACTTCGAACCCGTCGCGGATGATTTCGGCAGCGCGGAAGCCGGCGACGTGGCGCTCGATTTCGTCGATCATGGCCCGGACATCGGACCAGACCGTATCAGCGACCGAGCCCGGCACGTCATCCTCGTCGGCAAAGTCGATCTCGGCCTCGATCATCGCGCGGGCGTGGATCAGCCGTCGGCGCCAGCCCAGATAGACTTCGCTCTGCACGCCTTGGGCGTTGTGAACGGCAAAGCGCCGCTGCGCCTCGGTTTCAGCGTTGATGAGATCGGCCAGCGCCTCGGTTTCGACCAGATCGAGCTTGCCGTTGAGAAAGGCGCGGCGGGTGAATTCGCCAGGCTCGGCATGCCTGACGCCGTCGAAGGAGGCGATCGTTTCCAGCATCCTCGCCACAACGGCGCGCCCGCCATGCACATGGAACTCTGCAACGTCCTCGCCGGTAAAACTGTCAGGGCCGGCAAAGAAGACGACCAGGCCGCTGTCCAGCACCGATCCGTCGAGCGCCCGGAACTTGCGATAGGTGGCAACGCGGTTTGGCACCTTCGATCCAGCAATCGTTTCGACAGCGAATCGACTCTGCGGCCCGGAAATCCGGATCACCGCAATGCCGGCCGGCAGGCGCCCGCTCGACAGCGCCACGATGGAGTCTTTTGAAATCATTTGCCCGCTCTGCCGAAGCGCCCTAGCTATGCCTGTTCAATCCGCATCGAGTGGTGCCGTGACATTGCCTGCACAAAACCTGCTTGCCGAAGAGGCCAGCCCCTATCTGCAGCAGCACAGCGGCAATCCAGTGCACTGGCGGCCATGGTCGCCCGCCGCTCTGGCCGAAGCAAAGGTGCTGCAGCGTCCGATCCTGCTCTCTGTCGGCTACGCCGCGTGCCATTGGTGCCACGTCATGGCGCATGAGAGCTTCGAGAACGACGACGTCGCCGCCGTCATGAACCGTCTCTTCGTCAATATCAAGGTCGACCGCGAGGAGCGCCCCGACATCGACCAGATCTACATGGCGGCGCTGTCCTCGATGGGCGAGCAGGGCGGCTGGCCGCTGACCATGTTCCTGACGCCGGAGGGCAAGCCGTTCTGGGGCGGCACTTACTTTCCGCGCGAAGCCCGCTACGGCCGGCCGGGTTTCGTCCAGGTGCTGGAGGCGGTTGACAAGGCTTGGCGGGAGAAGAAAGAAAGCGTTAACCAGAGTGCCGACGGGCTGACCACGCATGTCGAGACGCGGCTGGCGGGCAGCCATGCCAAGGCCGTGCTCGACCGCGGCATGCTGGCGAACCTCGCCAATGGCATTGACGGCATGATCGACCGCGATTTGGGCGGTCTGCGCGGCGCGCCGAAATTCCCCAACGCGCCGTTCATGCAGAGCCTCTGGCTGACCTGGCTGCGCGACGGCACCGCATCGCACCGCGACGCCGTTCTCCTCAGCCTCGAAAAGATGCTGGCCGGTGGCATCTATGACCATATTGGCGGCGGACTCAGCCGCTACTCGACCGACGCCGAATGGCTGGTCCCGCATTTCGAAAAAATGCTCTACGACAATGCCCAGCTCATCCGCTTGTGCAATTGGGCCTATGCGTCAACCGGCGAGGAATTGTTCCGGCTGCGAATCGAAGAGACCATTGCCTGGCTGTTGCGCGAAATGCGAGTCGAGGGCGATGCCTTCGCCGCCAGCCTTGATGCCGATAGCGAGGGCGAGGAGGGGTTGTTCTACACCTGGAGCAGGGATGAGCTCGAGGCAGCCCCTGGCGACGATTCAGCATTGTTTTTCAAATACTTCACGCTTGCCGATCCGCATGGTTGGGAAGGCAAGCCGATCATTTGCCAGACTGATGCTCAACAGGCGCAGAGCGTCGTCGATCGTGACCTTCTGGTTCCGCTCAAGCAAAGGCTGCTGGCAGCGAGGGAACAGCGCGTGCGGCCCGGGCGTGACGGCAAGGCCCTGACCGACTGGAACGGCTTGATGATCGCAGCCCTTGCCGAGGCCGGACGGTCGCTTGGCCGATCCGACTGGATCGAAGCGGCGGCAACGGCCTTTGCCGCGATTGCGGCTGCCGGACGTGACGGCCGCCTGCCGCATTCGATGCTCGGCGCAAAGAAGCTGTTTCCGGCTCTGTCGAGCGACTATGCCGCCATGGCCAACGCCGCCATCTCACTGTTCGAGGCGACCGGCAATCCCGACTACATCGATCGCGCCGGGAACTTCATTGAGCAACTCGATCTTTGGCACCGGGACAGCGACAAGACCGGCTATTATCTGACCGCGTCCGACAGCGCGGATGTGCCGATCCGCATCCGCGGCGATGTCGACGAAGCCATTCCTTCCGCTACCGGCCAGATCATCGAAGCCCTGGTCCGATTGTCGTCGCTTTCGGGCGATCTCGATCTCTGGGAAAAAGCCTGGACAGTCGCAGAGCACGCGGGCGGGCGGGCGGAGCACCAGGGCTATGGCCAGGCGGGTATAGTCAATGCCTGTGCCTTGGCGCTTGAACCGCTGAAGCTGGTGATCGTGGATAGACCGGAGACTCTAAGGCTTGTTCCGGTTGCGAATCGAAATCCAGACCCGCGCCGGGTGGACGTCGTCGTGCCTGTTGGCTCGGCGACAAATCTGCCAGCCTTGCCAGGCGGCGTCCTGCCGCCAACGACCGAGCCCGGCGCCTGGCTCTGCACGGGGCAGGTCTGCCTGCCGGTGATAACCGACGCTGAGGAACTCGAGCGGCAGTTGCGCCGTCGATAGGTCGAGGTGCACAGAACCGGAACGCCCCGGGACAGCGCCTTGCCCCTTTACGTATTCATCGAATCGAAGAAATCCGCGTTGGTCTTGGTCTGCTTGAGCTTGTCGATAAGGAACTCGATGGCGTCGGTCGTTCCCATCGGCGCCAGGATGCGGCGCAGCACGAAGATCTTCTGCAGGTCCTGGCGCGGAACCAGCAGGTCCTCCTTGCGGGTGCCGGATTTGAGGATGTCCATGGCCGGATAGATGCGCTTGTCCGCCACCTTGCGGTCGAGCACGATTTCCGAATTGCCGGTGCCCTTGAACTCTTCGAAGATGACCTCGTCCATGCGGCTGCCGGTATCGATCAACGCCGTCGCGATGATGGTCAGCGAGCCGCCTTCCTCGATGTTGCGGGCAGCACCGAAGAAGCGCTTCGGCCGCTGCAGCGCGTTGGCGTCGACACCACCGGTCAGCACCTTGCCGGATGACGGCACGACGGTGTTGTAGGCGCGGCCGAGGCGGGTGATCGAATCCAGCAGGATGACGACGTCACGGCCGTGCTCGACCAGGCGCTTGGCCTTCTCGATGACCATTTCGGCAACCTGGACGTGGCGCACCGCCGGCTCGTCGAAGGTCGAGGATACCACCTCGCCCTTCACCGAGCGCTGCATGTCGGTGACTTCCTCCGGCCGCTCGTCGATCAGAAGCACGATCAAATAGCATTCCGGATGGTTGGTGGTGATCGAATGGGCGATGTTCTGCAGCAGCACCGTCTTGCCGGTGCGCGGCTGCGCCACGATCAGGGCGCGCTGGCCCTTGCCGAGCGGCGCCACCAGGTCGATGACGCGCGCCGAAATGTCCTTCGAGGTCGGAACCTCCATCTCCATCTTCAGCCGCGAGGTCGGATAAAGCGGCGTCAGATTGTCGAAATGGATCTTGTGGCGGATTTTTTCCGGGTCGTCGAAATTGATCGTGTTGACCTTGAGCAGCGCGAAATAGCGCTCGCCCTCTTTCGGGCTGCGGATCGGCCCTTCGACCGTATCGCCGGTCTTCAGCGAGAACCGCCGGATCTGCGACGGTGAAATATAGATGTCGTCGGGACCCGGCAGATAGTTGGCATTGGCGGAGCGCAGGAAGCCAAAGCCGTCCTGCAGCACTTCGACGACGCCGTCGCCGATGATCTCGATATCCTGGGTCGCCAGCCTCTTCAGGATCGCGAACATCAGCTCCTGCTTGCGCATGACGCTGGCATTCTCGACTTCGAGCGATTCCGCATAAGCGATCAGCTCTGGCGGTTTCTTGTTCTTGAACTCTGTGAGCTTCATTTCTTGCATCATTAGACGGACTCTGAGTAAGCTTTGGGAAAAATATCGGCGGGATGCGACAAATGCCGGGCGCGGCCGAAGCGACAAATGGGCGGCGCATGACGGGAAGGAAGACCCGTCTTTTATCGTCGGTCGGTTGAAAGAGCAAGCCGCCTTTTGCGGGCAACCGAAGACGTCAGAACGGTTTCACGATTACCAGGACGACGATGACGATCATCAGCAATGTAGGGATCTCATTGACGATCCGCCAGTGCCTTGCCGATTTTTCATTGCGGTCTTCGGCAAATTTGCGGACGGCGCCGGCGAGATAGCCATGCACGGCCGACAGGCCCACCACCGCAGCGATCTTGGCATGCAGCCAGCCGCCTTGAAAACCAAAGCCTTTCCAGGCGAGCCACAGGCCGAATGCCCAGGTGATCACCATTGCCGGATTGATGATGCCGCGCAGCAGGCGGCGCTCCATCACCTTGAAAGTCTCCGACTGGACGGAGCCTTTTTCGGCATCGGCATGATAGACCAGCAAGCGCGGCAGATAGAGCATGCCAGCCATCCAGGAGATGACGGCAATCACATGGATCGCCTTCGCCCAGGGATAGAAATCATCGGGCCCGAACAGCAACAGCAGCCCGGCCAGCACCAGGAAAATGACGATCGCGATTGCCGCGCGGCGCATCGCGCCCTTACCGGTGTTGGTGCCGTTCGCATTGTCTGCGCCCATCATCGTCACGATGCGCTCCGCACCAGTTTCACCATCTGCTCGACATGCGCCAGCGGCGTCTCCGGCGTGATGCCGTGGCCGAGGTTGAAGATCAGTGGTCCGTCGCCCAGCGCCTTCAGGATCGCCCCCACGCCGTCGGCAAGCGCTTTGCCGCCGGCTACAAGCCGCAGCGGATCGAGATTGCCCTGCACGGCGCCGTCACGCTGCAATTCCTTCGCGCTCGACAACGGCACGGTCCAGTCGAGGCCCAGCCCGGTCACGCCGGTCTTCTGGCGATAGCTTCGATAGTGATCTCCCGCGCCCTTGGGAAAGCCGATGACCGGAACATTGGGATGGGCAGCCTTCACTTGCCGGACGATCGAGGCCACCGGCTCGACGCAGAACAATTCGAAAGACGCTTCGTCGAGCACGCCTGACCACGAATCGAAGATCTGCACCACGTCGGCGCCGGCCTCGATCTGGCGGATCAGATAGGCAGCCGAATGATCGGCGAGCACCTTCAGCAGCCTAAGAAAGGCCGCCGGCTCGCGATAGCCGAACAGCCTGGCCGGCGCCTGGTCGGGCGTACCGTGGCCGGCAATCATGTAGGTCGCCACCGTCCAGGGCGCACCGCAGAAGCCGATCAGCGTCGTTTCATCAGGCAGTCTGGCGCGCAACCGCCGCACCGTCTCGTAGACCGGCTCGAGATTCACGTGAAACGTTTCGCCGTCGAGAGCCGCAATTTCCGCAGCCGTGATCGGCGTCAGCAGCGGGCCGCGTCCTTCCTCGAAGCGCACGTCGCGGCCGAGCGCATGCGGCACGACAAGAATATCGGAAAACAGGATCGATGCATCGAAGCCGAAGCGTTCGATCGGCTGCAGGGTCACTTCGACGGCGAGATCCGGGTCGTAGCAAAGATCGAGGAAGGATCCGGCCCGTCTCCTCGTCTCCCGGTATTCCGGCAGATAGCGGCCGGCCTGGCGCATCATCCAGAGCGGTGGCGGAAACGCCGCCTTGCCTCTCAACACGTCCAGCACGATCCGGTCTTGAGGCATTGAGCGCTCGCCTTTCCAGGCTTCCCTATAATTAAATATTCTATTTTTAGGAATCTTATGATTCTAAGAGTCTGTTGGTTGTGGTGGTTGTCTCCTGTCCCGCTTTGCCCTCGAAAAGACCAGCCAGCATATTGTCGCGCGCTTCTCCAACGGGATTGCAGGACTTTGTGGAAAGTCGGGAATTTACGACTGGAGTCAATGCGTTGCCGCCAGGCCAGGGAAATTGCCCCTGTGGATGAAGCGAAGGCAAAAAGCTCCGTCCCCGGACTTGTCCCCAACCGCCCGGAGAAGCCGACAGCACATCGAATTGTGGACAAACCGCCATCTGATACAGTCGCTTTGCGGTGGCCGAGTTTCCCGCCCGGCTTATCCACATCGGCCCACAGCCTGGAATGTATCCTGTGAACAAACCGCAGAGCTTCTTTCACCTTCACCTGATTTCCGACGCCACCGGCGAAACGCTGCTGGCCGCCGGCCGCGCGGCTTCCGCGCAATACAAGGACGCGCGCGCCATCGAACATATCTACCCGCTCATCCGCACCGAAAAGCAGGTGACGAAGGTGTTCGAGGATATCGAGGAGGAGCCGGGCATCATCCTCTATACGGTGGTCGACCAGAAGCTTGCCCGCGGCATCGACGAACGCTGCGCGGCCATGGGCCTGCCTTGCGTCTCGGTGCTGGAACCGGTGCTGACGGTGTTCCAGTCCTATCTCGGCACGCCGGCCGGCCGCCGCGTCGGTGCCCAGCATGTGCTGGACGCCGAATATTTCCGCCGCATCGACGCGCTCAACTTCACCATGGAGCATGACGATGGCCAGCTGCCGGCCAATATGGATGATGCCGACATCGTGCTCGTCGGCATCTCCCGCACCTCGAAGACGCCGACCAGCATCTATCTCGCCAATCGCGGCATCAAGACCGCCAACATCCCGATCGTGCTCGGCGTTCCGGTGCCCGAAAGCCTGGTCAATGCCACCAGGCCGCTGATCGTCGGCCTGGTCGCCACCGCCGAACGGATCTCGCAGGTCCGGCAGAACCGCATTCTCGGCACCAGCGCCTACGAACCGACCGACTATGTCGACCGTGCCGCGATCGCCGAAGAGCTCGCCTATGCCCGCCAGATATGCACGCGGCACGGCTGGCCGATGATCGACGTCAGCCGCCGTTCGATCGAGGAGACGGCGGCGGCCATCGTTGCCCTGCGCGGCAAGACGCGGTAGGGCGTGTGATATTCAGGTGATGCCGGCCTGCAAACGGCGGTTTCCTGCGCTTCCGGTGCTCACGTACGAAAAGTACGCTCCGCTCCGGTTCTCGGAAGCCGCCGTTTTCGGCTCGGCCTGACCTGAATCTCGACACACCCTAGTGTCAGGAACCGGGTGAAAAAATGGCTGAAAAAATCATCCTTGCCTCGGGCAGCCCGTTCCGCAAGGCGCTGCTCGTCAATGCCGGCGTCACTGTCGAAGCGGTTCCGGCCTCTGTCGATGAGCGCGCGCTCGAGGCGCCGCTGCAGAATACTGGCGTGTCGCCGGAGGACGTCGCCCTGGTGCTCGCCGAAGCCAAGGCCACCGACGTCAGTGAGCGCAAGCCCGGCGCCCTGGTGCTCGGCTGCGACCAGACGCTGTCGCTCGGCGACGAGCTGTTCCACAAGCCGGCCGACATGGAAGGGGCGCGCCGTCATCTGCTGGCGCTGTCGGGCAAGACGCATCATCTCAACAGCGCCGTCGTGCTCGGCCGTGACGGCCAGGTTCTGTGGCGGCATGTCGGCATCGCCAGCCTGACCATGCGCAAGCTCGATCCGGCCTTCATCGGCCGCCATCTGGCGCGCGTCGGCGCCAAAGCGTTGTCCAGCGTCGGCGCTTACCAGATCGAAGGCGAAGGCATCCAGCTGTTCGAAAAAATCGAAGGCGACTATTTTACTATTGTCGGCTTGCCACTTTTGCCGGTGCTGGCCAAGCTGCGTGAGTTCGGGGCGATCGATGGCTGAGGCCCCGAAAAAAGCCTTCGTCACCGGCCACCCGATCGCGCATTCCAGGTCTCCGAAGATCCACGGCCACTGGCTGGCGAAATACGGCATCGACGGCGTCTACGAGGCAATCGACGTTGCACCGGAGGCGTTTGCCGAATTCCTGCAGACGCTGCAGGCACAAGGCTATCGCGGCGGCAACGTCACCATCCCGCACAAGGAAGCCGCCTTCGCACTGGCGGCGCGCCGCGACGCCGACGCCGAACAGATAGGTGCGGTCAATACGCTGTGGTTCGAGAATGGCGAATTGTGCGGCGGCAACACCGATGCCCATGGCTTTGCCGCCAATCTGGACGAATATGCACCGGGCTGGGCGGCTAACGGCCCCGCCGTGGTGCTCGGTGCCGGCGGCGCCGCTCGCGCGGTCATCCATGCGCTGAAGCAGCGCGGCGTCAGCGACATCCGCATCGTCAACCGGACGCTTGCGAGGGCGCAGGAGCTGCGCGACGGCTTCGGTGCCGGCGTTTCCGCCCACAACCTCGCGGCGACCGGCGAATTGCTCGAAGATGCCGGCCTGCTGGTCAACACGACGGCGCTCGGCATGCATGGCAATGAAGGCCTGTCCGCGGATCCAGGCAGACTGCCGGACCGCGCCATCGTCACGGACATCGTCTACGTGCCGCTGGAGACGCCGCTGCTTGCTACCGCCAAAGCGCGCGGCCTGAGAACCGTCGATGGGCTCGGCATGCTGCTGCACCAGGCGGTGCCCGGCTTCGAGCGGTGGTTCGGCATCAGGCCAGAAGTCACCGCCGAACTGCGGCAAATAATTATTGCCGATATCGGCGCGATAAAATGATCGTGCTCGGCCTCACCGGATCGATCGGCATGGGCAAATCGACCGCGGCCAAGATGTTCGCCGAGGCCGGCGTGCCGGTCCATGATTCCGACGAGGCTGTGCATCGCCTTTATGCCGGCAAGGCCGCGCCCTTGGTCGAGGCGGCCTTTCCCGGCACCACCCGATCCGGTGCGGTCGACCGCGCGGCACTGGCGGAGCGGGTGCTCGGCGACGCCGCCGCGCTGAAACGGCTGGAAGCGATCATCCATCCGCTGGTCCGTGCCGACGCCGATGCCTTCCTGGCTGAACATCGTGCCGCCGGCGCGCCGCTTGCCGTGCTCGATATACCGCTGCTGTTCGAGACCGGCGGCCGCAACCGCGTCGACAAGGTCGTGGTCGTCACCGCGCCGCCCGAAGTCCAGCGCGCCCGCGTGCTGGCGCGGCCGGGCATGAACGAGGAGAAACTGGCGTCGATCCTGGCCAGGCAGGTTCCCGACACCGAAAAGCGCCGGCGCGCCGACTTTGTCATCGACACCGGTCAGGGCTTTGACGCCACTCGCGCGGCCGTCAAGGCCATCATCGCCGAACTAGTCGTGGATAAGGCAGCCAGGCCTGGTTAAGAGGCTTGCAGACCCACATTACTTGTTGCCATTTTGTTCCTGGTGTGATTCGGCTAGAATGATGCCGGCACCAGTGGACTGATTCGATGCGTGAGATCATCTTCGATACGGAAACCACCGGCCTCGACACGCGCGAGGACCGCGTCATCGAGCTTGGCGGCGTCGAGCTGGTCAACCGCTTCCCGACCGGCCGAACCTTCCACAAATACATCAACCCGCAAGGCCGCCAGATCCATCACGAGGCGCAGACCGTGCACGGCATCAGCGCCGCCGATCTTCAGGGCAAGCCGACTTTCATGGAGATCGCCGAGGAGTTTCTGGCCTTCATCGACGGCGCCAAACTGGTCGCGCACAATGCCGGCTTCGACATCGGCTTCCTCAATCTCGAATTCGGCCGGCTTGGCCATCCGGCCATCGATCCGGGACGGATCGTCGACACGCTGGCGCTGGCGCGCCGCAAGCATCCGATGGGCCCCAATTCGCTCGACGCGCTCTGCCGCCGCTACGGCATCGACAACGGCCGCCGCACCAAGCACGGCGCGCTGCTCGATTCGGAATTGCTGGCCGAGGTCTATATCGAGCTCATCGGCGGCAAGCAGGCAAGCCTTATCCTCGACAGCATCCTGACTCCGGCGGGCGGCAGGCAGAATGTCGACGACATCGATATTTCGATCGGTGTGCGGCCGATCGCCTTGCCGTCGCGCCTGACCGATGCCGAGCGCGCAGCACACGCAGGCATGGTTGGCAGCCTCGGCGAAAAAGCGCTGTGGCTGCGCGTCCCCCCGGAAGCGAGTTCCGCGGCACAGTGATTTTGACCGGAGTGATCCTTCGCGCCCCCCTCTGTCCTGCCGGACATCTCCCCCTCAAGGGGGGAGATTGGCAGACCCAGCGTCCCCGCCGGCGTCTCAAACAAAAAACCCGGCTTCGCGCCGGGTTTTTCAAACGCTGCGAGCCAACCAGCCTCAGCTCACCTTGACCTTGGCGGCGGCAGCCTGGTCCTCGGTCAGCTTCTGCTGGAACATCTGCGCGAAATCGATCGGGTCTAGCATCAGCGGCGGGAAGCCGCCGTTGCGTGTTGCCTCGGCGATGATCTGCCGGGCGAACGGGAACAGCAGCCGCGGGCATTCGATGAACAGGATCGGCAGCATGTGCTCCTGCGGGAAGCCGCTGATGGAGAAGACGCCGCCATAGACCAGCTCGACGTTGAACAGCACTTCCTGGTCGAACGACGCTTTTGCGTTCAGCGTCAAATTGACGTCGAACTGCTTGTCCGAGAGCGGGTTGGCGTTGACGTTGACATTGATGGCGATGCCCGGAGCCTTGTCGCGGCCGCGCAACGAGTTCGGTGCGCCGGGGCTTTCGAAGGACAGGTCCTTCACATATTGCGCAAGCACGTTGAGCGAAGGCTGCGCCGCATTTCCATTACCGTTGGCTGCGCCGGTCGGCGCGTCGTCGTTGCTGGCCATAAGCTGTGGTCCTTTTGCCTGGGCAGCGTTGCTGACCGGATTGAAATTCGGGCGTTCGCTATCATGGCCGGCCCGACAAGACAAGTTTGCAAAAGACACCGGTTGCCTTGCAGCTACTCGTCCTTGAGGCGGCGCCAGGGAGAACCCGGTCCGCGCGTATGGTCGTCGGCCCGCGAATAGTCGCCGTCGTCGAGATCGATGGTCTTGCCGCGTTGCCTTGCCCGCAAACCACTGCTGAAATCGGTTGCCAGCACGATGCGGCCTTTCAGCATCCGCCAGGCAAGATCGCGCACCGGCGGCAGGAACAGCAGAAGGCCGAAAATATCCGAGATGAAGCCGGGGATGATCAAAAGGATCGCTGCCAGCACGATCATGGCGCCATGCGCAAGCTGGCCGCTCGGATCACGCCCGGCATCCATTTCGGCACGGACCCTGGCCATGACGCCAAAACCCTGGTGCCGCAGCAGCAGGGCGCCGGCGACACTCGAGGCCATCACCAAGCCGACTGTCGCCAGCGCGCCGACCTGGCGGCCGACAATAACGAAACCCGCTATCTCCAGCAGCGGAAGCGCGAGAATGAACAGGGGAAGCAGCGAGATACGCAAATCTTGACCGATCGTTTTCGATGTTTTGCCGGCCGGCGAGCAATCGCCGCTGGCACCAGAGCTGTTAGATAGGTATGGCTGCCTTTGATTTGAATGATTGCGCCATGCGTTCTATATGCTTTGGATACTGAACGCTATGTGATCGCGGCCCTTGCTTGGCCGCTGGTCCGGCCAAAGCAGGGATTGATTGGCGCAAGATATGGGCTTCTTCGACTTCGGCACGATTTTCTTTCTGATTGCGGCGGTGGTGATCTTCTTCCAGCTGCGCAACGTGCTTGGCCGACGCACGGGCAACGAGCGCCCACCCTTCGATCCATATACGGCAGCGCGCAAAAACGACAAGGATGCCGCCCAGAAACCCGAGAACGTGGTCTCGCTGCCGCGCAAGCGCCTGGCGGGAGAGCCGGCGGCCGATGCCTATGTGGCGATCGATGCCTTTGCCAAGCCGGACACCGATCTCAACCGGGGCCTGCGGGCGATCAAGGACAATGATCCGACCTTCGACCCGAAGACCTTCGTCGACGGCGCCAAGATGGCCTACGAGCTGATCGTCATGGCCTACGCCGATGGCGACCGCAAAACGCTGAAGAACCTTTTGTCGCGCGAGGTCTATGACGGCTTCGTCGCGGCCATCGGCGACCGTGAGGCGAAAGCCGAAAAGATCCAGTCCTCCTTCGTCGGCATCGACAAGGCCGACATCGTTTCGGCCGAGATGAAGGGCAGCGAGGCCCACATCACGCTGCGCATTGTCAGCGAACTGATTTCGGCGACCCGCGACAAGGCCGGCGCCGTCATCGACGGCGATCCCGAAACCGTCGCCGAGGTCAAGGATGTCTGGACCTTCGCTCGTGACGCGCGCTCGCGCGATCCGAACTGGAAGCTCGTCGCCACCGAAGAAGAAGACTGAACTGGACGGCGGCGGAGGCTGTCGTGTCGCTTTCTCGAGCCTTCAGCGAAAAATCCTTTGGCGAATTGCCGGGCTGGGGTGAGGACGACCATCTCCCTGCCTTTGACGCCTTTCGCCGCTCAGCCTTTCATATCCTGAGCAAACCCTACCGCTCCGCCGCGCTCGGCGTCGACTACAATGGCTTTGCCGACGCCTATGCCGAAGCGCGCACCGTTTCGCCGGCGAATCGGTCGCAGGCTCGAAGCTTTTTCGAGCGCCATTTCGTTCCGGCCCGTATCGATGCCGAAGATGGTGGTCCCGGCCTGGTCACCGGCTTTTATGAGCCGGAGGTCGAAGCCTCGCCGGTACGCACGCAACGGTTTTCGGTGCCGTTGCTGGCGCGCCCGGCCGACCTAGTCGACATCGACGACGGCAATCGTCCTTCAGCCTTGGATCCTTATCTCGCCTTTGCTCGTGCGGCGCCGAACGGCCCGGTCGAATATTTCGACCGCGGCGAGATCGAACGCGGCGCGCTTGCCGGAAAAAGGCTGGAAATCGCCTGGCTCGCCGACAAGGTCGACGCCTTCTTCATTCACGTGCAGGGCGCGGCACGCCTCAAGATGACCGACGGCAGGCTTCGCCGCATCACCTATGCCGCCAAATCCGGCCAGCGCTTTACCGGACCGGGCAAGATCTTGAGCGAGGAAGGCGAGATCCCGCTGGAGAAAGTGACGATGCAGTCGATCCGTGCCTGGTTCAAGGCGCATCCGGAACGCGTCGACGAGATCCTTTGGCGCAACCGCTCCTACATCTTCTTCCGCGAGATGGGCGTCGACGACTCAGAGCTCGGCCCGATCGCTGCCGCCAAGGTGGCGCTGACCCCCGGCCGCTCGATCGCCGTCGACCGACTGCTGCACACGTTCGGCACGCCCTTCCATATCGATGCGCCGTCGCTGACCGCTTTCGACGGAAAACCGTTCCGGCGGCTGATGATCGCGCAGGACACCGGCTCGGCGATCACCGGGCCGGCCCGCGGCGATCTGTTTGCCGGGTCGGGCGATGCTGCCGGCGAGATCGCCGGCGTTATCCGCAACGCCGCAGATTTTTATGCGCTGATCCCCCGGCCGCTGGTTTCAGGAGCAGGCCGATGACCCGGCGCATCGACAGGCTGAGCGAGGACGACCGGGTGCTGTGGAACCTGGTGGCGCACACGGCAAAACCGCTGAAGGGCAGAACCGCCGTCGAAATTCCGCACGTCGGGCCGGAGACCGACGAGACCAGGCAGGCGCCGCCGCGGGCACAGGTCGCGGGCAATGCTGCCACGGCCGCAAAGCCGAAGGCGCAGCATGTCTCCCACGCACTCGACGAACCGACGCTGGACAAGCTGTCGAAGGGCCGGCTGCCGATCGAGGGCCGCGTCGACCTGCATGGCCTGACGCAGGACGAAGCCTATTCGCTGCTGTTTTCCTTTCTGCACCGGGCGCATGCCGGCGGCATCCGCTACGTCCTCGTGATCACCGGCAAGGGCTCTTCGTCGGGCGGCGATGGCGTCTTGCGGCGCGCCGTGCCGTCATGGCTGTCGACACCCGCCTTCCGGCCCCTCGTCTCCAGCCACGACCATGCCGCCCGCAAACATGGCGGCTCGGGTGCGCTCTATATCCGCTTGCGGCGGGCGCGCTCATGAGGAAACGCCGATGAGGGACGCACCTATGAGGATGCACCCATGAAGGTGCGCTTGTGACCCCGTTCGGCGAAAAGCTTCGCGTGCTGCGAAACGAGCGCGGCGTCAGCCAGAAGGACATGGCCAAGGCGATCGGCGTCAGCGCAGCCTATCTCTCGGCGCTGGAACACGGCCGCCGCGGTGCGCCGAGCTGGACGCTGATCCAGAAGATCATCGGCTATTTCAACATCATCTGGGACGAGGCCGAGGAACTGGCGCGGTTGGCCGAAACCTCGCATCCGCGCGTCAAGCTCGACACGTCGGGTCTTAGCCCTGCGGCGACCGAGCTTGCCAATCTCCTGGCCGACAACATCGAAAAGCTTGACGAAGCCGAGCTTCGCCGCATCATTGCGTCGCTCCGCGCCGCACTGGCACGACCGAAATGAGCTGCCTTGTTACTGGACAGAGCCGACCAGCACCTGCTGGCCGCCGCGGATCGAGACCCAGCGGCCGGTATTGTCGATCGCCTGCCGCTTGAGGAAACGATAGCCGGTCTGGTCCCAGGAACGGACCTGGTCGGTCAGATTGTCGAGGATGTAGTCGCCCTTGTCGGTGCGCACCGTCAGCACGGCGTGGCCTTCGCCATCCGGCTTGCGCACGACGGTCATCAGCAGATCGGAAAACGAGACGCCCAGCCGGTTCAGCTCACGGCGCTTTTCCAGGACATAGTCCTCGCAATCGCCGACGCCCTTGTCGGGATAGGCCCAGACCTCGTCCTTGCCGTAGATGTCGAAGTCGCTCTCCGGCTTGACGGCGGCGTTGACCCTTGTCGTGACGCTGAGCAGCTTGCGCCACAGCGAGCCGGTCAGGCTGGCGGGCGACAGATCCTTCGGGCGGATCGAACATTCGGACGCGTAGCTCTTGCAGAAATCATAATGGCCGATCGGCTGCGAGGTCGGGCCACCTGTTATCATCGGGCTGGCTGCCGAGGCCGAACCGGCCCAACCTGCCGCCACAGTAAGTCCGGCCAGCGCACACAGGCGCAGCGTTCTCGCCATTGGTGAGGAAATCATTGTCCCCGCTTGTCCCTTGTTGTTAACGAAACGTTAAGGGGTATTTACAGTCCGTGTCAATTATGAGGATGGATTGATTTTTGCGGCATGGTTACCCGCGTGGCGCCAACGCGACTATTGTGCAACAGGTCGACCGGCCGCACGGCCCCGCCAACCGATGATTTTGGCATTGACCGACCTGATGCGGATTGACGGGCATCATCACTGGTCGCCTATTTCTTGCCGGTCCTGACCAGCTTGGGCTTGACCGCAACACGGTTCTGACGGCCGTAGCTGGTAATGAAGTCGACGATGCGCGGCACGATTTCGGAGCGGAAGCGCGAGCCGTTGAACACACCATAATGGCCGACCGCCGGCTGCATGTAATGGGCGTGCCTGTCGGCCGGGATGTTGATGCACAGGTCGTGCGCAGCCTTGGTCTGGCCGAGGCCGGAGATGTCGTCGTTCTCGCCCTCGACCGTGAACAGGGCGACATTGCGGATCGCCGAAGGGTCGACCGCCACGCCGCGATGCGTCATCGTGCCCTTGGGCAAGGCCTGGCGGACAAACACGGTGTCGACGGTCTGCAGGTAGAATTCCGCCGTCAGATCCATCACCGCCAGATATTCGTCGTAGAACTCGCGGTGCTTCTCGGCATTGTCGCCGTCATGCTTCACCAGATGCATGAAGAAGTCCTTGTGGGCGATGATGTGGCGGTCGAGGTTCATGCTCATGAACCCCGAAAGCTGCAGGAAGCCGGGATAGACCTCGCGGCCGAAGCCCGGCACCGGCCAGGGCGCGCGCATGATGACGTTGTCGCGGAACCAGTCGATGCCCTTTTCCTGCGCCAGCAGATTGACCGCCGTCGGATTGCGGCGCGTGTCGATCGGCCCGCCCATCAGCGTCATCGTCGAGGGCACGAACGGATCACCCTTGGCTTCCATCAGTGCCGCCGCCGCCAGCACCGGCACCGAAGGCTGGCACACCGCCATCACATGGGTGTCGGGACCCAGCGCATGCAGCATGTCGACGATGTAGTCGATATAGTCGTCAAGATCGAAGCTGCCGTCGGCCAGCGGCACCATGCGGGCGTCGACCCAGTCGGTGATATGCACGTCGGCATAGGGCAGCATCGCCTCAACCGTGCCGCGCAGCAGCGTCGCGTAGTGGCCAGACATCGGCGCGACGATCAACAGTTTCGGATCCGGTCGGCGCCCAGCAGGAACCGCCCGCTCGAAACGGACCAGGTTGCAGAACGGCCGCGACCAGACGGTATGTTCGCTGACCTCGACGGTTTTCCAGTCGACCACGGTCTTGGTCAGGCCGAATTGCGGCTTGCCGTAGCGGCGCGTCGTGCGCTCGAACAGTTCGGCCGTTGCCGCAACCGAGCGACCCCAGGACGTGTGTGAGACCGGGTTGAGCGGATTGGAGTAGAACAGGCGCACCGCATCGGCATAGAGGCGCGCCGGCTGCAAGGCGGCGTGGTTCAGTTCGTAGAGCTGGTAGAACATCGAGAACCCCGCTGCCGACTGCGATCGAAGGGCCGACGAGCAGCGCCGAGCCTTGAATGCCTTGCGGGGAAGTTAGCAACAATCTGCTGCGATGCAATACGTCAACTTGCGTGATTTAGGCTCGTTCTTTCGTCCAAGGCGTTGAGAATCCGCCTGGAACGGCAACAGCCGGCTCAATGTGCACCTGCGAAGGCCCGGCAGGCAGCACGGCTATTGGGGACGAGCGTCGGAGGCGGTGTCCGGCCGTGGCGGCCGTTAGACCCGTGCCATGCAGACGGCCGTATGGCCCGAGCTGATGAAGCCAAGCTGACTGGCGGCGCCCTTCGACAGATCGAGCATCCGCCCCTTGATGAACGGGCCGCGGTCGTTGATGCGCACGACGACACTGCGGCCATTGTTGCGATTGGTCACCTTCAGCTTGGTGCCGAACGGCAGGCTGCGGTGCGCGGCGGTCAGCGCCGACGGGTTCATGCGTTCGCCGGAAGCGGTTCTGGAATGCAGTGAGTACCAGGAGGCACGGCCGCACTGCGCGGCGGCGCTGGCAGTGGATGCGCCGACCATCAGGCCAGCCGCGATCGTGGCCGCGACAAGCGCGGTCTGGTTGCTTTTGTTCATGTGTTGGGGACTGGCTCCGTTGACAGACCCGCAGCGGTTAGGGACGAATGAGGCAGCAAATGCGGCAATGATCTGTCGGTTCCATGGCAATGTTACACGTTTGGAGTCGACGCGAAACAATTTGTCAGAGATTTCCCGCAGCGCGGCACAGCTTCCTTGATGATCTTTCCACCGATCTCCGCATGTCTTGCGCAGGATCAGAGGTTAGCATCTAAGTAGAAGTTGGCGTGATTGGGCTGCTTCTTTTAGCTGTTCCATTTCGGCCGGAATGCGGCTGATGATCGACTTGGAGAGGAGTTCTAGCGATGAGATTGATCAAAAATCTGCTGGCCTTGATTGTGCTCGCCATCGGCGTGCTGTGGTCATTGCAAGGCATCGGTTGGGTCCAGGGCAGCTTCATGACCGGCCAGTCGCAATGGCTCTATGCCGGCATCGTGACCGTGCTGGTCGGCTTGGTCGGCCTGGCCTGGGCAAACCGCTCGCGTGGTTGAACAGGCGTCGATCCTCAGGCGCCCGCCGGAGCAGCACACAGCGGACCCGTGGCGGCCGCTCACCGCGACCAGTACTGCCAGCCCCAGTAGAAACTTTCGTCGCGCGGCGGCAGGCGGTTGCGCTCGGCGTCCAGATGCACCGGTGTCGGCGTTTTGCGTTCGTCTTCAGGCGGCTGTTTGTCTCCGGCCTTGATCAGGCGGAGCCAATGGCCGAAATGCGCAAACAGTACAGCGGTGGAATGGGGCATCGTCACGTCTCCGGTCCGGTTACTCCCGCTCCGCCCACGGGACGAGAACCCGCTCGATCCTGCGGATGATGAATTCGAGCACGAAGGCAATGGCAGCGATCACCAGTATGCCCATCACCACCACGTCGGTGACGAGGAACTGGGCAGCGGACTGGATCATGAATCCAAGCCCGCGCGTCGCGGCCACCAGCTCGGCGGCGACCAGCGTCGACCAGCCGGCGCCGAGCGCGATGCGCAGCCCGGTCAGGATCGAGGGCAGCGCGCTGGGCAGGATGACGTGCCTGATCACCTGGCGCTGCGTGGCGCCAAGCGAGCGCGCTGCATTGATGCGCTCCTGCGAGACGCCGCGAACACCCGATGCCGTCGACAGCGCAACCGGCGCCAGCATGGCAATGGCAATCACCAGGATCTTGGACGGCTCGCCAATGCCGAACCAGATAATGATCAGCGGCAGATAGGCGAGCGGCGGGATCGGCCGCAGGAATTCGAGCAGCGGATCGAAGATGCCGCGCCCGATCGTGCTGATGCCGATAGCCAGCCCGATGGGAACGCCGACGAAAACGGCCGCGACCAGCGCCGCAAACACCCGCCACAGGCTGGCGGCGATATGCTGGAGCAGCGTTGCGTCGACAAAGCCGTCACCGGCGACGACGACAAATTTGTTCCAGACTGCCACAGGCGACGGCAGGAAAACCGGCGACACCAATTGCAGGCGGGCCGATGCCGTCCACGCCGCCAGCATCATCAGAATGGTGATCGCGCTAACCACGCGGGCCGAAACGCGGCTGCGTCTCGGCTGCGGCCGCGACCATGGCACCGACAGCGCGTCGGCTCCGTCGTCGACTTTGCGCTGCGGCCGCTCGGTATAGGAGGTAACGGTCATGCTGCCTCCCCTTCGAAGATCGCGTCGGTCAGCTCGTCGCGCGCTGCGGCGAAGGCGGGATCGGCCTTGATGCTGCGAATGGCCTCGCCGGCTGCATAGCGCCGGCTGAAGCCGGTCTCGAAGCTCCACACCACCCGGCCAGGGCCGGGAGCGAGCACAATGATACGGGTTGCCAGCA
The DNA here is from genome assembly GCF_040318885.1 of Mesorhizobium sp. M0998. Lineage (NCBI taxonomy): Bacteria > Pseudomonadati > Pseudomonadota > Alphaproteobacteria > Hyphomicrobiales > Phyllobacteriaceae > Mesorhizobium > Mesorhizobium sp. M0998. The sequence continues at coordinate 34,722 of NZ_JAMYND010000023.1, forward strand.
CCAGGGCTTCCTCGATGCCGTGCGTGACCATCAGCACGCCGACCTGGCTTGCCGTCCACAGATCGAGCAGCGTTGTCTGCATGCGTTCGCGTGTCAGCGCATCGAGCGCGCCCAGCGGCTCGTCGAGCAGCAGGAATTGCGGCTCGGCCGCCAGCGCCCGGGCCAGGCCGACCCGCTGGCGCATGCCGCCGGAAAGCTCCCAGATGCGCTTGTCGCCGGCGCCGTCGAGTTTCACCAGCGCCAGAAGGTCGTCGGCAGTCCGCGCCCGTTCCGCGGCCCTGACACCGCGCAGCCTGAGCGCAAAGGCGACATTTTCCCGCGCGGTCAGCCACGGAAACAGCGCGTCGTTCTGGAACACGACGGCGCGGTCAGAGCCTGGCGCCGTGATCGGCCGGCCGCCAATCGTGGCGCGTCCGCGCACAGGCTCGACCAGGCCCGCAGCGACGTTGAGCAACGAGGTCTTGCCGCAGCCGGAGCGGCCGACCAGGACAACGAAGTCATCCTTGGCGATCTCAATCGACACATTTTCGACCGCCGGCGCCGGCTGACCGTCATAGTGGACCGAGACCTTGTCGAGCACGAGATGCGTCATGGGAACCTCGCCGATATTCCGATCTGTCTGCCCCGAAGCCGCTCCTCGCAAGCGGTTCGGGGCAGGGAGCACGCGGCGTCAGGGAAGGAGAACCGCGCGCGTTGGCGTCAGTTCGAGGCAAGCGCTTCGCTGACATATTTCGACGACACGTATTTCGAATAATCCGGCAACACGGCATCAATCTTGCCCTGCTCCTTGAGGAAGGCAGATGTCGCCTCGACCGCCTTGACCGTGCCGCCACCGAGGAACTTGTCCGAGGCTTGCTCCTCGAGCGTCGGGAAGACATAGCCCCTCAATAGTTGCGGCACGTCCTCCAGCTTGGCCCCGGTGATCGTGGCGATCTTCGCCGCTTGCGGCGACGTCACCGACCAGGCGTCCGGCTTGGCCAGGAACTCGGCATAGGCCGCGCCCGTCACCTTGACGAAGTCGCGCACCGCTTCCGGGTTCCTTTCGGCGAAATCGGTGCGCACGATCCAGGCGTCGAAGGTCGGCGCGCCCCAGGCGGCGACCTGCGAGGAATCCAGCACGACCTTGCCCGAAGTCTTGATCTGACCGAGTGCCGGATCCCAGACATAGGCGGCGTCGATGCCGCCGCGCGCCCATGCCGCCGCGATCTCCGGTGGCCGCAAATTGAGAATATCGATCGACTTCGGGTCGACACCCTCATGCTTCAGCGCGGCGAGCAGGCTGTAATGCGTCGTCGAAACGAAGGGCACCGCCACCTTCCTGCCGGCAAGGTCGGCGGCCTTCTCGATGCCGGCGCCGTTGCGGGCGACAAGGGCCTCGGATTCGCCGATCAGCCCGACAATGAAGATTGTCTGGATTGGAAGCTCGCGGCTCGCCGCCGCCGCCAGCGGGCTCGAACCGACATAGCCAATGTCGACCGATCCGGAAGCGATGGCGGCGATCACGTCGGCGCCGGAATCGAATTTCCGCCAGTCGATTGCCGCCTTGGTCGCGCTCTCATAGGCGCCGTCGGCCTGCGGCACCTTCGAGGGCTCGACGACCGTCTGGTAGCCGATAGTGATCTTGAGGTCCTGCGCATCGGCTGGGCCGAGAAAGGCGGCGCCAGCCAAGGCCGCCGAGGACAAGAGAACGATACGTCGCGAAATGGTGGACATGAAACGCTCCTTGGAAACGAGGAAAACCCGGATTGCGTTTCATGGTCATCTAACTCTATCGTTCTTGTAGAGTTAAATCCTTCCAATCGGTGCGGTCTTGTTAGAAAAATTCATCTGGCTATGGCAGTTCGCGCGCTTCTGGGTGACGGCTCGGGTGAGAACCATCGTCCTTGCCCGGGAACCTCTTCCACGTCGTCCTTGCGCGCAACAAGGATTTTCCCGTTTTCGCCCCTGCATCGGCAAATCCATACTGTGGATAGCCAAGAAATTGGAAACAAGTTCCCTGTGTTCGCGGTTAAGTCTAGTATCCTTATCGACATTGAAGGATTGGAGAGGACGATGAGCGACGCCACCCTCCTTGTTGCCGCGCGCGGCATGCTTTGGCCTTCAAATTCAGGGGCAGAAGCTGCTGTTGGTATTCTCGCCGATCGGGACATTCCTGCCGCCGGCCAGTTTGCCGGTGTGTCATTCGCGGTGGCTCCTGTGCTCGCAAGAGCACAAGCCCCGGCCAAAATGGCCATTGCGGCGTGAAAACGAAGCAAAATCAACGTTTCTCGGCTTGTATATCATGTCACTAGAATTTATCTGTAGTGACAGCTTGGACGCGGCGGGGAGGCACGCCAGGCGTTTCGCAACCGGTGGCCTTGCGCCATCGCATGACAGAGAAACGTGCGGGTTATGCTCACGAAAAAAGGTAAATACGGCCTCAAGGCGCTCGTCCATCTGGCGCGCCTGCCGGTTGGACAGCTCGCCTTCGTCAACGACATCGCCACAGGAAACAATATTCCGAAGAAGTTCCTCGATGCCATCCTTGGCGAATTGCGCAATGCCGGTTTCGTTCAGAGCCGCAAGGGCAAGGAAGGCGGCTACCGGCTGGCACGCCCAGCGGACGAGATCAAGGTCGGCCACGTCGTGCGCGTGCTCGACGGGCCGCTTGCCCCCATTCCTTGCGCCAGCCGCACCCAGTATCAGCGCTGCGAAGACTGCAACGAGGCGACATGCCAAGTCCGACACCTGATGCTGGAGGTCCGGCAGGCCATCGCCGAGGTGCTGGATCAGCGCAGCCTCGCGGAAATGCGCGACATCGCCGGCGACGAGGATTTTTCGGCGGCGTTGAAAATCCAGGCCTGAACCAATCTCTCCTGAGCCGGCGACGATCGCCAGGACAGCTGGTGTGCGCATGACCGGGCGCGCTACGCCAAGTTCGATCATCATTGTCGGCGGCGGCGCCAGCGGTGTCGTGCTTGCCGCTCATCTGCTGAAGTCGCCCAATCCCGATCTACGTGTCAGCCTGATCGAAAAACGCCCGCATTTTGGGCAAGGCATGGCCTATTCAACGCTGCTGTCGGCGCATGTGCTGAATGTCAGCGCGTCGGGCATGAGCGCCTATGCCGACGATCCCGGCAATTTCTCGCGCTGGCTGCTTGAACGCGGCCTGGCAACGCCGGAACAGGCGCCGGTCTATGCGCCGCGCAGCGTCTACGCCCGCTATCTCAAGGAGTTGCTCGACGAGCTCGAGGCGCGTGAGCAGCAGACGGGCCGGCTGCGCTTGATCCGCGAGGAGAGCCTGTCGATCTCGCCGACCGCGTCAGGCGTCGAAGTGGCGCTGGCCAACGGCACCAGCGTGGTTGCGCATCTTGCCGTGCTCGCCACCGGCCACGACGAAGAGCCGGGGGCGGGGCAGGGGCATGCGATCAGGATGGGATCCGAGGCGGACACTGCGCTCGACCCCGAAGCCCGAGTCCTGGTGCTGGGCACCGGCTTGAGCATGGTCGATGCCTTCCTGTCGCTCGAGCAGCGCGGCCACCGCGGCGCGATCGTCGCGGTGTCGCGGCGCGGCCTGCTGCCTTCGCCGCATCGCAAGGGCAATCCGATCAAGCTCGACGTTGCCGACATTCCGCTCGGCACCCAGCTTTCCTATTTCGTCGGCTGGTTCCGCGACCTGATCCGGGAAAACCAGAAGGCCGGCATCGACTGGCGCGACGTCGTCGACGGTCTGAGACCCTTCAACCAGAAGATCTGGCAGAACTGGCCGTCCTCGGCCAAGCGCCGCTTCGTCGAGCACACCAAGGCCTGGTGGGACATCCACCGCCATCGCATGGCGCCGGAAGTCTACGCCCGCGTTGCCGAGGCGGTGCAAGCGGGCCGCATCCGCCTTGTCGCCGGCCGCGTCGTCGAGATCGCCGCCGGCGACGGCTTCAGCCTACAGGTCCAGTCGCGCCACACGCAGCAGCTCGAAAGGTTCGACGTCACCCGCATCTATGATTGCACAGGCATCGCCAGGGACATCTCGACCACCTCGAACAGCGTGGTGCGGTCGCTGGTCGAGCGTGGGCTGGCACGGCCGGATCCGCTGCGCCTCGGCCTCGACGTGACCGCGAACTGCGAGGTCATCGCCGGCGACGGCACGGTATTCGCCAATATCCTCGCCGTCGGTCCACTGACGCGCGGCACCTTCTTCGAAATCGACGCCATTCCCGATATTCGCGTGCAGTGCGCGCGGCTGAGCAAGCGCTTGCTCGGATGAGGCCGCCTCTGTCTTGACGCGATCTCGGATGCAAGACCGCTGTCGCCGGGTGAAAAGATCTCGACCGCATAGCCGCGTTCGGTGAAGGCGAACCAGGGTGCGGGAGCTCGCTCCACCAGAGCCGACCAGCAGCCTGTGGTGGTCGAGACAGCCAGGCGATGACGCCACACGTTTCGGCCGTCTCGCATCGACCGGATTGATGTCGCGCACGCTCGTCTTCGTTCTCCTCCATGGATTTTGTAGTCGGCGAGGCCGTGAGCCGCGACCCTGGCCAGATGGCCGGGCAAATTCTGCTTTCGTCGTCACCGTGCCTTGCCTACCATGGCGCATGACCCAACGCGGAAGACTCTACGGCTGTCCGGTCGAGTTCGCGCTCGACGCGCTCGGGGGCAAATGGAAGACGGTGATCCTGGCGCGCATCAAGGAACAGCCGATGCGCTATTCCGACCTGCGCCGGCTGATTCCCTCACTCTCGGACAAGATGCTGACGCAGCGCCTGGCCGAGCTTGTCGAGATCGGCTTCGTCACGCTCCAGACGTCGCCCGACGGCAAGGGGCGCTACGCCTTGACCGGGCGCGGTGAAGATCTTGCCGCCGCGCTCCAGGCGCTCTACGACTGGGGCAGCGTGCACGGTCGCGCCGAAGGCGTGCGCTTTCGCACCGACAGCGCAGCCACCACCTAGATCAATTCCGGGAAAGCGCGGAGCGGTTTTCCGTCCGCAATTGCGTGAAACCGTGAATGGCTCCAGCAAGCCGATTGCCCTCAACCCGCGCCGGCAAGGGCGCTGCAGAAGCTTGCGACGTTGGTGACGACGGCTTCGCCGAGGAAGCGTAGCGTCGCCATCGAGCGGTCGCGCGCTTCGCGGTTGCCGAAGCCACAGGCATCCTCGATTACCACGGAGACAAAGCCATTGTCGGTCGCCTGGCGAACGGTCGGCTCGATGCCGATCTCCATGGCGATGCCAGCGAGCGCTATCGTGCGCACGCCGCAATCGCGCAACGCAAAGCCGAGCGCGGTGGAATCGAAGGCCGACATCGTGAGCTTGTCGAATACCGCCTCGTCCGCGCGGGGGTCCAGCTCGGGCACGATCCGCGTCGCTTCGGCGTCGCGCGGGAACCACGGCTCGACCGTGTCGGGGCTGTCGCGCCGCTGCCAGGCCATGGCGGTGCGCAGCTGCGTCGCGCCCATCCATTTGCGCGGCAGCGACAGGTGGCGCGTGAACGCCACCCGCATTCCGGCCCCGCGCGCCGCTTCCAGCACCGTGCCGGTACGCTCGACGATGGTCGCGGCGCCGGCCACCTGCCGGCAGATGCCGACCTGCATGTCGTAGACCACCAGCGCCGTGCGGCGCGGATCGCACCACTCAGCCAGGCTGGCCGGGAGTTCGATCCCGTCGCTCGACCGGATCATGCCGCAGTCCGGTCCCATGGCTTGGCGATATCGACCGTCGGATCGAACAGGAATTCCAGCGGCAATGGCGCGTCGAAGGCGATGAAGTGCCATTCTAGCAGCCCGGCCTTGGACAGCGGGAAGTCCTCGGTGTAGCGCCGCGCTTCCGCGACGCTGTCGAGCTCGAAGACGATGATGACGCCGCCAATATCGGCGCGCGCATAATTCTCGCGCACGATCCCCGCCTTCCAGAGCCGCCAGACATTCGACACTTCGTCGCGCAGATAAGGCCGCAAATCGTCGAGCGTGACGCCGGGCTTGAAATTGTCATAGGCAAGAATCTTCATCGGCCGTTCCTTGTATTGCTGTTCGCCCAGCGCCGGGTAGCATGGCCGAATCGGCGGCCGCAACGAACGAGATGGTGCGTTGAAACGCCCGCACGATTGCCGTTGATCCTATGGGCGGCCGCGGGATAATTTTTGCTGAAGAGGAGGAAAAAGTGCGGTGACCATCGAAAGGCTGAACCCCGAGGGCATGCACAGCAATCCGGCCTATTCACAAGGCGTGTCGCTGCCGGCATCCGCGCGCATCGTGCTGGTCGGCGGCCAGAATGGCGTCGACGCGCAAGGCCGGATCGTCGCCAGGGACGATCTCCCTGCGCAGACCGCTCAGGCGCTTTCCAACCTGGCAAAGGTGCTGGAAGCCGGTGGGGCAAAGCCTGAAGACCTCGTCAGCCTCTCGGTCTATATCGCCGGCGACCTGGACATAGGGCCGGCCTTCGGCGCCTGGATGGCGTTCTGGGCAAACCGTGGCGCGCCGCCGATCATCAAGGTGCTGCGCGTCGCCGGCCTCGGCAATCCGGATTTTCTGATCGAGATCGAAGCCCAGGCCGCGATCGCCTGAACCCTAAGCGGGTTCTGCAAATCTTTTGCCCCTGCCTGCAGGCCGACGAAGCTTTCGCGAAATTCCATTCCCCTGCTGGCGGCCGGATTGGCACGATCTATCTTCTTTCCAACTGCAAACGGCTGGAAAAGACGGTAGGTTGCCGTCTTCCAGGGCGGTTGCTCATTCTGGCAACGGAGCATCTGACATGAGCAAGCACAAGATCGTGGCATCGGACGATGCATCGTCCCGCCTGCGCCCGCCTTATGCCTCGGTTCTCGACCTGATCGGGCAGACGCCGGTCGTCGAGCTGACCAAATTCGACATCGGCAAGTGCCGGCTGTTCATCAAGCTCGAAAGCCAGAATCCCGGCGGCTCGATCAAGGACCGCATCGCGCTGTCGATGATTGCCGCCGCCGAAAAACAGGGCAAACTGAAGCGCGGCGGGACGATTGTGGAGGCGACCGCCGGCAACACCGGTCTTGGTCTCGCCCAGGTCGGCATCCCCAAGGGCTACCGCATCATCCTGGTCGTCCCCGACAAGATGTCGCGCGAAAAGATCCAGCATTTGCGGGCGCTCGGCGCGGAGGTGCGGATGACGCGTTCCGATGTCGGCAAGGGTCATGCCGAATATTATCAGGACATGGCCGAAAAGATCGCCGCCGAGCTGCCCGGCGCCTTCTATGCCAACCAGTTTGCCAACCCGGCCAATCCGCTGGCTCATGAAACCACGACCGGACCGGAAATCTTCCAACAGCTCGAAGGCGACGTCGATGCGGTTGTCGTCGGCGTCGGCTCCGGCGGCACGCTGACCGGGCTCGGCCGCTACTTTGCGAAAGTCTCGCCAAAGACCGAGATGATTTTGGCCGATCCGGTCGGCTCGGTGCTGGCGCCGTTGATCAAGACCGGCAAGATGATAGAGGCCGGGAGCTGGACCGTCGAAGGCATCGGCGAGGATTTCGTCCCGCCCAATGCCGATCTGTCGCTGGTCAGGAAGGCCTATTCCATCCCCGACAAGCAGAGCATGCTGGCGGTGCGCGACCTGCTTTCGAAGGAAGGCATCCTCGCCGGCTCGTCGTCCGGCACGTTGCTTTCGGCAGCGCTCCGCTATTGCCGCGAGCAGACCGTGCCGAAGCGCGTCGTCACCTTCGTCTGCGACAGCGGCAACAAGTACCTGTCGAAAGTGTTCGACGACTTCTGGCTGGCCGAGCAGGGCCTTGCCGAGCAGGAGCAGCATGGTGATTTGCGCGATCTGGTGATGCGTTCGCACCGCACCGGTGACACCGTGTATGTCGGTCCGGACGAAAGCCTGCTCAACGCCTATGGCCGTATGCGCCGCTCGGACGTCTCGCAGCTGCCGGTGCTGGACGAGGGCAAGCTCGTCGGCATCATCGACGAAAGCGATATCCTCGCCAAGGTCGAAGGCCCCTATGACAGCCGCTGGGACCGCTTCAAGGCTCCGGTCAGTACGGCCATGACCTCTACCCTGCACACGCTGCAAGCCAGCCAGACGCTGGACGCGTTGCTGCCGGTGTTTGATCGCAACGAGGTCGCCATCGTCTTCGACGGCGACGAATTCATCGGGCTGATAACACGCATCGACCTGATCAACCATCTGAGGCGCGCCCGATGACCGTCAAAGCCACCGTATCGGGCAAAAACCGCCTCGCCTTTTCGACGCGCACCATCCATGGCGGCCAGAGCCACGACCCGACGACGGGCGCGGTGATGGTACCGATCTATGCCACTTCGACCTACGGTCAGCAGAGCCCGGGCGTGCACAAGGGCTTTGAATATGCCCGCAGCCAGAACCCGACCCGCTTCGCCTTCGAACGCGCTGTGGCCGATCTCGAAAGCGGCACAGCCGCCTTCGCCTTCGCTTCGGGGCTGGCGGCGATCGCCACTATTTTCGAACTGCTCGATTCCGGCACCCACATCGTCGCCACCGACGACATCTATGGCGGCACGTTTCGGCTGCTCGAGCGGGTGCGCAAGCGCTCCGCCAACCTCCAGGTCGACTTCGTTGACTTCACCGATCTTGCCGCGGTCGAGGCGGCGATCCGCCCGGAAACCAAAATGCTCTGGGTCGAGACGCCGACCAACCCGCTGCTGCGTGTCGTCGACCTCGAAGGCGTCGCAGCACTTGCCAGGCGCAAAGGCGTGCTCTCAGTCGCCGACAACACTTTCTGCAGCCCCTATCTGCAGCGGCCGCTGGAGCTCGGCATCGACATCGTGGTCCATTCGACGACAAAATACCTCAACGGCCATTCCGACATGGTCGGCGGCGTCGCCGTGGTCGGCGACAACAAGGATTTCGCCGACCGGCTGAAATTTCTGCAGAACGCCATCGGCGCCATTTCCGGGCCGTTCGACAGTTTCCTGGCGCTGCGCGGACTGAAGACGCTGGCGCTGAGGATGGAGCGTCATTCGTCGAACGGCCAGAAGATCGCGCACTGGCTGGAAAGCCGTCCCGACATCCGCCGTGTCATCTATCCCGGCCTGCCCAGCCACCCGCAGCACGCCATCGCCAGGCGGCAGATGCACGCCTTCGGCGGCATGATCACGGTCGAGCTCGACCGCGACCTCGCCGGCACCAAACGCTTCCTCGAACATACGCAACTGTTCACGCTGGCCGAAAGCCTCGGCGGCGTCGAAAGCCTGATCGAGCACCCGGCGCTGATGACGCACGGCTCGATCCCGGCGAAAAAACGCGCCGAGATCGGGATTTCGGATTCGCTGGTAAGGCTGTCGGCCGGGATCGAGGATGGCGACGATCTGATCGCGGATCTGGATCAGGCGCTGGCCAGTTGAGCCGGATAGCGAGACGTCGGCGGGACAGCGCCCCCCTCCGCCCTACCGGGCATCTCGGCCACGAGGGGGGAATTTGGCCGTCATCTTGCGCTTTCGCCAACCTCCAACGCTGAAACACGGACGGGACGGCGAAGCTGCCGTCTCCCCGCTTGTGGGGGAGATGTCCGGCAGGACAGAGGGGGCGTGAAGGATCACGAACGAGCGGCGCTTATTCTGCATCCATATCCATGTGTCTTACATTCTATTCCGTTGACCTTGGCGCCATCTGGCAGAATTGTAGCTTCCTGATCCACCTTGCTGCCTGGCTCCGGAAGCTATGAACAACCGACAACGCAACCAACCGACGGCAAGCGATACCCCGCTCACCTTCGCCATCCTGGTCTTCCCATGCTTTCCGATGATGGCGTTCAGCTCGGTGATCGAGCCGCTGCGCGCGGCGAACGTGCTGGCCAAGCGGGACTGGTACCGCTGGATCATCGTCGGCGCCGCCGAAGGCCCCGTCGAGGCCTCGAATGGCGTCGTCATTCAGCCCGGCTTTTCCGCCCATGACGCGCCGAAGGTCGATCGCATCGTCGTCTGCTCAGGCGGTGACGCCGATCATCTCGTCGCCGAGGATGCCGTGAGCTGGATCCGCAAAAGCCTGCGCGGCGGTGCCCATATCGGCGCGGTGGCGGATGCCGCCTTCTTCCTGGCTCGGGCCGGCCTGCTCGACGGTCATGCCTGCACCTTGCACTGGACCAGCCAGGCTGCCTTCACCGAAGCGTTTCCGGACATCGAGCTGAGGCGCGATCTCTATGTCATCGACCGCAAGCGCTTCACTTCGGCCGGTGGCGTCGGCAGCCTCGACATGATGCTGGAGATCATCACCGGCGATTATGGCGCCGAACTGGCCGCCGGCGTCGCCGAATGGTTTGTGCACAGCCCGCTACGCTCCAGCGTCGACCGCAAGCTGATGCCGCTCAGGCTGCGGACCGGCGTGCAGAACGAACTGGTGCTGTCGGCCATCGCCATCATGGAGGATGCGGTGGAGGAGCGGCTCGGCATGGCGGAACTGGCGGGGCGACTTGGTATCTCCTCCGATAAGCTCGAACGCAATTTCCGCTCCGAACTCAGTATCTCGCCCAACGGCTATTACCGCCGCCTGCGGCTGAAGCGTGCCGCCGACCTCCTGGCGCATTCGACGCTGATGGTGCGCGACGTGGCGCTGGCCTGCGGCTTCGCCTCGATGTCGAGTTTTGCGCGGGCGTTTCGGGAGGAGCATGGCCATGCGCCGAAGGTGATGCGGAGGCATTAGGTATTTCGGATGTTGGCGGGACAGCGCCCCCCTCTGTCCTGCCGGACATCTCCCCCACGAGGGGGGAGATTGGCAGCTTCGATGCTCCGCTCCTCCTGCGACGGTGGAAATTCACGAAAGCGGCGATGACGAGCCGATCTCCCCCCTTGAGGGGGAGATGTCCGGCAGGACAGAGGGGGGCGCCGTAGAACGCTACGGAACGACTTCAAGCGGTATTTCGCACAACATCTGCGGTATCTCGCACAGCCTCTACGCGGCGCATGGCCCATCCTCGCCGCTTCCAGGAGGCACCCATGAGCATCGTCGTTTTTGACCCCGACAGCACCGAGGATGTCGACTTTAGGGATCGCATGCGCCATCCGGCGGCGGCGGATCCGGCCGGCGGCATGTGGCTGTCGGACACCGAGCCGTCCTTCATCGACGCCGACGCGCTGCGCAAGGGCCGGCTTGCCAGGCTGCGCGCCTGGATGCGCGAGGCCGGCTATGGCGGCGTCGTTTTGTTCGACCCCTACAACCAGCGCTACGCCACCGGCTCGCGCAACATGTTCGGCTATTTCCTGCGCAACTCGACGCGCTACTTCTTCATCCCCACCGAAGGGCCGATCGTGTTGTTCGAATATCCGCAGAGCTACCATGTCTCGATGGTGCTCGACACGATCGACGAGGCGCGTCCGTCCAAGCTGGTCTGGTCATCGGTGTCGGGCCGCGACGACGAGACCGCCGGCCCGTTCGCCGATGAGATCGCCGAATTGCTCAAGGCGCATGGCGGCGGCTCGATGAAGCTCGGCCTTGACCGCTGCAGCCATCTGCAGGCACTGGCGCTGGAAAAGCGCGGCTGCGAGGTGCGGGATTGCCAGGGCGAGATTTTGGCGGTGCGCGCGGTCAAGACGCCCGAGGAAGTAAAATGCCTGCAGGTGTCGATGGCTGGCGCCGAGGCCGCCGTCTATGCCGTGCGCGAGGCGATCAAGCCCGGCGTTTCCGAAAACGACCTGTTCGCCATCATGTATGGCGAGGTGATCCGGCAAGGCGGCGAGTTCATCGAAACCCGGCTGCTGACCTCGGGCCAGCGCACCAATCCGTGGTTCAACGAGGCGAGCGGCCGCAAGATCAGGCCGGGCGAACTCTTGGCGCTCGATACCGACACGATCGGCTGCTACGGCTATTATTCGGATTTCTCGCGTACCTTCCGCTGCGGCCCGGGCAGGCCGACGGATTACCAGAAGTCGCTCTACAAGATGGCGCACGACCAGGTTCAGCACAATATCGGGGTCGTCAAGCCGGGCATGGCATTTCGCGAGATTGCCGAAAAGGCCTGGAAGATACCGGACCGCTTCGTCGACCAGCGCTATACCTCGGTCATGCACGGCGTCGGCATGCATGGCGAGACGCCGTTCATCGCGCATGCCATGGACTACGAGACCTATGGCCGCGACGGTGTCATCGTGCCCGGCATGGTGGTCAGCGTCGAAAGCTATATCGGCGAGAAGGGCGGCCGTGAGGGCGTCAAGCTGGAGGACGAGATCCTGATCACCGAGACCGGCACCGAGCTTCTGTCGCGCTTCCCTTATGAGGACGAGTTCCTTGACAGGCAGGTTTGAGTGCTGACAGGCAGTTTTGCATGAAAAGCCCGATCTCGATCAAGCGCGGCAAGGTGGCGGCGGTGTTTATCGATCTCCAGGAGGAGCATCGGCGGGACAAGCGCTATCTGGTCGAAGGCTATGGCGATATCCTCGCCAACGTCCAGCGGCTGCAGACAGCAGCACGAGCCAATCATGTGCCTTTGTATCACTGGGCCTATATCGTCGATCTCGCCACGGCGCGGCCGTTCCACCCGGTCGAGGCCAGCGGCAAGTCGGCATTTTCCGACAAGGACGATCCGCTGACTGCCATCTGCGCGGAAGTAGGCCCGGCGCCAGGCGAGATGATGCTGGTCAAGACCGATGCCAGCGCCTTCCGCGCGGGGCCTGCCGCCGAACGGTTGAAGGCCGATGGCATCGAGTGGCTGGTCGTTGCCGGCGTCTGGACCGAGGCCTGCATCGATGCCACCGTCAAGGATGCGGTGGCGCTCGGGTTTCGAGTGCTGCTGGTCAAGGATGCCTGCGGCAGTGGCAGCACGGCGATGCACCAGACGGCCATCCTCAACCTTGCCAACCGGCTCTATGGCGGTGCCGTCACCACCACCGACGGCGCCTGCCGGCTGCTGACAGGCGAGACGGTCGAAGCCTGGCAGGTCGAGGGCTCGGTGCCGCTGCGCTTTAGCTATGAAAATGCTGCCCGGCTCTACGCCGAACTCTGAGCGGGATCGCGCAGCGATGATCACCGAGGCCGAGCGACCCGGAACGAGAGGGCGCGGAAAATACCAGACGCTGCTCGATCCGGAGCTGTGGGCCTATATCGATCGGGTCAACGAGTGGTATCCGCCCGAAATCGTCTACATGCCGATCGACAGGCAGCGGGCGGTCTATGATGCCATGTGCCGGACGTTTCGCGAGCCCTATCCACCTGGTGTCAAGGCCAGCGACAGCGCGGTTCCTGCCGGCGACCGTGCGATCCCGGTCCGACGTTACCAGATGGCGGGCACGGCGCCGCAGGCGATGGTTGTCTATTATCACGGCGGCGGCTTCGTCCTTGGCGGGCTCGACAGCCATGACGACATCTGCGCCGAGATATGCGCCGGCACCGGCTTTGCCGTGCTGTCCGCCGATTACCGGCTGGCGCCCGAGCATCTGCATCCGGCCGCCTTCGACGATGCGCTGGCCGTATTCGAATGGGCGACGGCGACGGCCGGCCTGCCGATAGTGCTCTGCGGCGAAAGCGCCGGCGGCAATCTGGCCGCTGCGGTGGCACTGGCGACACACCGCCATCCTCGCCATGCGATCGGCCAGGTGCTGATCTATCCCGAGCTCGGCGGCCCGGAACCAGTTGGCAAAGAGAGCGCCGGCTCCTGTGTCGAGCACGCCGAAGCGCCGCTGCTGACGTTGCGCGATATCGAATTCTATCGCAACGTGCGCTCCGCAAAGGCACAGTCGCCCGACGGTCCGACCTTTTCGCCGCTCCGAGGCAGCAATTTCTCCGGCCTGCCGCCGACCTTCATCATCACAGCCGAGTGCGATCCGCTGTCCTCCGACGGCGGGGCCTATCGCGACCGCATCCTCGCCGCCGGCGGCCGCGCCTGGTGGCGCGAGGAGCCGCGACTGGTGCACAGTTTCCTGCGCGCCCGCAAAACCGTTCCGCGCGCCGGTGAAGCCTTCGCCCGCATCATTGCGGCCATCGCCGCGCTTGGCAAAGGCGACTGGCCTTACTGAGGTTGCGAAGGCCCCTCATCCGGCCGCTTCGCGTCCACCTTCTCCCCGCTGGCGAGAAGAGCCGGGCATCAACGCAGGCGACCTCCTCTCCCCCGGGGGTCCCCCGGGGGAGAGGTCGGATTGCCCCGAACTGCCCTTCGCAATTCGGTTGGCGATCCGGGTGAGGGGGACTTTCCGCTTGCGGAACAGCGCACAAGAACTGCGGAAGTCCGAACACTCCCGCACGGGCGCTCGCCCTATCATCCCCGAGGCAATGGCGCTCCGGCGATCGCATCCGTCCCCCGCGTTTGGCGATCGGCAGAGGTGCCCAACAACAGGGGAATGACGACAATGAAGTTCATGCTGACCGATCGAAAACTGCATCCGCAGGCCGAGCCCGTCGCCGATGGCTTCAAGAAAGGCCAGATGAACCGCCGCGAATATCTCGCCACCATGGCTGCGCTCGGTATCAGCGCTGCCGGCGCGCTGGCGCTTGGCGGGCTTGCTCCGTCACCGGCCAGGGCCGAGGAGGCGAAGCGCGGCGGCGTCTTGCGCGTTGCCATGAACGTCAAGGGCTGGAAGGATCCGCGCACCTTCGACGGCGTCGAGATGTCCAACGTCGCCCGCCAGTGCAACGAATATTTGGTGCGCTGGAAGCGCGACTTCACCTTCGAGCCATGGCTGCTCGAGAGCTGGGAGACCAGCGACGACGCCCGCGTCCTGACGCTGCATGTCCGCAAGGGCATCACCTGGTCGAACGGCGACACCTTCAACGCCGACGACGTGATCCACAATCTGACGCGCTGGTGTGATGCGTCCGTCGCCGGCAATTCAGTCGCCGCGCGCATGGGCGCGCTGGTCAACGCCGATACCAAGAAGCCCGTCGACGGCGGCATCGAGCGCGTCGACGACGTCACCGTGCGGCTCAATTTGCCGAAGCCCGACATTTCGCTGATCGCCGGCATGGCCGACTACCCGGCGCTGATCATGCACCGCAGCTATGAAGGCGACGGCGATCCGCTGAAGGCATTGGCGATCACCACCGGGCCTTGCGAACTCGTGGCATGGGACGCCGAGGTCGGCGCCGAAGTCCGCCGCAAAGACAAGCCATGGTGGAAGGGCGAGTTCTACCTCGACGGCATCAAATGGGTGGACTACGGCTCCGACCCCAATGCGATGCTGTCGGCCTTCGAATCGGGCGAGATCGACACCGATCACGAAACCGCCTCCGACACGGTTGCGCAGACCGACTCCATGGGCCTGAGCAATTCGGAAATCGCCACCGGCTCGACCATCGTCGCGCGGTTCAATATCGGCAATCCGCCCTATGACGACATCAAGGTGCGCCGCGCCGCCCAGCTCGCCGTCGACAACGCCGCCGTGCTGAAGATCGGCATGGACAACCGCGGCAAGCCTGCCGAGAACCATCATGTCGGGCCGATGCATCCCGAATATGCCGATATCGGCCCGGCCGTCCGCAACATTGATCAAGCCAAGGCCCTGCTCGCCGAGGCCGGCAAGGCCGACCACGAATACGAACTCATCTCGGTCGACGTGGACTGGCAGAAGAGCTCCGGCGACGCCATCGCTGCGCAGATGCGCGAGGCCGGGCTGAAGATCAAGCGCACCGTGCTGCCGGCCGCGACCTTCTGGAACGACTGGAGCAAATATCCTTTCTCCTGCACGGAATGGCTCGGCCGGCCGCTCGGCGTCCAGGTGCTGGCGCTCGCTTATAAGTCTGGCGCCGCGTGGAACGAGACCGCCTACGCCGATCCGGAATTCGACAGTCTGCTCGACAAGGCGCTGGCGATGCCCGATCCCGGCGCCCGCAAGGAGCTCATGGCCAAGATCGAACAGAATCTGCGCGATTCCGGCGTCATCATCCAGCCCTACTGGCGCTCGGTCTACCGCACCTACCGCAAGGGCGTGCATGGCTGCGAGCAGCACCAATCGCTCGAGCAGCATTTCGAGAAGGTCTGGCTCGAGGCGTAGCCTTGCAGACGACCAATTGTCGGGGCCAGCGCCGCTCTTTCTTCCTTCTCCCCTTGTGGGAGAAGGTGGATTGGCGCGCAGCGCCAAGACGGTTGAGGGGTGCGGACGGAGTGCCGTCAGTATCAAGCTGGAACACCCCTCATCCACCTTCTCCCACAAGGGGAGAAGGAAGAGCCACGCCACGCCTTGAAATCTCCAATCCAAGCCGCACGGTCTCCCGCACCAGCAGGTCCAGATCGTCGCGCCGGGTGCGGTGGTTGTTGATCGCCACCCTGAGGCTATGCTGGCCATGCACCGTCGTGTCGGAAATGGCGGCGATGCCTTCTTCCTGCAGCCTCAGCATGATCTCGGTATTGAGCGCTTTCAGGCGCTCCCCGCCCAGTCCGTCCGCGCGGTAGCGAAAGCACACGATGTTGATGCTCACCGGCGCCGCCAGTGCGAGTGCCGGTTCGGCCGCGATCAGCGCGCCGAGATAATGCCCTTGCGCGATGTTCTGGTCGATCAGCCGGCTCCCAAAATCGCGCAAGCTGTGTGCGCTGCTCGCCTATCTGGCGCTGGCGCCGCATCCGGTCGGCCGCAGCCGCCTCTGCGAGCTTTTGTGGGATGTGCCGCCCCCACTGCGCCCCTATTTGGCACTCCGCAGCGTTGAAAAGTCGGGCAAAGGGGCGCGTTTCTTTCGGCCCTCGCAACGGTTGGCTGGGTTCGAAAAAATACTACAATAGATCGCGATTAGGGCGATCGTATAAGATGTGCTATCGTCGCGCCTTTTTTGTAGAGCTGGCGCAAAATTCACAACAACATAGAATATTGCTTGTACTAACTCGGCTTAATGAGAACAAAACTAAGGAAGCATTCCGGAATCTTGCTGCTGGTCACATTTCAGTATCTGCTAAGATAGCCCGTGCTGATTCCGAATTATTAAGCATTTGCAAAATTCAATCCTGCGATATTGGGATTTGTCCTTGTCATAGGCTGACACGGATGCATTTCTTGGAAGCACAGCCGCGTCAGCGGATCGTTGAAACATGCTTGGGCGGACGGGGCACTAAGCATGGAGAGGAATATTGACACTCGCTAATGCGGCGGCCCCGGCCGGGAGCGTTCGACCCGACGCAAGAGACTACGGCAACCGTCGGCTAAGTCGTCGAATGCATCGCCCACAGCCTGGCTCTCGTTTGATGGCCGGCGAAGCTTTGCCCTCCTCCGATTGGCGCCAGCCTTCGCGGCAAAAGCGGGGATCGCCGCCTGCAATGGCCTTCCGATATGGACGATGTCCGCCGCCAGCCAGTCGGAGGAATGAATCATGAAATTCGTAATCTATGCGACCTTGGCCACTGCTTTGATGGCGATCGCCGGTTGTACCACCGACGACTACGGCGGTTGTCGCGGAAAGGGCTGCCTGGCTGATCGGCCCCATAAAGGTGGCCGACAGATTGACTATCGGCCGCAGTTCGACAGGAACGGCAATCCCAACTTCGATACCAGGGGCCGTTACATCGGCTGCCATGGGCTCGGATGTAAAGTCGACGATCCTGATGACGGGGATCAAAGTATCGACGACAGACCGCAGTACGACAGAGAAGGCAATCCCAACTTCGATACGCAAGGCAACTACCAAGGCTGCCGCGGCATCGGCTGCGAGGTCGATACACCGGACGATGACAATTCATCCGACGATGACGATTCCGATTAACGGACTCGGGGGCGCGAACAAGGAGGAAGCCAATCATGTCTGAATTCAGCGGCCTGGTCCGGCGACATGCCAAAATCGTTATGGTCGGCCTTGCGGGGTTGGGAATGGCGCTGACGTCCGCTTTCGCTGCGAATAACGCCTGTGACGGTATAAAGGTCGAAGTGACGAAGGCGCGCAAGCAGGAATATGCCCCTCTCGTCGTCTCGGCGATGACCAATAAGTTCAAGCCCGCTCAGGCAAAGTTCTTCACGATCATGGAGAGCGGCAGCTGGAGCGCCGCCTACGTCTCCACGCCGGTGAGCGACGACGGCGTGATGTTCTTCCAGACAGTCGACGGAAAGAAGCAGTTTCGCGACGTGTGGGGCGGCTATGCCGAGCCGTCGGAAAAACCTGAACTGGTATCCTGGGCGAAGAAGCTCGGAGCGCCGCAAGACCTGGCAAAGTGTTTTGCCGAGGAAGTTACGGAACGACGGTGATGATCGCTGGAAATTGCCGCTGACCGTTGGTGCAGGGGGAGAATGATTGGTGAGCGCTCCGGGGCGCCGGGGCTCTGAGATCGACTCCAATCATCAGCTGCAGGATGTGCAAAATGCAAACCGTTCGAAAATCCAGACTGATAATGCAGCTCGCCCGTGCATTGGCAACTTCAGTGAAAATGACGGCTGTTGTGAGTGTAGCTGTCCCGCACACGATCAATGTTGCGTATGCCAGCAAATATGATCTGCCGAAACCCTATGTTTCCCGGGCTCTTAACGCGGTTCTGATACCGATCAATCACGCCTCTCGGCACCGCTACCAGATCCCGCCCAAGCTTCGCGGCGTGTATGTCCTGGCCGTTGCACCCCACGGTGTTGCCGCGCGGCAAGGCATCCGACCGGGTGACGTGCTTGCCACAGTGCGGCATCAGCCGATTTCGACGCCGCGCGATGTCGATAGGTTCGTTTGGGCCGCCCTTGCCGCGAGTGCCACCAGTTTCCTGTTTGGCGTGAACCGCGGGACAGAAGTCACAGACGTCGTCGAGGTCAACACCAACATCACCGTCAACAACTTCAACACCAACATCTCGGTCAACAATATCTCCCAATGGACGAGCGTCGACAATCGAGAGGAATGGACGCAGATCGTCGATGAGTATGACGAGGAGATGGAGACGGGCCTCAATGACACAAGCTATCGCGGGGACGACTCGCAGCCTGGGGACGCCAGTCAGGACGCAGAAACGTCTCCTCCCGATGCCGATGACAAAAGTTCCGATGATCAGGACGATCCGAGCGATCAGAACGACGACACTGACGACGATAGTACGGATAACGATGCGTCGGATGACAGCACTGACAACAATAGTTCCGACGATCAGGACGATTCGAGCGATCAGAATGACGATGCAGACCCAACGGACGGTGGTGATGGCGACAACAACACCGACACTGACGACATCAGCTCGGATGACGATGCGACGGATGACAGTACCGACGACGCTGCCGGATCGAACGACGACGATGCCAACTAGCAGCCGACCGGGCCGGCAGTTCTAAACAGAGGTCAACCGATGAAAACCGCGACGCTGACCATTGCCATGGTCCTGGCCATGCCGGCTTTCGTTTTTGCCCAGGACAAGTGCTACGACGCCGCCAAGGATCAGGCCGCCGCGAACGAGTGCGCCGATGCCGCGTCCAAGAAATCCGACAACAAGCTCAACGAGCTTTACAAGCAGATTGAAACCCGCGTGAAGGATGATGTGGATACCAAGACGCTTTTTGTTCAAGCACAGCGCGATTGGGTCAAATTTCGCGACGCGGAGTGCAGTTTCCAGACCGTGGGAGCGGCCGGAGGAAGTGTAATGCCAATGCTCGTCGCGCAGTGCATGGACAGCCTGACGCAATCCCGTGTCAAAGACTTCGAGGATTACCTGAAATGCCAGGAAGGCGATCCGAGCTGCCCCGTTCCGGCAGCGAACATATCACATGCCGCACCTGCGGTGGCCGAAGAGACCGTCCCTGTCCAGGCTGCCGGCCCGATACTTATTCCATTGCAACACGTCAGGGAATACGGAACCGACGGTGGTTGTCACAAACTCGGGATCATGGTGGGCATCAATAGTGCCAAGCCTCGTCTGTTCGAATTCGACACCGGGTCGGATGAGTTCAACGCGGAGATCGATTCGAGCGTCCCTGGCGTAAAGCCGGTGCCCGGCAGCAAGCCCGCAATGTACGCCTATGGTGACGGCACCTATGGCGATTGGGTACAACAGGTACGGTTCGACAGCCTGTCTTTTTACGATCCGGATGATGCGTGGGAGCCTGTCGTAACCTTCGACGGCGGCTTTAGCGCTGCTCGGGTGGTGGATTACGTCTACACCAAGGGTTTCGGCGACCTCGAGGATGTGAAATTGATGCAGAAGCCCGTTGGTCAATACGGCGATACGCCAGTCTATGCGGATCTTAATGCGCGCGAGAGAATGCAGAAAGGCGAACCCGGTGGTTCGACGACGTTTTACGGCATCTTTGGAGCCGCCGATTTTATCTTTCCAGGAGACCAGACCAGTGCCCCCGGCGGTCAAACCCGAAGCGGCTATGTGGTCTCTGCCAATGCAAATCTTGGAAAAAGGAAGACGACACCGGGCTGCGGTCCGTGCCTGACGCTGAATTTGTCCCCCAGTCTGAGATCCCAGTTTACGGCCCTGACGCCGTGGGGCGAAGGGGATTTTCAGGCTTACCAGAGACGATTCCCGCGATCAGGCGCGAATGCATCCAATGAGTACGAAGGGTCTTACCGTTATACGATTTCTTTTGACCATAAGGGAAAGAAGCAATCGGTTGATTTCAGCGGACCCGTCTTATTGGATACAGGAACAGCGACATTTGTTCATATTACGAATGAAGATACTTTAAATAAGCTAAAGTCGAAAGGTTTTAAAATTGATAAATACAGTTCTGGCATAATAAACTTCAAGTTTTTTGGATTTGACGATAGTTTCAACAACAGGGAATACAGCGATGTCGTTATCGATCGCCAAAGCGATGAGGAGAGAGGCCATGGAATTTGGGTCGGCCTACCCTTCTTTCAGTCCAATTCCGTGATGTATGATCTGGAGAACAAAACAACCGCCTATTCACCCTATTTTGTCAGCGCTGCCGACTTTACGACAGACGCGGCTGTCAAGGATCAAGTGCAGCTCAACCGAGTGAACGGCGAAATGGGCAGCGACGGATGGCTCGGATTGGCCGGGAACATCTTCGGCGCCGGCGACTTCACGATCGAGAAGGACGCGGACGTGCGCATGACCGGGGCCAATACCTACACGGGCACAACCCACATCGCGGCCGATGGCTATCTTACTCTGGCCGGGCCGGGCAGCATCGAGCATTCCTCGCGCGTCATAGTCGACGGTGTGCTCAACATCGATCAGAAAGGAAACCACCTGAAGCCCTGGGGAGTGGCGCACTCCCTGAACGATACGGCCATTCGCAACCTTGGCGGTAAAGGCGAGGTCTATCTGGGCGCGGGCAGACTGATCCTGACAGCAGCCGACGGGCAATTTGATGGAACCATCGCGGACTTTGATGACGCCGGCGACAGCGGCGGCCTCGTTGTTGCCGGTGGCAAGCTGACGCTGAGCGGCAAGAACAAATATTCGGGCATGACGGAAGTGGTGGCGGGAGCGGAGTTGCACGTGACCGGCTCTTTGACCGGTGACGTTTCCGTCTCGGGACTGCTTGTCGTTGACGGAGAGGTCTCCGGCGAAGTCATGGTCAAGGAGGGCGGCACGCTGACCGGCTCAGGAAAGGTCGGCAACGTCACGGTCGCCGAAGGTGGCAAAGCTGATCCAATGAAAACCAGATAATCGGGCCATGGGCCGATCGTGGCAATAACGGACAGCTGACGAGAACATAGGGCAGGGCTGAGCAACTTAAGAGCTTGACTGCAATCGGAAAGGGAAATCGATGAAAATAGCGATATTGACTGCTGCCGTGGTTCTGGCTGCGCCGACATTCGCCCTTGCCAAGGACAAGTGCGCCGATGCCAAGGATCAGGCCACCATGAATCAGTGCTTCGGTGCCGAGTTCCAGAAATCCGACAAGAAGCTCAATGAGCTTTACAAGCAGATCGAAGCCCGCCTGAAGGACGATGCGGATACCAAGAAGCTTCTTGTTCAGGCACAGCGGGATTGGGGCAAGTTTCGCGACGCGGAGTGCAGTTTTCAGACTGCTGGATCGGCCGGAGGAAGCGTAATACCGATGCTCATCGCGCAATGCATGGACGGCCTGACGCAATCCCGTGTCAAAGCCTTCGAGGGTTACCTGAATTGCAAGGAAGGCGATCTGAGTTGCCCCGTTCCGGCCGCGAACTGACACGTGCTGCAACTTATTTGATCATGATGAAGCCGGCGGCGAGCATGACGTCGCTGCCAGATATGAACAATGCGAGGGACATCATCACTGCGTGGGGACTTGAAGGAGGTGGATTGTGAAACGCTGCGGATCATCGCTCGCAATGGCGATTGCGGCATCTGTGCTGCTGGCATCTGCCGTGCCGGCAACAGCCCAGGATGACATGGGCTTCGACGTCAACGTCACGCTGTCCAAGAAAGCAGCCGCCAAGCTCGCGGCTGAAAAGGAGGGAATCGTCGTCTTCGCCTCCTATTACGGCGACCCAAAGCCGAGCGCCGCGAAGCACGCCAACGAAGTCGGCCTGATCGATCTCACACCGCACGACGAAGAGGTGGAGATACCGGGCACAGGCGGCCACGCCCGCATCAGCGGCGCCAAGGTCGACGCAAAGCGTCTCGACTGGCTTGCCGGCCCTCCCGATGTCAACGTCAACGTTGCGTCGGCGCGCAAGAGCAGCTCGGTCAATCTGCTCGGCTGCGATTTCATCGACGGTCCACTCAGCAACGTCCAAAGGGCGCCCGTGACGCTTCATTGCGGATTGATCGAAGAACATGTGGACACGAAGTTGAAGCCATAAGGCTCGCAAAAGTCATGCGCGTCCCCGGCGCCAACGGATCGGCGGCACGACCTGACCTACTTCAGGGAGGAGATATTCATGCGCCCACTGTTCGCTATCTGTGTCTGCCTGGCTATCATGTCCTTGTCTGCAGCCGCCCATGCCGAGCGCCGTTGTGGCTGGTACTCCAGCCCGACCCCCGGCAACCTCGTCCTGACCGACAGTGACGGGGATTGGTGGATCCAGATGCAGGGACGCCCGGATCCCAAGGGCATCGACAATGTGCCGGCCTTTGACGAGCGGCAATTCGTCGAGACCAATGTGCCTGGTTCGGGTCACGGCTACGGATGTGCGTGCATGAACGTCGTAACCAACGCCAAGCAACAGAAGATCACCAGAGTGATCTCGGGCCAAATCCTTCCGCTGCTGCGCTGTCGCAACGACAGATCGCTGCCTAACCCGGACGGATAATTGTTGGATATCTTGTGGATACCATGGCTGACGGTAGGCAGCTTAGAGCATTGGATCAAGAAAAAGCCCGGCAAACCGGGCTTTTTCTTGGGTCTCTGAAACCGCATCAATCGGTTCGAAACGGGAATTTGGTGCCCAGAAGAGGACCGGCTTGTTCAGTCCTCTTAGGATAGAAAAATCAAGCGCTTAAGCCAGCGCCGTTGGTCGCTTTGTAGCGAGGTTTTGTATCACAAACAAGCCTGGCTTTATCCGCCTGGGGTTGGTGAAGTGGGTTTGCCCGTTGGATGATTGCTTGCAGCGCCGACCGGAGGCAGAGTTAGTCGTTCGAAATTGGGGACTATCAAATGGCTGTATTTCCGTCGTCGCCCGCAGTTCAAGAAGAAGTGGTCGCAACCGGTCTTCGCGAGCCTGGGGTTCGAATTGAGTACCAACCCGAGTTTCGAAGGACGAAGTTCAAATGCCCCCGGTGCGACGTGGTCGCCGCGCAATCTTGGGCGACCGTGTATCGAAAGGGGTTGAGAAAGACCGCGACAAGCTACGTGAAGACGGAGGAGGCCCTTAGCGATCTTGGCATTTCCACGTGCGAGGCATGCAACGCTAAGTGTCTGTGGTTCGAAAGCCAACTGGTCTTTCCGGCTCAGGTAAGCGCGTATCAGGTTCCAGCCGACTTGCCGCCGGAATTGCAGCGGGATTTCGAGGAGGCAGCATCCATCGCCGCTGCAAGCCCCAGAGCATCCGCAGCGCTGCTTCGAATGTGCGTCGAGGGCCTCTGCAAGACCATCACCGGTAAGGACAAGTTCGAGAGCGCCATGGAGGTGCTTGAGCAGCAGGGTATTCCTGACGAGATCATCATAGCCATGGACGTCGTCAGATTGACTGGCAACGAGGCTCTTCATGCCGGAAAGCTCTACGGTTCTGACGACGGCAAGACCGTTGCGATACTGTTTCGCTTGGCCAGCCTGATCGTCAATTGGGCTATCACCGAGAAGGCGGCACTCAAAGACCTCATCGACAAAATTCCGCCCGAGAAGCTGGAACACATCAAGGAGCGTCGTCAAAAGGTCGCCGCAAAAGCCGCACTGAAGACCTCCGAAGTAGCCTTTGAGGGCAGGCCCGAGGGTCGGAATTTCTGAGAAAAATCTGTCCGGCCCTCATCGGATAGCCAGAACGCGCGAACACCCCCCACCCCCCAACGGTTCCACGACCCGCAGCCGCCAAGAAATCCAGAGAGCGTCGCCTAATCCGCTGGCCTTTTGGGTACTGCTCCGGGCAGCTACCATCTTGGCTCCGGCTGATAAGCCATTTGAGCGATCACCTTCGTTGCGTCTCCGCGCCGTCGGTACTTGCCTATCAAGCCCTTCTCGTCCTCCTCCGAGACCGAATTTACGCGGCAGAGGTTCCACATTTTGTCCTTCGTCGGTGAGAGGCGGTATGTCCTGCCATTGACGCGGCAAAACCAGTGAGGAGATTTCTGGAGCTGCGTCCACTTGCAGTCTGCGCCTGACAGGAGCCGCTGTTCGCGAGCCATTCGGTCCTCTTCACGCAATCTCCTGTACCGTTCCTCCTGCTCTACCCGAAGCCGCTCCTCTTCCCGTTCTACGTGGTCTCTGAGTAGGCCGATGATAGCAGGAAGCTCGGTACCCTCGGCACTTTCCCTTTCGTAGAGCGCGAGACACCCAGGGCGCAGCTCCTCTTTTGGGTACGAGAAGTATTCCTCGTCCTCGAACGCTCTCAGCCGCTGGCTAACGTCTGTCGTCGTAACCTGTGGCCCCGGCATCTCGTTGATGAAATCGCGCAGAGCCTCGACTGGTATCCAACAGCCCAGGGCGGACTTGAGAAGGACCTCGCGTTGCCCGTCCCACTTCCTCCAGATCGAATTGCCCCGGTCAATGCGCCTAACGATCTCCTGCGCCAACCTGATCAGCGAATAGGGGTCGCGGATGTGGCGCAGGGATGGGCTCTTCACATAGGCAAAGAGGAGCTCCTTAACGTCCGAAATGCGTTCGTCTTCTCTCATCGCATCATCCTCCTCAGGCGCAGTCCTCCGATTATGCCCCTGCCGTGGCAGTGATTTGAACAGCCGCGTTCATCAAGTCTCCTTTGGGTGTGCTGCTGCCGAACCGGGTTGAGGCTGGTTCGATAAATGCCACTTGACGACCCTAAGCGAACCATCTATTAGCGAACCAGTCAAACCGAACCGGAGCGCGCGCTATGTCATTCATTCGAGCCTACCTCAGAGCCTCGACCAAGGAGCAGGACGCAGGGCGTGCGCGGGAGGACCTTGAAGCGTTCTGCCGGGAGCGAGGGCTGACCATCGCCGCCACCTACGAGGAGAACGAGAGCGGGGCTTCGCTGCACAGGCCAGAGCTGTTCCGGCTGCTCAGGGACAGCAAGCCCGGCGACATCCTGCTCACCGAACAGGTCGACCGCCTGAGCCGCCTGACGGACAAGGACTGGGACCAGCTCAAGCGCGAGATCACGGACCGAGAGGTCAAGGTCGTGGCGCTGGACTTGCCGACCTCGCACATGATGCTCAAAACCGAAGATGCCTTCACCGGGCGGATGTTCGACGCCATCAACGGGATGTTGCTCGACATGCTCGCCGCCATCGCCCGCAAGGACTATGACGACCGTCGCCGCAGGCAGGCTCAGGGCATCGCAAAGGCGAAGGCCGAGGGCCGCATGAAGGGCCGACCCGAGGATGCAGAGCGCAATGAGGCCATCTTGGAAATGCTGCGGAAGGGGCAGAGCTGGAACACCATCGTTCGGGCCACCAACTGTTCTCGGTCGACGCTGGCGAGGTTGGCGAAGCGCCTTGCACCTACGCCTGAACTTTCGACCAATCCCTGACGTTGAGTAATCGAGGCCGGGACGCATTCTCCGTTGTCCCGGTGGTGTGCCCTGCTGTAGACGCATGCCCGGCCGCTGATGCGGGGTGGCGATTTTGAAGGAACGTGATGTCGACGAACTGGGCGGCCAAGCGCGAGCGGAAGGCCGAAGTGAAGGGCCGGGCGAATGAGCCCAGCGCGATGTTTACCCGATGCCGGGTGGTCGGATGCAGCAGGCCGGCCCGTGCAGGCACAGGAGACGGCTTGGACACGCGGTTCTGCCGTTCCCATGCGGATCACTACGCGCGTCACGGGAGCCCCTACAAAGCGTCCTACGGCGCGCGGGAGATCAACCCGTACCGAAGCGCCGCCCAGGCATGGCTTGAGGCGAGCCAGAGCGACACCTACGTGGCCAATGCGGTCGACCGCGTGGCAACGCTTCTGCGGACCGCAGGGCCTCACATGGAGGCCTTTCGGCTGCGCGGGCTGTCTCCTCAAGATCGCGCCAAAGCGGCTTGGGCGAGGCTGCGGAAGGCCAACGTTGATCCGCGCCGGGTCGTTGCTGCATGGCTCGCCGTCGAGATGATCATAAGGGACGACCCACAGGCGGACCACAAAGCTGAGTTCAAGCAGGTGCAAGCCGCCAAGCTCGTCCACAGGATGGCCTCTGGCACGCACAAGCGATGGGGCGAGGGGCCGACCGCGAAGGAACTGCACGTGTACCCGAGGCCTCGTGGAAGGGCTGAGGCACATTGGGGAGGCGCTGGAGAAGGCTTGCGAGCTTCTTGTCGAGCATCGGCGCAAAGCCCTCCCCGCGACGAGCATAGGTTCAAAGTGATGGATGGAAATGCGACGGCGGCTATGAACGAAACCGCGACCAACGATAGCTCATTTGAACCCGCGCGGCTCCTGGCCGAGTTGGTGTCGGCGACTGAAGTTGAGCAACAACGCGTTCGACCGGCTGAACTGGCACTCGACGAAATAACGCTCATGCCGGAACTGTTCCAGCCTCGCGAGATCAGCGAGAAGCACATAGGTGACCTTGCTCGAACCATTCAGAATTTTGGCAAGGTTGAACCCGTGACCGTCCTGCCGGTCGGACCGAGGGCGGTTCTCGTTGACGGTCATCATCGAATTGAAGCGTACCGGCGGGTAGGAACCGTTGCCGGCATCCCTGTGCAGTACTTCCAAGGGACGCCGCAGGAAGCCGTGCTGGAGGCCGGAAGGGCAAACTCTCAGGTGAAGCTGCCGATGGCTTCGCGTGAGCGCCAGGACTACGCTTGGCGGCTCGTTCAACTCGATCAGCACAGCAAGGCCGAGATCGCCAAAGCGGCCGGTGTGTCAGTAGCGCAAGTCGGCAACATGCGGGCCGTTCGTAAGAGGCTCAGGCAAGATGCGTTCAACTATCCTTCGTGGTGGCGGGCTCGTGAGGCAGCAGAGGGGCCCGCTGAGGAGATGAGCGACCGTGACCGCGAGCAATGGAAAGAGGAACTGGCCCAGCGGTTCGCGGACCGTCTCGCCAAGGAGTTCTCAACCAGCATGGCCAAGCATCCGGAGGTCGCCGCGATGGCGTTGGCGACGTATTTCGGTCGCAAGTTGCCTGAGGTTGTCGCTGAATTGCGGGACTTCCTGCCGGAGGACGACGAGCAGAGTGAGTTCTAGCTAGCCTACGCCCTATCCAGTCCTTACGTGTCCATTTTGGATAGGCAAATTACGGGCTGTCGATCCATCGGCTGGAACCCCATAATCCGGCACGACAAGACGGCCAACGAAGCTAAGCTACCCGCATGGCGCGCTGGGAATAAGTTCCACCGCACGGCCGCTATTCTTCCGAGAAGAAGTCCTCGTCGAGCCGGTTGAACTCGATGGCGCGGCTCAAGCGAACGCCCACGCCGTGTTCGATCATAAGATCAGCGAGCGTCTGGCCGTCGATCAGGATTACCCGTTGCGACAGATGCTTCACGAAGTCACGCGCCTGAGGGCTGAAGCTAGAGGTCGTGACAAACACGCCCTTGGTTGCACCCAGACCGACAAGACTGCCGACAAACCCCTGCACATCGGGGCGACCGACCGTGTTGGTGGAGGCGTACCGTTTGGCCTGCACATACACCCTGTCCAGCCCAAGCCGGTCCTCGTTCACGACACCGTCGATCCCGCCATCGCCGGAGCGGCCAAGCTGCTCGGCAGCATTCTTATGAGACCCGCCATATCCCATGGCTACGAGAAGGTCGACGATCAGTTGCTCAAAGAACGCTGGACTGTTTTGCGCAATGCGTTCCAGCAGCTCGGCTCGCAACGCGAGCTGAACGGAGCGGAATGCTGCCTCGATCTGCTCTTCGGGTGTAGCGGCATCGGGCTCGGCATTTGGCGAGGGGTAGGACGCAGGTTCGTCATCAGCGCGTTCTGGTTTGTAGAACTCCCTGAACGATGTATTGGACATTAACATCGTCACGTCGATCCGCTGCGGATTTCCGGCCAGCAGCTCGCGCCCCGCGCTGGTGGCGATGAACCGTCCGCGACGAGGAGAGGTGATCAGGCCCGCCTTCGACATGTAGAACTTCGCCCAGTGAATGCGGTTGTGCAGGACGCGCTGGCGACCGCTGGGGAGCATTTCCTCCCGCTCTTCCTGCGTCAGTTCAAACTCATCGGCAATACGGTCAACTACGTCGACAACCCTCTTCTCGCCCTCGGCGGCAAGGCGTAGGACTGGAAGCATCAACGACTGATAATCGGGAATGGTCATGTTACGGCCCTACGAGGAAAGCCTCGGCCGTCCTCGTCCTCGCCTCACCTTCGGTGCGGTGCCGCGCTCGGCCCCGATCCGCTCCAGCAATACGGATGCAGGTTCGTCGGTAGGGTCTTGCGGCACGAGTTCGCCTCGAAAGGCTTTGGCAAGGATCGCTTGGTCGAGGTGGTCGATCAGCCTGTGGGCGCTGATCGTTTCGGAGGTAAGGCGGTCGATCCACGCGAAGGCGGTTTCTACGCGTCGGACGACCTCCGCATATTCGGCATCAAGGCTCGGAACCGGCACAATCAGTGCTCGAAGCGTTGCACCACTGATCTTAGGCATATTGCCGGCGGTGCCGGTTGCGTGCCTTTGGAGATACTCACGCGCCTTTGGCGAGTTCAAGAACCTCCAGACATATCGCCGCTTGTCGTGATCATAGATGCGCAATCGCATCATCAAGTCCGGATAAATGTATGTGTTAGGAGGCCCGTCAAAGATCGCTGAGGCGCCCACGTATTCAAGACTGTTGGCCCGCTGCACGAGCAAATCACCGGGTCTTAGCCAGTAACTCGATGTGCGAGCCGGGCTCTCGAAGATGCGCTTTACGGCATCGGCGTCCAGTCGCATCATGCCCGAGGTGGTCGCCGTCAATTTGAGGGTAAGCGCACCCGTGGCATCTGGTCCGCTCTTAGGCGACCAACCGTTTGTTGGCCCCTCGTCGACGAGTTCATCCAAACTCACAAGGCTCCAAGTATCGCTGGCTTTGCTCGCTTCCCTCCACTCTCGCGTCAAATCCCCACGGAACGCCGCCTCCAGCACAGCCTGCTTGTACTTCTCGACGAGGCGCGGAATGTGGTCGAGCTGATCGCGGGCGCGTATGGATTTGTCGGTCAGGCTCTCAATCTTCGCCACGATCCGCCGCTGTTCGAGGAGGGGAGGCAAGCGGATAGGCCACTTCTCCAGTGTCTGCTTGTCGATTTGCCGGAAAGTCGTGCCCACGCCAGCAGCATCAAGCGCATCGGCACTCTCCACAAGTTTCCACCGCAGCCAGGCCGGCTCGACGTGCGCGCGAACCCCCGCTACTCCTCGCCCGAGGCAGTATTCGCGATCGGCAAATGCGGCCTTCCCTATGGTTGCTCGGATGCATAGAACGATGTCTCCGGCGCGGCAAACCTTTGTTGGTGTGCTCGTATGTCGAGAGGGCGAGAGGGCATCGTCTTCGTAATCCGCTGCACCTCCAATTAACGGAAGTCCGCGTCCTTCTTTGTTGGTGAACTCCCCTAGCGGTGATTGGCCCATATTGAGCGAAGCGACGGCATTTAGAGAGCTTTCAACCCATCCCACAGGCAATTTGCTCATTCCGCAGCCTCGGCGATGGCAGCGGCCTCCTCGACGCTGTCCGGCTCGATTTCTTCCGACAGCGCCTCGATCTCTCGCAGCGCGGCCTGGAGGTGGCCAATGATCGCGGCGGCGATGTCCTCCGGCTCAGTCAGCGCCTCCTCGGCCTCGGTCTCGGTGTCGCGCAGCCATGCGATGTCGAGATTATCGTTGCGGGCGGTGATCGCCTCGCGGCCGAACTTGCGCCAGCGCCCGTCCTCACCCTGTTCTTTGCGCTCGGCACCGCCGTTCGGTTCGGAACCATACGCGGTCTCGAAGTCGGCGAAGTCGGCGGCGGTGAGCGGGCGCGTCTTGCCGAACGCCGGCATGTTGGCTCGCATGTCATAGACCCAGACGGCGGCGGTGTTGGCCTTGTCGGTCTTGCCGCGCTGGAAGAACAGCACGTTAGTCTTGACGCCTTGGGCGTAGAAGATGCCGGTCGGCAGGCGCAGGATGGTGTGCAGGTTGCACAGGTCCATCAGCCACGTGCGCAGGCGCCGGCCCGTATTGTCCTCGAACAACACGTTGTCCGGCACGACCACGGCAGCGCGGCCACCCGGCTTCAGGGCGCGGACGATGTGTTCGACAAAGGCGAGCTGCTTGTTCGAGGTGTCAGCCGTCACCGAGAAGTCGGACCGGGTCGGGCGACCGCCGCCCTTCTTGGTGCCAAACGGCGGATTGGTCAGGATCAGGTTTGCCTTGGGCAGCGCCTCGCCATCCGGGGAGAGCGTGTCGATGTTGTCCACGCCGCCTTCGATGCCGTGCAGTAGCAGGTTCATCATGCAAAGCCGATGCGTGTCGGGCACGAGTTCCGCACCGACGAATGCGTTATGCCGTTGGAAGAAGGCCTGTGCCTGTGGCAGCTTATAGAGGTCGTCGGTGTGATCCTTGATGTACCGGTCGGCAGCGACTAGGAACCCAGCGGTGCCGGCCGCCGGGTCCTGCACGGTCTCGCCCGGCTGTGGCTGCATGAGGCGCATGATGGCGTCGATCAGTGGGCGCGGCGTGAAGTACTGCCCGGCACCGGACTTCTTGTCGGAGGCGTTCTTCTCCAGAAGGCCCTCGTAAAGGTTGCCCAGCCCTTCCTCGCGGGCCGAGAACCAATCCAACTGGTCGATGTTGGAGGTCAGCGCCTTGAGATTGGTCGGCTTGCGGAGACATGTCTGCGCGTCGATGAAAATGGCGCGAACCAGCCCATCCTTGGCCTTCCCAAGGTCGAGGAGCATGGACTTGTAGTAGTCGAGTTGCTCCATGCCCTCGCGCTTGGCGAGCAGGCTCCAGCGATAGTTGTCCGGCAGGCGGTTCTCACGTCCAGTCTCCTCCAGCATCTTCAGGAAGAGCAGGAAGGTCAGTTCGGTTACATACACGTTGTAGGTGACACCATCGTCACGAAGAACGTTGCAAAGGCCCCAGAGCTTGGCGACGATGTCGGTGGTGCTGGTCATTAGGCGGTCTTCTTCCACATTTCTTCGTTGATCTCGGCGAGCAGGGTTTGGAGGCCGCCACCGAACACCTTGTTGAGCCGGTTGAACCCTCCATCCTTGATGAACGGCTCCTTGTCGATAGCCTCCCGATCAACCAGCACTTCTTTCTCGATCTGTTCGCCGATGCGCTTCAGCCACTGCCTCTGCGGCTCGGTCCACGGTTGGCTGGCCATGATACGGCGCATGGCATCCCTTACACGATCCTCATAAGGCATGAGCGGATCACCGATGGCGGCCTGTCGGACGAAACCGATGATCGACGCCGCGATCTCCTGGTTCTTCGCGTCCGCCCATGCCCGGCGCAGATTGGCTTCGGAGTAGCCGTTGCGGTCGAGCGCAAGACGAAGCTCCTTCAGATCGGCGCGGGTCAGATCCCGTGGGCGCGTCACGACCAGCTTCAGCGCGGCGATGGTGTTGACGTTGCCACGAACGAAGGCGGAGAAACCGTCGAGGAAGTCTTGTGGCTTCGTCGCCTCACCATAGCCACGGCTGACGGCCACGACCTCATCGGCATGGTGCGAGATCGGGACGAAGCGCGGGTTGTCGCCATCGCCCTGCCAGTCCAGGATCGGGCCAACGGCGGAACGATCCTTCAGCCATTCCGCTAGGGCCGGAGCATCGTCGGCCAATAGGCGCCTCAGCATTGCCTCGGGCCTCTCGCCCGCAACCGCCTCGAACCGCTGTCGGGCCTCCTCGGGCAGCTTCTTCAGGCGACGGCGCAGCTTCACGGCAAGCTGCTCGCGGATCGTGTTGCGATGGGCATCCTCGGTCGCCTCGACCAGTTCGCGCACGAGCTGTTCGAAAGTGATCGAGGGATTGACCACGACCGGCTTCATGTCGGTGAGGTCCTGGAGATGCGGGTAGAGGTCCACGGCATCGAAGATGCGGAACACGTCCTTGCCGATCTCTGGGCACTGACGCGTCGCCCGCCCGATCATCTGCTCATACAGGATGCGACTGTTGACCCGGCGGAGGAAGACGAGATTGGCGATCTTCGGCACGTCGATGCCCGTGGTGAGCAGATCGACCGTCACCACGATCTGCGGATTGGCGTCGTTGCGGAACGAGCGGATCAGGTTCTGCACCTTATCCACGCTGCCGGTGATCTTCTTCACCGCTGCGTCGTCGATCTCGCCATAGGCTTTGGCAAACGCCTTCTTGATTGCGCTCACCACGACGTCAGCATGGGCATCGGTGGCGGCGAAGATCAGCGTCTTGCCGGGCAAGGCCGGGTCGATGTGCTTCGCCAGTTCCTCGGCGACGACGCGGTTGAACTCCGGCGTGATCACCTGCTTGTTGAACTGGTCCACCTCGAAGCGGATTTCGTCAGGGGCGTGGGCAAGGTCGACTTCGCCGGTCAGGGTGTTCAGGAGGTCGAGCTGCTCGTCCTTCTCGAACTTGATCCCTGCCCGCGCCAGCGCCGTCTCGATGCGTATCGGCGGCTCGTGGTCGATCAGGTAGCCGTCGACGACAGCGTCGCGGTAGGAGTAACGGAAGATCGGGTCGCCGAAGATGTCGGTGGTGTGCAGCGCGGGCGTGGCGGTCAGTCCGATCTTGACCGCGTCGAAGTACTCCAACACGCGCCGGTACTTCGAGATGTAGTCGTCCTGGCCCCGGAAGCTGAGTTCGGCGTCCGACATCTCCCGGTCGAGAAGGTAGCCTCGATGGCACTCGTCGATGACCATCAGATCGTACTGGTCGACCGGCGGGGCTTCGGAGGTGTCGGCGAACAGGACGCGCTTGACCAGCCCCTGAATGGTGCAGATGTGGACCTTCGTTTCCAGCTCGGGCACCACGTCATCCAATCCCTTCAGGCCGAAGATTTCGGCAAAGGTCTTGCCGGATACAACCTTGGTGGTGGAGAACTCGCCCTCGGTCTGGTGTCCGAGCGCGCTGCGGTCGACGACAAAGCAGATGCGGCGGAAGCGCTTGGCTGAGAGCAGGCGATAGAGCAGTGCAATGGCCAGCTTGGTCTTGCCGGTGCCGGTCGCCATCGCCACCAGCATCGAGCGCTGCTCGGCTGCCAAGGCAGTCTCTACGGCCCGAATGGCCGCTTCCTGATAGGACCGGAACGGGAAGCCGAACTCGAACGGCTCGATCTCCAAGGCGCCGGTGGCGGCGTCCTGATCGACCTCCAGAAGCCCGGCCAAGCCCTCCGGCGTCAGCCAGTCCACCAGCGCGCGGCGGTGATTGGCGCTACGCCGCGTGTCCCGGAACCAGATGCCGCTTGCGGTTTCGATCTGCTTTAGATACGAGCGCCCGTTCGCAGCGAAGACGAACGGCACGCGATGCGCGCCCCACGGCCCGCCCGCCAAGACGAAGTCGCCGCTGTCGCTGATCCCGGCCGAATAGCGTTCGGCTTGGTCGATTGCTGCCGACACATTCTTGCGCTGGCGTTTGGCTTCCACGACCCCGACGAGCATGGTGCCGATGAAGAGAGCGTAGTCGGCCGGACCACTGGCGGTCGGCCACTCGGCAATAGCCATCTTGCGGCCCTTGGCTGGGCGGACGCCGACGCTGTAGCGAAGTGCCTTGGTGTCGGCTTCCCAGCCGCGATCCCGAAGCTGCTGGTCGATAAGGGCGCGGGTCTGGCTCTCGTCGAGGTCGATCTTCGTGGCGGCTTCCTCGCCGCGTTCAATCAGTTCGGCTACTTCGGAGCGTGGTGCGGCTGCGGCCTCGGCCTGGATGCTTGCGAGCTTGGCGGCGAGTGCTACTTTCTCGGTTTCGCTCTCCGGATGCTCGAAGGCGAGGAAGGGAGTGGACGCCTCGTTGAACCCCTGGAGAGACGGGACCACCAGCCCCGCCTGGAGGCTTACAAGCCGAGCGACAAGGGCCGACTTCTCGGCCTCACTCTCGTGGGCAAGCTGCTCCCACACCACCCGTTCCTCGGCCTCGCGCTTGAACCGCTCCTCAACGGTCTCGCGAACGCGGATTTGCTCGACGTCGCGGCGGGCGGTGGTGATAGTCTCTTCGCTCTCCGCGATTTTGCGGCGCAGCGCCTCGATCTCTTCAAGCAACGGTGCAGTGGCATCGACCGGCTCGGGAAGAGGAACGAAGGGGCCGGGATTGAAGCCGGGCTGCCCGCCGTAGGTACGGTGGAACCAGACACCCAGCGACCGGGCATTTTTCAGGGCGGTCAGGGCCTTGCTGCGAGAGCCCTTGATCTCATGGGCCGCGTCGTTTCCGACGTTCTTCAGCGCGTGGAAGAGGTCGGCGACTTCCCTCGGTATGATACGCTCATAGGACAACCGCCGAAGCAGATCGTTGAAACTCTCGCGCTCGTCGCGATAGGCCGCATGGCTCGCGGCTATCAGCTTGGCCATCAGCTCGGCGAACTGCCGCAACTTGAAGATCGCGGTGGAGGGGTCGTCCTGGAAATAGCGTTCGGCTAACGCCCCGAGCGTGGCAAGACGCTGGTCGTGAACCGTCAGAAACAGGAAATTGGACGTGCCGCTCATTACTCCCCCAGAGCAATGTTTGCACAGTTTCCCTAACAGGTCATGGCCGAAGTTGTATTGAACGGCCGAGCGCCGCACGAAGCTCAACAGATGGCGGTTTCGCCCTTACCCGGCTAGCTCGGTGCCAGCAAGCCCGACAGGTCAAGACCTTTGAAGGTCACCTCGTCGATCTTGCGACCGAAGTCACGTATGCCGTACCGCCGGTTGCTCGTCTTTCCTTTGCCGACATAGTGACCCTGTATCCATTCGCGCTCTTCCTCGGTCAATCCCGAGCGCGATGCCGCCGTAGTCCACGTGTCACGGAAGCCACGCAGGGGCTTATTTCCGTGTTCAGGAATAGCCCCATGGCTTCGTGCATAGCCGCCCCACCAAGTCGCGAAGCTCGCGTGCAAATAGCCACGTTTGCCTTTGACGGTGAGCTTCGGGAACAGAGCCTGTTCACCCGAACGCCGAAGATGCTCGACATAGTCCGTGAACCCGAGATCAAGGAGAATACGGGCCACCGGCAGAGTGCGCCGAACAAGAGGATTGCCATCGGCCTTGATGCTACGGGAACCTTTGACTGGGTGGTCACCTTCGTCGGTGATCCGTAGGCACCAGATGCCTTCGTCTTCATCCTGGAACACGTCGCTGACCAGAAGCTGACACATCTCCTCCGGACGTGTCCCGTAGAACAGCAGCAGCAGCGGTAGCCAAAACGCTGCCTCACCCCGCCCGCCCTTGGGGCGTTCCCCAGCAGTAAAGACTGGCAGCCGGAAGATTGCCTGCAACTGTGCAGGCGTGAACCCTTCGTCCGCCTCTGGGGCGACCTCTTCAACCCGTTGTTCGCCGAACGGGTTGTCGAGGCTTCGTTCCACATAGCCCCGTTGCCGCGCCCACGTCCAAATCGAGTTCAGGTGGCTGACGTGTCCATTCACGCTCTTGCCGGTTATCCGCTGGACATCGGGCCGATCTTTGTAGACCTCGACCATTTCCCGCAATCCAAGCGCGCGGTGCTGCTTCTCAGGCTGCTTTGGCCTCTGCTGGAGCAGGAATATCCACTCGGCAACTTCCCGTCGCGTAACCGAGGTCATCGCCCGGTGCTCATCGTAGACGCTCTCAAACAGCCGCAAGGCAGTCTCGGTCGCCTCGGTGGTCGAATAGCCCTTCTTCTTCATGGCGAGTTTCTTCTCGGCCATTTCCCTGAGTGTGAGCCCTCGGTCCGCCTCAGCAGTATCGATTGGCGGAGCCGACGGGTCCGGTGTTGGCACTATTTCGCCGTTCTGCCGCTTGAGTTGCGCCTCGCTGACCTCGATCAGCATAGCGAGGTACGCCTTGCCTAGCCGGCGGAAGCTGAGACCGCCAACTTCGACATGCAGGCCATGCGCAGCGCAGAGCTGCTCGATCTCCCAATGCAGGCTCGTGGGTATGTTGCCCCGCGCGTAATGATGCCGGCAATCGGCCAAGAAGGCCTCCAGGGCCTCCTGTCGATTGTTCCATCGCCTGTCCGGATCGATGTTAATGACGGTGCCGGGTACCTGCTTTAGCTGTTCGCGGACAGCTTCGAAGACGGCTTCGGCCTCACCATCGAACCTATCTTCCTCGTCTTGCTGCAGCATGTTGCTGCGCTCACAGGAAATGATATGGGCGATCATCTCAGCGCTCAGGTCATCAAAACGGCCCTCAAGGCGCTTCTTTGCAATCGCGATAAGCCTGCCGCATTCCTCGGCAGCTTCAGCACACTTGCTCAGGATAGCTGGGTCGGCTTTGCCGCCACGCCCAAGCCAGCGGACGAACTCGGTAATGTTGCCGTCGATGTGCGGCCGCAGCCGTTCAGGGATGACCTTCCGGAACTTCGCCCGTCCGTCAACGAAATAAAGATTGCGCACGATAACGCCCATAGCAACGCCGCCTTTGTACCAGCATCCTGTACCAAGCGCAGCGCTTAAGCTTTTGATTTTTCATAAAGGCTTGTCCTGACAAGGACTTGCCTTGAGAATGGTGCCCAGAAGAGGACTCGAACCTCCACTCCTTGCGGAACACGGACCTGAACCGTGCGCGTCTACCAATTCCGCCATCTGGGCTGGTGCGCGCTCATTAAGCGGGCGAGGGATGAGTGTCAACGCGCTTTTTTGAAAGCCGCGTTCCTTCTCCGGCTCAATGCTCCAGCACTTCCTTCGACGCCACCGTGGAATCGGCGTTGAGCGTGTAGATGATCGGCACACCGGTGCCGAGCTCGAGCTTGACGATCTCCTCGCCCGATTTGCCGTCCAGCGCCATGATCAGCGCGCGCAGCGAATTGCCGTGCGCCGCCACCAGCACGGTGCCGCCGCGCAGCACATGCGGTTGCAGATCGTGCAGGTAATAGGGCCAGACGCGCGCGCCGGTGTCCTTCAGGCTTTCACCGCCGGGCGGCGGCACGTCATAGGAGCGGCGCCAGACATGCACCTGCTCCTCGCCCCATTTCTTGCGCGCATCATCCTTGTTGAGGCCTGAGAGATCGCCATAGTCGCGCTCGTTCAGCGCCTGGTCGCGAATGGTCTCGAGGTCGCTCTGGCCAACGGCGTCGAGAATATGCTGGCAGGTCTTCTGCGCCCGGATCAGCGACGACGTGAAGGCGATGTCGAACTTCATGCCGCGCGCCCTGAGCTTGGCGCCGGCCGACTTGGCCTCGGCATGGCCCAGTTCGGTCAGGTCGACGTCGCGCCAGCCGGTAAATAGGTTCTTCAGGTTCCATTCGCTCTGGCCGTGGCGCACGAGCACGAGAGTTCTCGACATATTTGCTCCTTCAAATCTTGTGGATCAGCCAAATCTTGTGGATCAGCCAAATCTGTGGATCAGCTTGTCAGGCCGAGCACGTCCCGCATCGAATAGAGGCCCGGCTTGCGGCGGCGCGCCCACAGGGCTGCCTTGACCGCGCCGCGGGCAAAGATCGCCCGGTCCTCGGCATGATGGGCAAGCGTGATGCGCTCGCCGGTACCGGCCAGCACCACACTGTGGTCGCCGACCACCGAGCCGCCGCGCAAGCTGGCGAAACCGATCGAGCCTGCCTTGCGCACGCCGGTATGGCCGTCGCGCACGCGAACATCGTTGCCGGCAAGTGCTACGCCGCGCCCGGCAGCGGCGGCCTCGCCGAGCAGCAGCGCCGTGCCCGACGGAGCATCGACCTTGTGCCGGTGGTGCATTTCCAGGATCTCGATGTCGAAATCGTCGGCATCGAGCGCGCGCGCCGCCTGCTCAACCAGCACCGCCAGCAGATTGACGCCGAGGCTCATATTGCCTGACTTGACCACCGTCGCGTGCCGCGCCGCCGCCGCGATCCTGGCATTGTCTTCAGCCGAGCAGCCGGTGGTGCCGATGATATGGACGATGCGCGCCTGCGCCGCATAGCCGGCGAATTCGACGGTCGCTGCCGGCGTGGTGAAATCGAGCACGCCGTCGGCCTTGGCGAAGGCCGGCAGCGGATCGTCGCCGATCGCCACGCCGAGCCTGCCGACGCCGGCCAGCTCGCCGGCATCCTTGCCGAGATGTGGCGAACCGGCCGGCGCGATGGCGCCGGCGACACGCGCGCCCGGTATCGTGTGGATGGCGCGGATCAGCGCCTGGCCCATGCGGCCAGCCGCGCCCACCACCACCAGGCCCATTTCACTCACGGTCGGCGTGTCGCTCATGAATGTCTCCCGACCGCCTTTTTCGCGTGATCATTTTGCGCCGCAGTCTGGATTGGCTTGGCGTCATCGACAAGCCCCAGCCCTTTCCTGCCTTGCACCCGATGGAACCGCGCATAGACGCTGTGCGGGTCGGCCATCAGCGAGGCATGCGTGCCCTGTTCGACCAGCCGGCCCTGCTCCAGCACGATGATATGGTCGGCATTGACCACCGTCGACAGCCGGTGCGCGATGACAATGGTGGTGCGCCCTTCCATGACATGGGTCAGCGCTTCCTGGACGCGGGCCTCGGCCTCGTTGTCGAGCGCCGAGGTCGCTTCGTCGAGCAGCAGGATCGGCGCCTGCCGAACGATGGCGCGTGCAATCGATAGGCGCTGGCGCTGGCCGCCCGACAGCGTCACGCCATTCTCGCCGACCGGCGTGTCGTAGCCTTGCGGCTGCTGGCGAATGAAATCGTGTGCCGCGGCCTGTTGGGCGGCGCGTTCAATCTCTGCGTCGGTGGCGCTCAGCCTGCCGTAGCGGATGTTGTCGCGGATGGTGCCTTCTAACAGATAGGGCTGCTGCGATACATAGGCGATCGAGCCGCGCAGCGAATGCTTGGTGACCTTTGAAATGTCCTGGCCGTCGATTTCGATCCTGCCCGACTCGACATCGTAGAAGCGCTGCAGCAGCGCAACCAGCGTCGTCTTGCCGGCGCCCGAGGCTCCGACGATGGCGGTCACCTTGCCGGCGGCGGCGACAAAGGTCAGATCCTGCAGGACCGGCGCCTCTTCGACATAGCGGAAGGACACGTTGTTGAAGCGCACTTCGCCAGAGGTGAATTTCGCCTCGGCGGCTGCCGGCACGTCACCTTGCTGCGGCTCGAGGTCGAGAAGCTCGTAGATCATGCGCGCATTGACCAGCGACTTTTCCATGCCAACCTGCATACGCGCCAGCCGCCTGGCCGGATCATAGGCAAGCAGCAGGGCGGTGATGAAGGCAAACACCGCGCCCGGCGGCTGGCCGCCGACGGTCGCCCGGTAGCCGGAATAGGCGATGACGCCGGCGACGGCGAAGCCGGCCAGCATTTCGGAGATAGGCGTCAGCCGTTCCGAGACGCGGGCGATCTTGTTTGCCCGCTGCTCGGCGCCCGCGACGAGGCCGCCGATGCGGCGCGACAGCTCGTCTTCCAGGGTGAAGGCCTTGACGATGGCGATGCCTTGCGTCGCTTCCTGCATGGCGCCGATCAGCCGCGAGTTGATCTGCACCGATTCACGGGTGATGCGACGCACCCGGCGCATCAGATAGGTGACACTGTAGATCAAGGGCGGGCCGATCAGCAGCGACATCGCCGAGAGCATCGGGTCCTGCCAGATCATGACGCCGACTAGCGCGACAAGCGATACCGCATCGCGCGCCAGCGATGTCAGCGTCATCGACAGGAGATCGCGGATGCCGTTGACGTTCTCGTTGATCTGCGCGGCGAGCCGGCCCGAGCGGGTGTCATTGAAGAAGCCGACGCCGAGCTTCATCAGATGGTCGAAGATGCGGCGTTGATAGCGCGCCACCAGATTGTTGCCGATTTTGGCCAGCGTCACTGCCTGGCCGTAGCTGGCCAGGCCGCGCAGCATAAAGGCGGCCAGGATCGACACGCTGATCAGCGCGATAAGATCGCCGCGCCGTTGGTAGAAGATCTGATCGATGACATCCTTCATGATCCAGGCTGTGAAGGCGGTCGTCGCCGCGATCGTCACCAGGCACAGCACGGCAAGAGCATAGTACCAGCGATAATCGCGGCTGTTCTCGGCGATGATGCGGCGGATCACCGCCACGATCTCGCTGGGACGGACTTTCCCTTTGGTTGGTGCTGGAATTGTCACGTTGGAGCGCTTTGTGGTTTCGGTTCGGCCGGACTGCAATTCGGCAACCTCTTAACGCCCCGATGGCGGCTTGCCTATGGCCGGGGACGGGAAACTTCGTCGCGGCGCAGCTTGTGTCCTAAACCCGCCAGCGCCGCCCCGCCGTCTGCACGCCGAACAGCGACGGATTTCTGGCATAGGCGGCCAGCCCTAAAAGCGCCGCAAGCGGATGGGTGATGACGTAGACCGGCATGCCGCGCATCAGGGCGCTGTGCGGCGCCTTGTCCTCGAAGGCGGCGCGGAAATTGCCGGTGCGCAGCGCCGGCAGGATTTTTTGCGCGATGCCGCCGGTGAGAAACACGCCGCCGCGGCTCATGAACACCAGAGCGAGATCGCCGGCGGTGCGCCCTAGGCAAGTGACGAAGATCGACAGCGCCTCTTCGGCCACCGGATCGTTCTTTGCCAGCGCCGCGGCGGTGACCTCGGCAGGCGTTGTAAAGGGCGACGGCTTGCCGTCCGCCTTGGCCACCGCCCGGTAGGCATTGACCAGGCCGCGTCCGGACAGGATCTGTTCGCCGGAGATGCGGCCCTCGAGCTTCTCGATATGCGGAAACACCTGGAAATCGCGCGGTGAGCGCGGGCCGATATCCATATGGCCGCCCTCGCCGGGCACCGGTATCCAGTGATGCAGCGCATAAACCAGCCCGGCGACACCGAGCCCGGTTCCCGGGCCGAGCACCACCCGCCCGGAATTCGGTTCCGGCTCGTCGCCGCCGATCTTTTCCATATGCTCTTCGCCGAGCGCGACGACAGCCAGCGCCTGTGCCTCGAAATCGTTGAGCACCACGACGTCGCTGAGACCGAGACTGGCGAACATCTGTCTCGGCTTGACGATCCATGGGCAATTGGTAAGCGGGATCTCGTCGCTTTCGACAGGACCGGCTACCGCCAGCACAGCTGAATTCGGCCGGACCGACGAGCGGTCGAGCACGGCCGACTGGATCGCCTCGTCAATCGTATTGAAGTTGGCGGTCTGGACGATGGTCGGCTCGCCGGCCTCGGAATTCGCGTCTAGTACGATCGAGAAGCGCGCATTGGTGCCGCCTATATCGCCGATCAGGATCGGAAATCGCAACAGAGTGTCGTCGTCGCTTACGCCTGGCATGCTCTCGTCCGTTCCCGACGCGTATCGCCGTTCTCTCGTTGACTAGCGCATGACCGCAAAAAGGGAAATCGGTTTTCGAAGTGGAGATGCACGGATGCAGACAGCGAACACGCTGCCCGCATCAGTGCCCCGGTCGTGGCCGCGGCAGCGGAATGCCGATCTCGGGCGTTGCCACAAAGGCGTTCGCCGAGGCCGGAAGCGCTGCCGCGCCGGCTGCGACCGTCGGCGGCGGCGAAGACTCTGCCGCGGGAGCAGGTACGGCCGCGATCGGCACGCCGTCGCCATAGTAGGTGACTGCTTCCGCCGACGGCGGAGCTGGCGCGTCGAGCACGAACTGGCATTGCCTGGGCAGGTTCGCCATGGTCATCAGGTCGCGTGCCTTCGGCTTGTCCGGGTTCTTGTTGGGGCGCCACGGCTCCTCGGTGAACCACCAGGCCAGCGCCTGGTCGCAGCCATCGCCTGGCGCCGTCGCTTCCTGTGCCTTGCAGTCGGGTGATCCAGCCTGGCAGCCGATGCGAATGTGGAAGTGGTAGTCGTGGCCCCAGAACGGCCTGACCTTGCGCAACCAGCTACGGTCGCCTTTGACCGTGTCGCAGAGCTTCTTCTTGATCCCGGGATTGACCAGGATGCGCTCGACTTCGGGATAGCTCGCGGCGCGCTTCAACAACCGCGTGTGCATCGGCGTCCACAGCCCGTCCTTCACCAAATGGGTCTTTTCATCGACCATCAAGGTAGCGCTGATGTTTTCGCGCTCTTCGGCCGAGAGCTTACGGTCGGGCATCGGCGTCAGCCAGATGTCGGCGTCGAGGCCGATCTGGTGCGAGGCATGGCCGGTCAGCATCGGACCGCCGCGCGGTTGCGAGATGTCGCCGATCAGCAAGCCCGGCCAGCCGTCGGCAGCGGCATCGCGCGACAGTTTCTCGATCAGCGCGATCATTGCCGGATGGCCCCAGCGACGATTGCGCGACGGTCGCATCACCTCCCAGTGCCGGCCGTCCATGGGTAGGGCGACGCCGCCGGAAAAACAGCCTTTGGAATAAAAGCCGATCGATTGCGCTGCTGCGAGTGCCGGCAGCTTTTTGGCGCCGAACAGGTCCTTTGCCCGTTGCTCGGCGCTCCCTGGCTGCGTTGCAAGCGCCGCCAAGCCGGCGATGGCCAGTACTGCCGTCAGCAGCAGCGTTTTGCCCGGCAAGGCTCGCGCTAACGTCTTCCCCAAGCTGGACCCCTCCGCGATTTGAACCGCATCATACCATAGCCCGCGCAACGTATCGATCATGACCGTTTCATCGGGCTGCGCGCCTCGCCGTCGCGCCAGTCGCCGCTCGCCCACATGGCATCGAGCGCCGAGCGATAGTCGGGAAAGCGAAAGCCATAACCGGCCGCCTTGATTGCCGCGTTGGCGACACGCTTGTTCTCGCTGTAGAAAGACCGCGCCATGGGCGAAAGTTGGGCGGTCTCGAACGGAATTTCGGGCGGCGGCTCGATGCCCATCAATTGGGCGGCATAGGCGACGACGTCCTGCGGCGGCGCCGGCAGGTCGTCGGTGACGTTGAAGATGCCGCCGCGATTGCCCTCGGCGAGATGCCAGAGCGCACCGGCAATATCGTCGCAATGGATGCGGTTGAACACCTGGCCCGGCTTGACCAGCCGCCGCGCAGTGCCGTTTTCCAGGTTGACCAGGGCGTTGCGGCCCGGCCCGTAAATGCCGGAAAGCCGCAGGATCGCCACCGGCCGGTGGATGTCATGGCCCAATTGTAGCCAATCCTGCTCGGCTGCAACACGCATCACCGACCGCTTCGACAACGGCCGGCATTCGGCGGCCTCGTCCACCCAATTGCCGCCACGGTCGCCATAGACGCCGACGGTGGAGAGATAGGCGATCCATTCGAGCTCCGGCATGTTGGCCGCGATCTCCTCGCGTGCCGCGCCCAGCATCGGATCGCCGGCCTTGTCCGGCGCGACCGAGACGACGAGATGGGTTGTCTTCCCAAGGGCATCGCCGATTTCGGAGGTCAGCGTGCCATCGAAACGCAGCGGCACGATACCGGCTTGCCGCAGCGCCGCGAATTTTTCCAGCGACCGTGTTGTACCGAAGATCGTTGTGTCGGCATCCCTGTTGGCGCGGGCGAAGGCCCGGCCCGAATAACCGGCGCCGAAGATGAAAATCTGCTTTTTTGTCATGTATGCGCCTCGATCGGCTTTGGCAGGGCCAGAAGCCATTCGCCTCTCACCGCCTCGTCATGTTCTGCTTGCAAAGCGGCTGCGGCACGTTCGGCGAACTCCCGACCCGGCACCAGCCGCGACAGCGCCCATACCGCAGCTCCGCGAACCAGGGGCGAGGCGTCGTCGAGCAGCGCGCGAACGGCGCCGGCCAGCGACAAGTCCTGGGAATTGCCGGCCGCTATCAGCACGTTTCGGATAAAACGGTCGCGGCCGATGCGCTTGATCGGCGAGCCCAAAAAAAGCGTGCGGAAGGCAGTGTCGTCGAGACGCAGCAGCTCGGCGAGCGGCGGTTCGCGCAAGTCCGCGCGGGCGGCAAGCTTTGCCTCCGAAGCGG
The DNA here is from genome assembly GCF_040318885.1 of Mesorhizobium sp. M0998. Lineage (NCBI taxonomy): Bacteria > Pseudomonadati > Pseudomonadota > Alphaproteobacteria > Hyphomicrobiales > Phyllobacteriaceae > Mesorhizobium > Mesorhizobium sp. M0998. The sequence goes on from NZ_JAMYND010000023.1 coordinate 78,807, forward strand.
CTTGGGCGAACTTGTTCCACGGGCAGGCGGCCAGGCAGTCGTCGCAGCCATAGATGCGATTGCCGATCTTTTCCCGGAACTCATGCGGGATCGGTCCTTTGTTCTCGATGGTGAGGTATGAAATGCAGCGCCGCGCATCGAGCCGGTAAGGCGCCGGAAAGGCGTCCGTCGGGCAGGCGTCGAGGCAGGCCCGGCAGGAGCCGCAATGATCGTTCTCAGGCGCGTCCGGCACCAGCTCGGCCGTCGTGAAGATGGTGCCGAGGAACAGCCAGGAGCCATGCGCGCGGCTGACCAGGTTGGTGTGCTTGCCTTGCCAGCCGAGGCCGGCCGCCTCGGCCAGCGGCTTTTCCATCACCGGCGCGGTGTCGACAAACACTTTCACGTCCCCGCCGGCGCGCGCCACGATCTTGCCGGCGATCTCCTTCAGCCGGCCTTTCATCACGTCATGATAGTCGCGGTTCTGCGCATAGGCCGAGATCGCGCCGCGGTCGCGCTTTGCCAGGATGTCGCGTGGGTCGTGGTCGGGGCCGTAATTCATCGCCAGCACGATGATCGAGCGGACCTCTGGCCAAAGCGTCGTCGGTTTGCCTCGCCGCTCGAGCGTTTCGGCAATCCAGCCCATCGAGCCGTGAAAGCCGTCGGCAACGAATTCGGCCAGCCGTTCCGGCGCCTGCGGAATCGCATCGGGCGTGGTGACGGCAATGGCGTCGAAGCCGGCATTCCGCGCCTCGCAGTCGATCAGCGCGCGCAGCTTTGCCGTATCAGAAATCGAGGTCCGCATAATGTGACACCGGCGACAGGCCGCGCACCCGGTCGGACAGAAGCGGCCGGAACGAAGGCCGTGATTTCACCCTTGTATACCATTCGCGCGCGGCGCTGTGTTCGCGCCAGTCGATCTCGCCGAGATAGTCGAGCACCGACAGTGCCGCCGCCGCCGCGAGATCGGCATAGGTGACCTTGTTGCCGGCCAGCCAATGACGGGTGCCGGCCAGCCAGTTGGTGTATTTCATGTGCTGGCGGATATTGGCGCGGGCGGCGCGGATCGCCGCCGAATCGGGCGAGCCGCCGCCTGCCGTTTCCGGCATGACCGGCTTCAGGACGCGCTCGCGCACCAGGTGCCGGGTAACCTCGCTTTCCGCCTTGTTGAGGTACCAATCGGTCAGCCGTCGGATTTCGGCGCGCTCCATCGGATCCTCGGCGAACAGCCGCTTGTCGCGCTTGAGTACCCCGCGCGTCTCGTCGAGATATTCGGCAATGACCACTGCGCCAACGATCGGCACGTCGCCTTCGGCGAGCAGGATCGGCAGCGTGCCGGCCGGGTTCAGCGCCAGGAACTCCTTGCGCCGCGTCCACGGCTTCTCTTCGATCAGCGCCAGTTCCTCGCCATACTCGCCAAAGGCGAGGCGGACGAAGCGGCAGCTGGCGAACATCGGATGGTGGAAAAGCGTCAGCATGGTCCCGCGATAATAGAGCGCACTGGCAAATCGCCGGCTGCGCCGGTAAGTCTTGGCCGCCCGATTCAGGGGCTGTCAGGGTGCTGCGACCTATAGGGGGAGTTCCGCGCCGTGACAAGCAAGCCCTTTTCTCACGCCCTCACTCCAACGCCGAGGTTGCCATGGAAAGCCAGACCGTCGTCGAAGCGCTGCTGCTCGGCATGCTCGAGGGCCTGACCGAGTTTATTCCGGTGTCTTCAACCGGTCATATCCTGCTTGCCGGCCATTTCCTCGGCTTTCATTCGACCGGCAAGGCCTTCGAGATCCTGATCCAGCTCGGCGCCATATTGGCGATTCTCAGCGTCTATTTCCGCCGTCTCTGGAAGATGCTGCTCGAGCTGCCCTACGATCGGCTGACGCGGCATTTCGTCCTTGGCATCCTCATCGCATTCCTGCCGGCGGCCATTATCGGCGCGCTGACGCACGATTTCATCAAGACGGTGCTGTTCGAATCGCCGCGGCTGATCTGCATCATGCTGATCATCGGCGGTGTCATCCTGCTGCTGGTCGATCGCATGAAGCCGAAGCCCTATTACCACGATGTCGAGCGGTTTCCGACCAGGCTTTATCTGCAGATCGGGCTGTTTCAGTGCCTGTCGCTGATCCCCGGCACGTCGCGCTCGGGTTCGACCATCGTCGGCGCGCTGCTGCTCGGCGTCGACAAACGGGCGGCGGCGGAATTCTCCTTCTTCCTTGCCATCCCGACGATGGTCGGCGCCTTCGCCTTCGACCTGTTCAAGAACCGCAATGTGCTGAGCAGCGCCGACCTGCCCATCATCGCCGTCGGTTTCGTCGCCGCCTTCGTCACCGCGCTAATCGTCGTGCGCTTCCTGCTCGACTACGTCTCGCGCCATGGCTACGCGCTGTTCGGCTGGTGGCGGCTGGTCGTCGGCATCGTCGGCCTGGCGGGGCTGGCCATCTGGAGATGAGCCGGTGCAGCTATAAGACTGAGATTGGCGGTGATTCTAAGCCCCTGTCGGAACGCAATCGATGCGGCACGACAGGAGCCCCGGATTGGGGCCTGCCTAGTTCGCTGGCTGGAACTGGATTTCCCCCTTGTTCAAGAAGCAAGTCTTGTCAAACAGCTGCAAATCCAGAGGGTTCGGTAACCGGACATCTCGAATATCCGGGCACGGCTTCTTCAATGGATCATATGATCGATCGATCTGAGAAATAAAGACGATGATCAGCCCTCGATCCCGCGCAAATACCCTCAGCGCGCGGACCTGCACGGCCAATTCGGGATTTTTGCGCTTCTGGTCGAGCAATTGCAGATAGTCTACGACCATCAGGGTGCCGCGAGGCGCTGACGCGGACGTGTTGACGATGTAATCGGCACTTATGGCGTCGGAGCAGTCGAATTCGAACAGCCTATCGAACTGCGCGTACTCCGCCCCGATTGCTTCGAAGCGCTCAACAACGTCTTTTTTGGTGTATTCCAGCGTGAAGAACATGGCTCGATTGCCGGATTTCATGGCCTCCACGGCGAGTTCGAGGCTCATTAGGGTTTTGCCTTGCCCCGGCCGCGCGCCGAGTAGCACCAGGTCACCGGGCTTCAATCGCGCAATCAGCTTGCCGGCCGGCCTTGCAGCGGACAGTTTCGCGGCAAGGAGGCTCCAATCATTGTAGCCTTCCTGAAGGGCTATGCGGTTAAGCGCTTCATGAAGTGGGATTTTTTCTTCGCGGGATAAGAGCCTGGCCCTGCGCTTCAGATGGTAAATTGGCGCCGACAGCTTCATTCCAACCTCCTATTGCGAGCAGTTTTGGCAATCCCTCCTTATGCTTGGTGCTCGAACAGTCGGTTTGATGACTAGGTAGCCCCGTATGAATTATACTTTCCCGAGCGGAGGGAGGAGGCGTGGGCCGCACCCGAATCGGAAGATAGCGCAATCCCAGCGGGAACTCTATTCTTGCCCGAAGCCGAGCCACACGATCTTGTGGACGTATGGTTGGCAGGGGAATGCATGAGCGAAGTTCTTGACGCCCTCGTTATTGGCGCCGGTCCGGCGGGACTCGGCGTCAGCTACTTCTTGAAACGGCAGGGCCGCGACCACCGTGTGCTCGATCGAGGCCGGATCGGCGAGACGTGGCGAACGCAGCGCTGGAACTCGTTTCGACTCAATTCGCCGACCATTCGCTCCATCTTACCCGGTGATTCCTACGAGGGGCCCGAGCCGTGGGGCGCGATAACCCACCACGAATTTGTCGCGTATCTCGAAGGCTATGCCGAGCGGCACCGCCTGCCGGTAAGCACCCAAACTCCGGTGCAAGAGCTGACGAGAGACGACGGGATCTTTCGCATCATCACGACGGACGGGGCATTTCTGGCGCGCAACGTGGTGATCGCCACCGGCGACCAGAATCGGCAGGTCCGGCCAGCAGGGTCGGCGGATTTGCCAACCGCAATTCGCCAAGTCGATTCCTCGGCTTATCGCAACCCGGCCGAGTTCGAGAGTGGCGCGGTGCTGGTGGTCGGCAGCGGTCAGTCGGGCGGCCAGATCGCCGAGGATCTGGCGCTGGCCGGACGTGCGGTCTTTTTGGCGACCAGCCGCAACGGCCGTTGGGTGCGGCGCTATCGCGGGGGCAACATACTTAAATGGCTGACGCTGTCCGGTTTTCTCGACGTTCCGCGCAAGGAACTCGTCCTCCCCTCCGGCAAGTTGCAGGCCCGCGCGCTGGTCGGCGCGACCCATACGATCAGCCTGCAATCGCTGAGTGCACAGGGCGTGGTGCTGCTCGGCCGCTTCAGGGGTGTGGAGAACGGCAACCTCGTCTTCGGCGACGAGCTCGACGACCATATGCGATTTGCCGACGAGGTCTCCGCGAATGCCAAGCGCCTGGTTGACGAGTACATCGAGCGCGCCGGCCTCGAAGCGCCACTGGCCGAGGATGATCCAGCCGAGACGATTGAACCGCGCTTGCCCGATCCTCCGATCCGCTCCCTCGACTGGACGGCGAGCGGCATCAGATCAGTGATCTGGTGCACCGGCTTCACCGGCGATTTCTCATGGGTTCGGCTTCCCGGCGCGCTCGATGCAGCCGGCCAGCCCGTCCACGAGGATGGCGTCGGCGTTGTTCCAGGTCTCTTTTTCGCCGGCCTCGATTTCGGATCGACGCGGAAGTCGGGCACCATACCGGCCATTCCAGAGGAGGCGGCCGCCGTCGTGGAGCGACTCGTCCAAGCGGGAGCCGACTTGCCACGGAACGACGTCTAAACGAGCCGTCGAACGCGGGTTCTTGAACGTGCAAGAACATGACAGCTCTGGCGCGATCAAGACGACGCACGCTGCCTTTTGTCGAAGCGCACCGACAATTTTCCGTAGTCCGATTGGTGCGACAGCCAGAAATCGCCGGCACCTTCGATACGGTGCTCCAATTCGCGGCCGACTGCATCCATTGCCTCCGTCAACGTGCGGCGGCCTTGACCTCGGCGTCTTGACCTCGGCTGGTCGTCGTCGTGCTGACAGCACTGGCTATATGGGATGACCCGGCGCAGTCGTTCGGAATGGTCGCCCTGGAGACGCCAAAGAAGGTGCATCAAGGCGCGCGATCGGTCAGCGCGTTCGCACCTTCCTCCGCGGCGCAATGTGCGCAGCAGTAGATGATGTCATCCTGTTCGACGCCATGTCCGATGATCCGGCATCCGCAATGCGGACATATCGGAGCAAGTTTCTGGACCGCGCATTCGAAGCTGTCGAACGTGTAGGTCTCCTCGGCCATCGTCACTTTGAAAGCCTTGTCGTAGTCATTCCCGCATTGATCGCATCTGGCCATAGTTCGTTTCCTTCTTTCACGGCTTCAAGCTCGACCAACCTGTCGCGCGGCGATAGGTTCCCGCCAGGATCAGGGGGCCGTCCTAAGGCGGAGACGAGCGCGAGCCTACGCCACGGCGCTGTTCGATCGCACGGATCACCTCGTCGATATCCCGCGGCTCGATGTCGAGTTCCTTCAGGCCAGGCGCGTCGATTGCTGCCACATTGTCCTGACGCATAAGATCGATCTGGTTGCGCGTTATGGGGGCAGCCGGGAGGAGTTCCGCGACGCCAGCCAAGGCGTTCCATACCGCAAACGGCACCGGCATCAGCTTGACGTGCGTATCGAGCTGTCGGGCGATCTCCCGAAGCAGTTCCTTATAGGTATAGATGCGCGGGCCACCGAATTCGAATATGGATGAACCCGTGTGGGTTCGCCCGTCGATCAGCCGGCTCACTGCTTCGGCGACGTCCGCCACATAGACCGGCTGAAGCCGTGTGCCACCATCGCCGAACAGCGGATAGACCGGCAGGAGGCGTATCATCCTCACAATGGTCGTGAGGAAAGCGTCGTCAGGTCCTGTCATGACGGCGGGACGCACAATGAAAGCGCCGGGAAATGCGCTTTCCACGGCACCCTCTCCGCGCCCACGCGCCCTTATGTAATTCGAATCCGATTGAGGGTCGGAGCCGATCCCTGAAATCAGGACGAACTGGTCGATCGCGCGGTCGCGCGACGCGGCAGCGAGATCGGCCGCGGCTTTCACATGCACGCGTTCAAAGGTCTGGACGCCGTGCTCGACGTAAAGACTGACAGCATTCACGACCGCCTGTGATCCGGTAATGGCCGACCTGATCGAGGACGCATCCAATATATCCGCCTCGACTGCCTCGGGCATCCTTGTAATCGAGGAAAAGACCAGGGCCACGCGAGCCGGATGGCGAGATGCAGCGCGCACCGTGAAACCTCTTTCCAGGAGCCGCTTCACGATCCTGCGCCCGAGAAAGCCAGTTCCGCCGAACACGGTGACGATCCGTACCGGGTTGAGATCGTCAGGATCCATTTGCCTCGCCATCCCTTTGTCCTCGCATAGCTGCCACGAGGACTGCCCAGGCCGGCATTTGAACCAGCCCGTCGAACATCAGGACGATTGGGGAACAACGCAGGAACGCTTTTGTTCCAGTCAGCGCTGGGCGGATGCTTGACAGATCGGCAACCATGATCTGAACCGCAGGCGCAGCAAAACGGCCCCACTTCGAGAATGGCCTAGTTTCGCCCGTAAAACACATTCTTGACATGCACCGGCCAGCGCCACGGCAGCACCGCCACCATGTCGAAGCGCACCGATAATTTTCCGTAGTCGGATTGGCGCGACAGCCAGAAATCGGCGGCGCCTTCGATGCGGTGCTCCGATTCGCGACCGACGGCTTCCATTGCCTCCATCAGAGTGCGGCGCGCCTTGACCTCGACAATCAGCACCAGATCGCCACGCCGTGCGATCAGGTCGATCTCGCCGAACCTGGTGCGGTGGCGGCGTGCAAGAATTCGGTAGCCTTTCAGCATCAGCGCCGCCGCCGCCAGCCATTCGCCGTGATGGCCGCGCCGGTAGGCCTTTTGCCGGCTGGCGCTCGGCCGTTCAGCCATCGCCGCCTCCGCCGGTCCCGTCTCTTCCGGCATTCTTGAGGTCGAGCAGCCGACGATAGAGCGCCTGCTTCTGGCCACCCGTCATCTTGGCGGCTTCCGCCGCTGCCTTGGAGGCCGGCATCTCGGCGGCGAGCGAAAGCAGCAGCCGGTCGATGTCTTCTGGCTCATCAGCGACCGCATCGGCCGGGCCGACGCAGATGACGATTTCACCCTTGGGCGTATCGGCTCCCGCATAATGGCTGGCGAGCGATTGCAGGGTGCCGGTCCGCATCTCCTCGAAAGTCTTGGTCAGCTCGCGGCCGATCGCCGCTTTGCGGGCACCGCCCAGCACCTCGACCATGGCACTGAGCGTCTCGGCCAGCCGGCGCGGCGATTCGAATAAGATCAACGTTGCTGGCGCCGCCTTCAGCGCTTCCAGCCGCGTCAGCCGCTGCCCGGACTTCACCGGCAGGAAGCCGGCAAACAGAAACGCGTCCGAGGGCAGGCCGGATGCCGTCAAGGCGGCAAGTGCTGCTGATGGGCCGGGGATCGGCACGACACGAATGCCACGTTCCAGCGCCTCACCGACCAGCCGGTAGCCGGGGTCGGAGATGAGCGGCGTGCCGGCATCCGAGTTCAGCGCTCCGCTTTGGCCGGCCTCGAGCGCCGCGATCAGCTTCGGTCCGGCCTCGCCGGCATTGTGCTCGTGGTAGGCGGTGGTGCGGCGGCGGATGCCGTAGCGGTCGAGCAGCACGCGGCTGACACGTGTGTCCTCGCAAGCGACGATATCGGCGGCGGCGAGCGTTTCCAGCGCGCGCAGCGTGATGTCGGCGAGATTGCCGATAGGCGTCGCCACCAGGTAGAGCGCCGGCTCGAGCGGCCGGGCGGCGATTTCGGTCTGCCCGACCACGTAACTGCGTTTGGCCGATTCGCCGGTCACCTGCACAACTCCGTTCGACCCTGTTTGGCACGGCTCACGCTTGGTTGCAAAAGCCTGGGTTGCAAAGGCCCTGGTTCCAAAAGGGATGCCGACGTGAACCAGCCGCCATGCCTTCGCCACAGTAGGGAACGAAACCGTTGCCGGCGAATTTTACCCCTGATCTCGGGAGGAGCAGGATGGACAGCCTGACGATACAGGACGTTTTCGAACCCTACTATGCCGGCCGCAAACGCTTCGCCGCACCATGCGACAAGAGCCGGCCTGCCGAAGCCGCAGATGGCAGAGCCAAGAAGCCGCTTGCACGCCAGCGATCGGCAGAGAGCAAGCCCGCAAACGAAACCGACCGCACGATGGAGCACTGACCGGACGATGCCCAATCGCTTCGACATTTTCATCACCCGCCTCGAAACAAAAAGCGCCCGCGATGGCGCAGCGTCACATTCCACAGACGACCAGCACCATGCCTCACGCGACAAAAGCGAGATCAAGCCGGTCCGTTCCGGAGAGACCAGCGAAAAAGATCGCGCCAAACACCGCCACAAGCACGAGGCTTGACCCCGCAAACCTTAGCGATCGGTCGAGACAGTTCTCGAAGCGCGGTTGCGCATGCTCCGCGATGTATCGTTCAACCCAGATACTTCGAGACACGCGCCTCCAGCAGGCCCACCAGAGCCGGGTCCATGAATGCATAGTCGTCGGGAATATCGAGGCAGATTACCCGAGCCTTTTTCAGGCTTGTCTTGAATTTCTGCTGCAGTTTGGCGCGGTGCGTTTTTTCCATCACGAAGATGATGTCGGCCCAGGCGACGAGTTCATGCGTCAACGGAATGTCGGCATCGTGATTAGTGCCGGCCGAAGCGACCTCGATGTCCCGCCGCTTGGAAAACACCTGCTCCGCCGTCGGGCTGCGCAAGCGATTCTGGCTGCAGATGAAGAGAACGTTCTTCAACGTGCTATCTGGCCAAATCCGCCACGACCGCATCGAGCACGATCATGCCGGCCGGCGTGGCGCGCAGGCGCGCATTGCCGATCGGCGCCACCAGGCCTTCGTCCTGCAGTACCGACAGCCGTGCCGTCGACAGGCCGCGCCCTGAAAATGCCTCGTAGCGGGAAAGGTCGATGCCTTCCGCCAGCCTCAGCCCCATCAGCAGGAACTCGTCGGCCTCTTCCGACCGCGTCAGGATCTCGCCGCCGGTAACGCCATGGCCCTTGGCCTCGACCAGATTGGCCCAAGTCTCCGGCATTTTCTCGGCGATCGTCACCACGCGCCGGCCATTTTCGACGAACCGGCCATGCGCGCCGGGACCGACGCCGACATATTCGCCATAACGCCAGTAGGTGAGATTGTGCCGGCTTTCGGCGCCGGGCCTGGCATGGTTGGAAATCTCGTAGGCCGGCAGTCCGCGCGCGGCGGTGATCTCCTGTGTCAACGCGTAGAGATCGGCGGCAAGCTCATTGTCTGGAATGATGAACTTCCTTGCCGCATGCAGCGCATGGAACGGCGTGCCTTCCTCGATGGTCAGCTGATAGAGCGACAGATGGTCTGCGGCGTGGCCGATCGCCTGCTCGAGCTCCGCCTGCCACGCTTCCGGCGTCTGACCGGGCCGCGCGTAGATCAGGTCGAACGACAGCCGTGGGAATATCTCGCGCGCCAGGCCGATCGCATGCAGGGCCTCATCGACATTGTGCAAACGGCCGAGGAAGCGCAGATCCTTGTCGTGCAGCGCCTGCACGCCAAGCGATACCCGGTTGACGCCGGCCGCGCGATAGCCGCGAAAGCGCTCGGCCTCGACGGAGGAGGGATTGGCCTCCAGTGTCACCTCGATGCCATCAGGCACCGTCCAGTTCTTCGCCACTGCATCCAGCACCGCCGCCACGGTCTGCGGTTTCATCAGCGATGGCGTGCCGCCGCCAAGAAAGATACTGGTCACCTCGCGCGGCCCGGTGCGGCCGCGCATCGTCGCCAGCTCGGTCTCGAAGGCGCGGGCAAAACGCTCCTGGTCGACCGGCTGGTGGCGGACATGGCTGTTGAAGTCGCAATACGGGCATTTGGCCGCGCAGAACGGCCAGTGGACGTAGACGCCGAAACCAGGCCTGCGGTCGAGCAGCATGGTCATACGGCGGCCAATCGGGCTTGCGCGAATTTCTGGAAGGCGCGGGCACGGTGCGACAATGCGGTTGGCTGGCCGGGCTTCCAGCCATGCTTGTCCTTCGCGCTCATCTCGCCGAAGGTCTTCTCGAACCCATCGGGCAAGAACACCGGATCGTAGCCGAAGCCGAGCTCGCCGCGCGGCGGCCATACCAGCGTGCCCTCGACCTCACCGCGAAAATATTCCGCCTGGCCATCGGGGAAGGCCAGGCAGATGACCGCGACAAAGCGGCCCTTGCGCTGGGCAGGCGTGATCGCGCCAACTTCTTGCAAGGCCACTTCCGTGCGCTGCATGGCCATGCCGAAGTCGCGGGAGCCGTCCGGCGTCTCAGCCCAGTTGGCGGTGTAGACGCCGGGTGCGCCGTCGAGCGCATCGACACACAGGCCGGAATCGTCCGACAGCGCCGGCAATCCAGTGGCCTTGGCGGCGGCCAAGGCTTTTATGAGGGCGTTCTCCTCGAAAGTGGTGCCGGTCTCGTCCGGTTCCGGCAGGCCGTATTCCTTTGCGGACTTCGCTTCAATGCCGAATGGCGCCATCAGATCGGCGAATTCTCGCAATTTGCCGGCGTTGTGGCTTGCGACGATGATCTTATGCCCATCAAGCGAATGAATAGTTGGCGAATGCATCAGATGCCCCAAATTCGTGGCTCGGCGAATTCGATCGAATTGCCGGAGGGATCGCGAATATAGATCGAGCGGCCGCCTTGCGGCCACTCGAACTCGCTTTCGATGGCGATTTTCTTCGCCTCAAGATGCGCTTTCCAGCGTGGGATTTCATCCGCGCTTGCGGCGAAGCAAAGATGGCCCTGGCCGACCGCGCCATGCGGCGGCACGGGCAGCTTGGCGTCGGCCCGCGGCGGCACTTTGGTGGCCTCGGCATTGAAGATAAGCAGCACGCCGTCGCCGCAGCGGAAGAAGAGATGCCTGCCATCGACCTTACCGAGCAGATCGAGCCCGAGCACGCCCGAATAGAACCGTTCCGCGGCAGCAAGGTCGGTCACGTAGAGTGCTGATTCCAGGATTGCGGAAGGAGTCACAGGATCGCCAATCTCATCAATATTGGACCGCAGCTAAGCCACCGCCATTTGCTGCAAGCTGACCAGGCGCTGAATGCCTTTCTTGGCGAGCCCCATCAGCGCCGCGAACTGCTCTTCCGAGAACGGCTCGCCCTCGGCCGTGCCTTGGATCTCGACGATGCCGCCCTTGCCGGTCATGACGAAATTGGCGTCGGTGCCGGCCGAGGAATCCTCGATGTAGTCGAGGTCGATGACCGGCTGGCCATCATGGATTCCGCAGGAGATTGCCGCAACGTGATCCTTCAGCACCTTGCTCAGGCTCGCCATCTGGCGGGCTTCCATCCAGCGCAGGCAATCGTAGAGCGCCACCCAGCCGCCGGTGATCGAAGCGGTGCGCGTGCCGCCGTCGGCCTGGATCACGTCGCAGTCGACGGTGATCTGCTGCTCGCCGAGCGCCTGCAGATTGACCACGGCGCGCAGGGAGCGGCCGATCAGCCGCTGGATTTCCAGCGTGCGGCCGCCTTGTTTGCCGGACGAAGCCTCGCGGCGCATGCGCTCGCCGGTCGAACGCGGCAGCATGCCGTATTCCGCCGTCACCCAGCCCTTGCCGGAGTTGCGCATCCAGCCCGGCACCTTTTCCTCCAGGCTGGCCGTACACAGCACATGCGTGTCGCCGAACTTCACCAGGCACGAGCCTTCCGCATGCTTGGAGACGCCGCGCTCGAAGGAGATGGGGCGCATTTCGTCGAATTGGCGTTTGGAAGGGCGCATTCAGGCTTCTTTCTTTCTTCGGAATCTTGGCCGGGGAATCTTGGCCGGCTTGTAGCCGCACGGGGCGTGAGGCGCAAAGGAAAATGGACCGGTTGCGCCGACACCGCGGAAGTCTATATCTTCGGGGCGGAGGTTTTTGGCTCGAAATGACAAAGGCAGTCGATCCCGGTTTGCAGTCGCACGTGCTCCCGTCGCACGCGCTGCAATCGCCCGCGCTTCAATCGCTCGACATGCGTTCGCGCGACATCTTCCGGCGCATCGTCGATTCCTATTTGAGGGATGGCGAGCCGGTCGGTTCGCGCAGCTTGTCGCGCATCCTGCCGTCGTCGCTGTCGCCGGCCACCATCCGCAACGTGATGAGCGACCTTGAGCATCTCGGCCTGATCTATGCGCCGCACATTTCGGCTGGCCGGCTGCCGACCCAGGCAGGCCTGCGCTTCTTCGTCGATGCTTTCATGGAACTTGGTGACCTCTCCGACGAGGAGCGCCGCACCATCGAGGCCCAGGTGCGCGCCTCCGGCTCGGGCGCAACTCTGGAGCATATGCTGACCGAGGCCAGCCAGATGCTGTCCGGCATGTCGCGCGGCGCCGGCCTCGTGCTCGCCGCCAAGAATGAGGCGGCGCTTAAGCACATCGAATTCATCCAGCTCGAGCCGACCAAGGCGCTGGCCGTGCTGGTCTCGCAGAACGGCGACGTCGAAAATCGCGTCATCGATCTGCCCGCCGGCATCACCATCTCGCAATTGCACGAAGCCTCTAACTTCCTCAACGCCCATATCCGCGGTCGCACCCTGGCCGAGGCGCGGGTCGAGATCGCCCGCATCAAGGAAGAGACCAGGGCGGCCCTCGACACGCTGTCGCAGGATCTGGTCGAGAAGGGCCTGGCGGTCTGGGCAGGCGCTGAAAGCGGCGTGCCTGGGCGGCTTATCGTGCGCGGTCGCGCCAATCTCCTGGAAAACGTCACTGCCCAGGCCGACATAGAATTGCTGCGGCATCTGTTTGAGGATCTGGAGACGCAGGATGGGCTGATCCAGCTTCTCGACCTCGCCGAGGCAGGCCCAGGCGTGCGCATATTCATCGGTTCGGAAAACAAGCTGTTTTCGCTGTCTGGCTCCTCGCTGGTGGTGGCACCCTATCGCGACAAGGACGCGCGTGTCGTCGGTGCGCTCGGCGTCATCGGGCCGACGCGGCTGAATTATGCGCGCATAGTACCGATGGTCGACTATACGGCGCAGCTGATTTCGCGCATGCTGAGCTAGGAGCCGCCGCGGGCCTGCCGCAAGGAGGAGAAAAGAATGGCGCTGGAATCGTTCAAGGCCCAGATCAGTCTGCTGCTCGAAGAAATGATCAACCAGCCAGAGGATCAGCACGAGGTACAAGAGCAGTTGCGCGAGAAGCTGCAAGAGATGCGGGCGATGGGTTTACCGCTGCCGGCCGATCTGGTCGCGCTGGAAAAGCGCCTCGACGACGACTTTTACGCCTCTGGCAACTGAACGGGTTCGGCTTCAAATCCTCGTGTGCTGGACGGCCGCTTGGAACGATCAATACCTGATGCCGTTTGCCCCTGTTCGAGGCGAATCCCGGAGGACGTTGATGATCCGATCTGGCGGCTTTGCGGCCTTGGCCGCTGCCCTCCTTGTTGCGACACCGGCAGCCGCCCAGCAGGCGGACCAGAATGTGCTCAAAGGCGAAGCCGCGTTTGGCGATTGGCACGCCGACAGGCCTGGCGTCCGACGCCTGATTGGGCCGCGAGACATGCCGGCAGCCGACCCCGCCCAATCCGCTTCGAACGGCGCCGGCGTGGCGGAACGGCCCGAAAGCGCCAAGCCAGAATTGCCGTCGGGCTTTTCGGCTGAAATGATCGCATCCGGCATCGTCAATCCACGTGTCGTGCGCGTCGCTCCGAATGGCGACCTGTTTGTTGCCAACAGCCATGCCGACCAAATACGCGTCTATCGTCTCGCCGAGGGCAGCGCCAGGCCCATCGAGAAAGCGATCTTCGCCAAGGGGCTCAATTATCCCTACGGCATCGCCTTCTATCCGCCAGGAGACAAACCGCAATGGGTTTATGTCGCGAACAGCGACAGCATCGTCCGCTTCCCCTATCGCGATGGCGACCTGAAGACATCCGGCAAACCAGAAACCATTGTCGCCAAAATCCCGTCGGGTGGTCACACGACCCGCGACATCGCCTTCTCGCAGGACAGCAAAACGCTTTATTTGTCGGTTGGCTCCGCCTCGAACGTCGCCGAGGATATAGGCAAGGAGCCGGATAGCGGCCTCGACGCCTGGGCCAAATCAAAGCCGCTCGGGGCGGCCTGGGGCTCCGAGGACGGCCGTGCCGATGTGCTCGCCTTTGACCCGGATGGGAAAAATCCGCGAACTGTCGCCACCGGCCTGCGCAACTGTACGGGCATGACCGTGCAGCCCGCCACCGGCGCATTGTGGTGCGTCGTCAATGAGCGCGACGAACTCGGCGACAATGTGCCGTTCGAATTTGCAACGGCGGTCAAGGACGGCGGATTCTATGGTTGGCCTTGGTACTACATCGGCAATAACGAGGATCCGCGCCATCAGGGCGAGCGGCCAGACCTCGCCGGCAAGGCCACTGTCCCCGATGTATTGATGCAGGCGCATTCGGCGCCGATGAATATAGCCTTCTACGACGGCAAGAACTTCCCGGCGGATTATCAGGGTGACGCCTTCGTCGCCATGCATGGTTCGTGGAACCGTGGCGCCAGGACCGGTTACAAGGTGGTGAGGCTCAAATTCAGGGATGGCAAGCCGACAGGCGAATATGAGGACTTCATGACCGGCTTCGTCATCTCGAACGACGCCGTCTGGGGCCGCCCGGTCGGTGTCGCGATGGCCAAGGACGGCTCCCTGATCGTCACCGAGGACGGTAACGGCACCATCTGGCGCGTTACCTACGAAGACGGCCGCTCCTGAACGGCGGTGTCGCCTGCTGCGCTGGCGCAATCGAATCCGGCCCGAGGGAATTCACCCAACTTCAACATTGTGCGACAAGCGCCAATCATGACACTCACCCGGTTCCTCGCCTATAGTGCTGCCCTCGGCATCGCCGCGGCCATCCCCGGCCCAGGCGTCACCGCGCTTGTTGCGCGTGCTCTGGGTTCCGGCTTCCGCTCGTCGCTGGCCATGTCGTTCGGGCTGATGCTCGGCGACCTGACCTATCTCACTGCCGTGGTGCTCGGCCTGGCTTTCGTCGCACAGACTTTCGGCATGGTCTTCCTGGCCATCAAATGGCTGGGCGTCGCCTACCTCGCCTTTCTTGGCTGGCGTTTCTGGACGAGCGGCATCACGCCCGAAACGGTGGAGGCGAAGAAAGGCAAGGGCGGCTTGGCATCCAGCTTTGTAGCCGGCCTTGCCGTCACGCTCGGCAATCCGAAGACGATGATCTTCTATCTTGCCATCACCCCGACCATCGTCGATCTGAAGACGATCACGCTGGCCGATTACGGCATCCTCGTCGCGCTCACCATCGTCGTCCTGCTCGTCGTGCTGGTGCCCTATCTGGCGCTGGCGGCCAAGGCGCGCTGGTTCCTGAAGTCGCCGCGGGCGCTGAGGGCACTCAACCGCACCGCCGCCGGCTTTATGGTCGGCGCGGCGGCGGCAATTGCCGCCCGCCAATAGATCTCTTTCGCCAATCCGCCCAACGATTGCCACGCCTTGCAAAGGCGGGGGTACTCAGCACGAACTTCACTCGGATATTTTTCGATCGACAGCCTATCTTGCGCGGTGGATGGCTCTATCCTATGCCCGCGCGACTCTTGCCGCTTTACCTCTGGGAGGAAATCAATGAACAAGCCCGCCACCCCCACACACGTGCCCGGCCGCGGCCGCATCTACAATTCGATCACCGAGACGATCGGTGACACGCCGCTGGTGCGGCTTGATAAATTCGCCAGGGAGAAGGGTGTCGTCGCCAATCTGCTGGCCAAGCTCGAATTCTTCAACCCGATCGCCTCGGTCAAGGACCGCATCGGCGTGTCGATGATCGAGGCATTGGAGGCTTCCGGCAGGATTACGCCCGGCAAGACCACCCTGATCGAGCCGACCTCGGGCAATACCGGCATCGCGCTCGCCTTTGCCGCCGCTGCCAAGGGCTACAAGCTGATCCTGACCATGCCGGAAACCATGTCCGTCGAACGCCGCAAGATGCTGGCGCTGCTCGGTGCCGAACTGGTGCTGACCGAAGGGCCGAAAGGCATGAAGGGCGCCATCGCCAAGGCCGACGAGCTGGCGGCAACGCTGCCCGACGCTGTCATTCCGCAGCAATTCGAAAACCCGGCCAATCCGGAAATCCATCGCCGCACCACGGCCGAGGAAATCTGGAACGACACCCATGGCGAAGTCGATATCTTCGTTGCCGGCATCGGGACCGGCGGCACCATCACCGGCGTCGGCCAGGTGCTGAAGAAGCGCAAGCCCTCGGTGCATGTCGTCGCCGTCGAACCGGAAGCCTCGCCGGTGCTGTCGGGCGGCCAGCCAGGCCCGCACAAGATCCAGGGCATTGGCGCCGGCTTCGCGCCAAAAATCCTCGACACGACGATCTATGACGAGATCGTCAAGGTCTCGAACGAGGATTCGGTTGCCAATGCACGGCTCGTCGCTCGGCTCGAAGGTGTGCCGGTCGGCATCTCGTCGGGTGCCGCCCTGCAAGCGGCGATCGTCGTCGGCTCGCGGCCCGAGAACAAGGGCAAGAACCTCGTCGTCGTCATCCCCTCCTTCGCCGAGCGCTATCTCTCGACGATCCTGTTCGAGGGATTGGGCGCTTAGACACGAGCGTTTTTGACCGGTTCGTAGCGATCCTTCGCGATTCCCTCCGGCATCAAACGTTCTGTATCAACGCTCCGGCGTGGACCGCTGAAAAACCACCTGTGGCGGGCGTCGTTCGCTTTGAGCGGCGGGTCACTTCCGTATCAAATCGTCGCTGCCTGGAGGAGGACTTCATGTACAAGCTCTATACGCGTGCCAATGCCGGCGGCTTTGTCGTCGAGGCGGCGCTCGCTTTGGCGGGTGTGCCTTTCGACCGGATCGACGTTCCGAAGGGCCGACTCGACCAGGCCTTTTAGACATCAGCCCCTTGAACCAGGTGCCGGTGCTGGTCTTGCCGGACGGACGCTCGATGACCGAATCGGCGGCGATCTGCGTCCTGTTGGCCGAACGCCACCCGGACGCAGCTCTAGCGCCGGCCGCGAACACACCTGACCGTGCCGACTTCCTGCGGTGGATGTTTTTCATGTCCTCCGTCATTTATCCAGCCAACCTGCGGTTCTTCTACGCTGATCGCTACACGGCCGACGCTGGCGGCGTGGACGCCGTCAAACAGGCGGCGGTCTCGGAATTGGATCGCAGCTTCGCCATTCTCGATGCCGCCCTCGGGGGCCGTGACTGGCTGGCCGGCGACCGGCTCTCGCTGGCTGACATCTATCTCGTCATGTTGGTGGCCTGGCATCCGGAGGTCGCGACGGTTCCAACCGCTTGGCCGAACGTCGAACGCCTGTGGGCCAATTTGCGGGAACATCGGGTAATGAAGAGGCTGAATGCTTCCCACGACATGTGGCCGGCCTAAGCACTCCGCCTGTCTCAGTGTCTTTCCGCATGGCCGAGCCCTGCCCGTCGTTCCTGCAGGAACCGGCGCACGGCCGGATCGCGTTCGAGGCCGATAGCCCGGTCATAGGCCTCGCTCGCTTGCGGAACTTTACCGAGTCTGGCCAGCAGGCCCGCGCGGGCGGCCCAGTAAGGTTGATAGTCATACAGCCGCTTGTCGCCGCTGAGTTGGTCAAGCGCGCCCAATCCTGCCGAAGCACCTTCGGCCTCGGCAATCGCCACCGCACGGTTGATCGACACCACCGGCGAGCCGGCAATCACCGACAGCGCGTCGTAGAGCTCCTTGATCGCGACCCAGTCGGTACAACCGGTCAGCCGCCGTGTCGTATGGGCGGATTGCACGGCGGCCTCGAGCTGGTAGCGGCCGACAACACCCTCGGCGGCCGCGCGCCCGAGCAGCGCCTCCGCTTCATCGATCAGGGTATCGTCCCACAATGCAAGATCCTGCTCGGCCAGCGGCACATAGTCACCCGCCGCATTGCGCCGGGCTGCACGCCGCGCCTCGGCGAACAGCATCAGCGCCAGCAGGCCGAGTGCTTCCGGCTCATCCGGCATCAGCGAGGCGATCAAACGGCCGAGCCAGATGCCTTCGGTCGCGAGATTGCGGCGCCGCGTTTCGGTGCCGGCCGGGTCGGACCAACCTTCGGCAAACGCCGCGTAGATCGCTTCCAGAACGGTGCCCAGCCGCTCGCCGAGCTCGGCCCGCTCCGGCACGCGGAACGGAATGCCTGTCTCGCGAATTCGCGTCTTGGCGCGCACCAGGCGCTGGCTCATCGTGGCTGGCGAGACAAGAAAAGCCGAGGCGATGGTCGCTGCGTCGAAGCCCAGGACCGTCTGCAGGATCAGCGGTGCTCGCACGCCGGCCTCAATCGCGGGATGGGCGCAGGCAAACATGAGCCTGAGCCGCTCGTCCGGCAGGTCTTCCTCGGCCATGCGCGCCTCCATCTCCTCGGCGATCAGTCTGAGGTGGTCGCGGCCCGCCTCGCGTGTCAGCCGCCGTCTGATCGCGTCGACGCGGCGCTTGCGTGCCACCGCCAGCAGCCAGGCTTCCGGCTTGTCGGGCACGCCCGCCTGTGGCCAACGCTCGAGCGCCGCTGCAAAGGCATCGGCCAATGCGTCCTCGGCAGCGGCCACGTCGCGCGTGCGTGCGGCGAGATAAGCGACCAGCTTGCCGTAGCTTTGCCGGGCGGCCGCTTCCGCCGCCGCCCGCGCAGTATCGGGCAATTCCGGCATCACATGGTGAGTTCCCAGATCGGCCGCACCTCTACCGTGCCGGTGCTGGCGCCCGGGCAGCGCGCCGCCCAGGCGATGGCGGCGTCGACGTCCTCCGCTTCGATCATATAGAAGCCGGCAAGCTGCTCCTTGGTGTCGGCATAGGGGCCGTCGAGCACGTTGGTCTTGCCATTGGCCATCCGCACCGAGGTAGCGGATTGCGTCGGCTTCAGCCGGTCGCCGGCGAGCCAGGCGCCGGATTTCTTCAGCGCTTCGGTGTAGGCGACGTACGCGCTCGACATCTGTGTCACCGCATCTGCTGGCGCGGCTGCCATCCCGGCTTCGTTTCCATAGATCAAAAGCATGTATCGCATGGTCTTCTCCCGTTTCTCGAAGGCCGCATCGTTGCGAGCCGGACTTATGTCGCGCGGCCCTGCCGGATTTCGACAAGCGCTGGAAAAATCTTTCTGCCGCGATGCGACCTCGCGCAAGCGCCAACGTGTTGCGGCACTGCTTAGCCGTTCGTCTAATCGCTGCTATTGCGGGTTGGCATTTCCCGCCCGCTGTCTAAACTCGCTTCGTGCCGCCGAGGAGGGCACGGCGGCGAATTTTCAGGGAGGAAATCGCATGCTCAATTTCAGAACGAAATTTGTTGCAGCCGGCGTGCTGGCGCTGTCGCTTGGCCTTGGCGCGGTATCGGTCAAGGCACAGGAATTCATCAACGTGCTGACCGGCGGCACGTCCGGCGTCTACTATCCGCTCGGCGTCGCGCTGTCGGAAATCTACGGCAAGGGCATCGAAGGCGCGCGTACTCAGGTGCAGGCGACGAAAGCGTCGGTCGAAAACCTCAACCTGCTTCAGCAGGGCAAGGGCGAGATCGCCTTTGCGCTCGGCGATTCCGTCAAGCTGGCCGCCGAAGGCAATACTGAAGCAGGCTTCCCAGGCAAGCTCGACAAGCTGCGCGGCATTGCCGCCATCTATCCCAACTACATCCAGATCGTCGCCAGCAAGGAATCCGGCATCAAGACGCTCGCCGATCTCAAGGGCAAGAGCCTTTCGGTCGGCGCGCCGGCCTCAGGCACCGAGCTCAACGCCCGCACGATATTTGCCGCTGCCGGGCTGAAATACGAAGACCTCGGGCGGATCGAATATCTGCCCTTCGCCGAATCGGTGGAGCTGATCAAGAACCGACAGCTCGACGCCACGCTTCAGTCGGCTGGCCTTGGGGTCGCGTCGATCCGTGACCTCGCCACCTCATTGCCGGTAAACATCGTTGCCGTGCCGGCGGAGGACGTCGCCAAGATCGGCTTGCCCTATCTTTCCGTGGTCATCCCCAAGGGCACCTACGAGGGCCAGACCGAGGATGTTGCGACCGCCGCCGTCGGCAATTTCCTGATCACCAGCGCCGATGTCTCCGACGAGACCGCCTACCAGATGACAAAACTGCTGTTCGAGCATCTCGACCAGCTCACCGCTGCCCACGCCGCCGCCAAGGCGATCGACCCGGCCAAGGCGCTCGACGGCATGCCAGTGCCGCTGCATCCAGGCGCCGAGAGGTATTACAAGGAAAAGGGATTGGTGAAGTAAGGAGCCATCCCTCCCCCTTGAGGAAAAGGTGAACAGCTGCCGAAGGCGAATGGACCGGTAGGGTCGGTTGAGGCCGTACACTGCCGCACCGACCCCACCCGCCTAGCTTCGCTCGCACCTCCCTCGGGGAGGGGAGCGCCCCGCCAGGAACCCCGCTAATGACCGCAACCCCGACCGTTCTTTCCCCCACAGCGGAAGCTCCTGTCGAAGGATTGCCGCCTGGCTTCGGCGAAGGCATCGCTGGCAAGGCGGCTTTTTTTATCGCCATCGCCTTCTCCATCTTCCAAATCTACATCGCCGCCTACGGCAGCCTACCGAGCCAGGTCATACGCGCCATGCATGTCGGCTTCCTGCTGCTGCTCGGCTTTGCCCTAATCGCCAATCTGCGCGCCAAAAGCGTCCCGGCGAAAGCAGTGTTCTGGACGCTCGGCCTGCTTGGTTTCGCCACCGGTCTGTACAATTGGGTGTTCTATGCCGACCTCATCCGCCGCTCCGGCTTTCTCACCACGCCTGACCTGATCGTCGGCGCGGTGCTGGTCGTGCTGGTCTTCGAGGCGGCGCGGCGGTTGATGGGGCTGCCGCTTGCCGTCATTGCCTTCATCTTTCTCGCCTACGCATTCGCCGGCAATCATCTGCCACCGCCGTTCATCCATCGCGGCTATGATTTCGCCCAGCTCGTTGACACCTTCGCCTACGGTACCGAAGGCATCTACGGCACGCCGATCTATGTCTCGGCCGCCTACATCTTCATCTTCGTCGTTTTCGCCGCCTTTCTTGAGCGCGCCGGCATGATCGCGCTGTTCAACGATTTTGCGCTTGGCCTGGTCGGCTCATGGCGCGGCGGCCCGGCGCAAGTCTGCGTGCTGTCCTCGGCGCTGATGGGCACCATTTCCGGCTCCGGCGTCGCCAATGTGGTGGCCAGCGGCCAGTTCACCATCCCGCTGATGAAGCGCTTCGGTTTCCGCTCGGCTTTCGCCGGCGCCGTCGAGGCGACCTCGTCGATGGGCGGTCAGATCATGCCGCCGGTGATGGGAGCGGTTGCCTTTATCATGGCCGAGACCCTGAACATCCCCTATGCCGCTGTGGTCAAGGCGGCGATCATTCCGGCGCTGCTCTATTTCGGCGCCTGTTTCTGGCAGGTGCACCTGGAAGCCGGCAAGGCCGGCCTGCACGGCATGGCCAATGCCGACCTGCCCAATCCGTGGGATGCGGTGAGACAACATTGGCCGCTGGTACTGCCTCTCGCAGCACTGATCTACCTGCTGTTTGCCGGCTACACACCGGTGTTCGCCGGCACCATGGGTCTGGCGTTGACCATTGTGCTTATCCTCGGCACGCCGCTGGCAGCATCGATCGGGCCTATCGCCTTCCGCATCGTCTTCTGGCTGGCGCTCGGACTTGCCGCGGCTTCCTTCATGAAATTCGGCGTCAACATCCTCAGCCTGGTCATCGCAGTGCTGGTCGCCGCCTGCCTCACCTTCAAGGGCGGGCGCGAGACGCTGCGCATATGCGTGGATTCCCTTGCCGAAGGAGCAAAGAACGCGCTGCCGGTCGGCATTGCCTGCGCCATTGTCGGCATCGTCATCGGTACGTTGACGCTTACCGGCATCGCCTCGACCTTCATCGGCTGGATCATCTCGATCGGCGAGAACAATCTGTTCCTGTCGCTGCTTTTGACCATGCTCACCTGCCTGGTGCTCGGCATGGGCATACCGACCATTCCCAACTACATCATCACTTCGTCGCTGGCCGGGCCAGCGCTGCTGTCGCTCGGCGTGCCGTTGGTGGTCAGCCATATGTTCGTCTTCTATTTCGGCATCATGGCCGATCTCACCCCGCCTGTGGCGCTGGCCGCCTTCGCCGCCGCACCCATGGCCAAGGAAAGCGGCCTCAAGATCGGCGTCCAGGCCACCAAGCTTGCCATTGCCGGCTTCGTTGTGCCGTTCATGGCGGTCTATACCCCGGCGCTGATGCTGCAGGACCCCGGCCCGATCGCCGCCCAGTTCGGCTATCCCGTCGAGGTCGCCTATATCGTCATCAAAGCCTGCATGGGTATCGTCCTGTGGGGCGCCGCGGCCGTCGGATTTCTCGCCCGGCGCATGGCCTGGTGGGAACGCCTCGTCGCCTTCGCCGCCGGCGTGCTGCTGGTTGCGGCGCTGCCGCTCACCGACGAGGCGGGCTGGGCGCTATCCCTTGCCTGGATCGGCTGGCACTGCTGGCGCGCGCGGCAGGCTTCGCTGGCTAATTCAGCATGAGCCTCTGCATCGTCGCGGCCGGCAAGACGGTGACGCTCGCGGTCGCTGCCTTCACGCTCTCCTGGGTGCATTCGGTGGAGAAGACCCAGTGGCAGGAAGACTGGAAGGTGCTGCCGTCCGGCCTGCAATTGGTCGAGGCCCGCATCAAGGGATCGGGCGCCGGGATGGAGCCGCCGCAAGGCTCGGTGCTGAGAAACGGCTGGTGGGTCTATGCGCCCAAGGTCGGGCCACAGCGGCGCCTCGCGCTCGCCGCCTCGGGCGCAACGGGTCAGGGCTGGACGCTGTGCACGGCGCAGGACTGTCGCGAATTGGCCAAGCTGGCAGGCGGCACGATCTCGCTGGAGCCGTGCGGGCCGGAGGGCTCCAGCCAGCCGCGGTAGCGGACGATCATGCCGGCAAGCGGATGCGAGATCTCAACATGGAAGCGGAAGCGGCCATCCTTCACCGTTTCGTAGGAAGTCGAGCGTGGACCGAGCCACATCGGAAGCGGCAGGCCAAAAAAACTCCAGCGGCGCAAGACCAGCGCCAGCCGGCCGTCTGCTGCAACCAGCGCCATCGCGAAGGTCAGCGGGCCGAAGCGTTCGCACAGCAAGCGCTGCGATCGACCCCGGCCTGCGGACTGTAGGCTCGAAAAACTGTGCTTGCCGAATGTCCGGGTCCAGGTCTCGCCGTCCTTGTCGGTGTCGAAGCGGACATGAACCGGGATGTCCTCGCTTGCCCCGGGGAAGCCGACCGTCCAGGCCATTAGCCGGCCAAGAACATTGCGCCCGCGTTCGACGCGCGCGCGGCCTGCGGCCGTGATCGTACGGTCATGCATTGACCGAATTGCCTCGGGAAGGCCTTGCCAGGCGGCACCGAGCAGCTCGGCATAAAGCGGCTTGTCCTCGTCCGCCGCCCCGTTCCTGAAGCCGGTGTAGATTGTCCGCCCGGCGAACAGGGCTTCATAATCCCGGAGCTCCAAATCGCGCATCGCCGCCCGTGCGCCCGGCGCGGGCTGATGTCCGGCCAGCGCTTTGCGGACCAGCGCTTCGACCGCCATCGACGGGATCAGCGGCCCATCATTGCCCTCGGCCACGAGATGCCACGAGCGCTTGACGATGGCGCCCGCCCGGTCCGATCCCTCCACCTCGACGAACATGCCGCCGCGATGCTCGCCCCAGCGCAGCCGGTTCGTTGCCTGATGCATCAGCGGCGCCAGTGGCGAAAGCGAACCGATCAATCCGGCGCGTACAAGCCAGGCGAGGCCGATCAGGGCGCGGTGCAGCGTCTCGGGAACCGGCCCGGCGCCCATCCAGATGGTCTTCGCCTCCGGCCAAAGCTTGGCCAGAGCGCGCAGGTCCGGAACGTCGACCAGCGAGAACAGCGTGTTTCGAAGCGGCAGCCGGCCCGGCGGCGCGACGGAGTAGCGCAATTGCTCTGTGAACGGATGGCCTTGTTCGGGACGGCCATTACGAACAAGCCGCACCGGCTGACCGGCGTAACCGGCGATAGCCCGAATGACGTTCTCGCCGACTCCGGCAAAGGGCGACGGCGCGATGCCGCCGCGAATGCCGTCGACCCGCGTCAGGTCCGAAGACAGGCGACGCACCACTGCCGCCGTCAGCACCGGAAAGCTCGACACGCCGGACAGCACGAAGACGCCGGCGTTTCGCGCCGCCTCGTCGAACGCAGAGACACCGGCGACGAAATCCGAGCCGTCGGCTAGATCGAGATAGTTGATGCGCCGGGCGATGCAGCCCTCGATCAGGCGATAGCGTCCCTCGCCATAGGCCTGGAACGGACCGCTCGCGTCGACTACAATATCAGGCTCTAATGCAGCGAGTTGCGCGGCGAGATCGCCGTCACGGTCGAACAGTGCCGGCACCAGCTGGGCTGCTGTCGGGGCGCGCTTCTTGCAATACGCGTCAGCCTTGGCGAGCGAGCGCCCGGCGACAAAGAGGATCAGATGCGGCTCGCCCTCCAAAAGCTCGACAGTGCGACCGCCAAAGGTGCCATAGCCGCCGACGACAAGAACCTTCATCCGCAGTTCCCCCAACAGTTCCCCCAAAATGCCCCGCCCGCTCCCGGCCACGGCAACGAATCTAGCCGATCAATCTTGCCCTCACCTCGGCGGAAGGGATTTCGCAATTGTCTTTCTTGCCGAACAGGGCGTAGCGGTTCTTTGCGATGCGGCCGTAGAGCCAGTCGCGAAGCGGGCGCGGCAACAGCAGCAGGATCCGCGCCGACCGACACGGCCAGCCGAGTTCGGCCATGACGGCAACGAAACTGTCCAGGCGGGTGAAAGCCGCGCCATCGACGATGACGAGATTGGTCTCGTAGCGATCCGTCCGCAGCCCGTATTTCTTGAACAGCACCTCGCCGAACGGTGACTGCGCCGTTACGAAATGGAAGTGGCCCTTGCGGTCGAGCTTCACCACCATGCGCACAAAGCCCGAGCACAACACGCAGACGCCGTCGAACACGATCAACGGGCGACTTGCATCGAATTCCGGCGGTTCAGGAGAATGGTTCGGCTTGACGGTCACGTGGCGCCTGACAGCTGGTGTCAGATGAAACTAGGCCTGCCGGCGGCTGGATCAAAGCCCGGAATGTCAGGGCCTTGGCGTTGTCGCACGCCGTCTGTCGGTCAGCGCAGGGCGCTCGGCGCGATAGGTCGTTGACCGGTTGTCGGCGTCGGGCCGGCAGATCCGGCTGTCGTGACGGCTTTCCGTGGTCATCATCAGTGCACGCTGATCCCAAGCGTGTTGCCACGGCGCGCGCAGGCGGGGCCTGGGCCGCGCATATAATAGCGCTCAGGCCGATAGGTCGGAGCGACGAATTCGCGGATGGCGGCGGCATAGCCGGCGATTTGATTCCAGAAGCTCATTTTACTCGGTCCCTGTCCCGCTTCGGATGTCCCTTCCGAATTGCGGGGATCATAGCGTCCAGGCGTGAATAGTCGGTGAACGCGATGTTAATCTCTGGTCGAAAATGCCTTTGTTCATGGCTGGAATGCGGCTGATTCGCGGTGTTTCCATGCAGTTCGTCGGCATTTCGTCCAGTGTGACTTTTGCATCACATATGTTTCGCCTGAATGTCGCAGAGGCGCGGTTTTGTTTCAGGTTTTGCCGGACCGCGAAATTTCCGTGCACGCGGCCGGAAAACCAGGAACCGGCCCGTCAGCCGCACGTTGATTTCCCAGTGCCGGGACGAACCGGCTCCGCAGGCTGTGGTGCTCGGGTGGGCCGCAGCCAAAAAATCCGAAACCGCAAGAGCAATGGAAAGGCAAAGGCCATGGGTTTCTTTTCGAAGGATATCAAAACCCTCGACGACCTCTTCGTGCACACGCTGCGCGACATCTATTACGCTGAAAAACAGATCGAGAAATCGCTGCCGAAGATGATCGACAAGGCGAGTGATCCGCAGCTGAAAGCCGGCTTTGAGAAACATCTCGCTCAGACCAAGGGTCATATCCAGCGTGTCGAGCAGGTGTTCGAACTGCACGGCGTGAAGGCCAAGCAGGTCGACTGCCCAGCCATCGACGGCATTCTCGAAGAAGCCGACGACGTCAGCGGCGACATCGCCGACAAGGAGGTCCTCGACGCTGCGCTGATCGCCTCCGCCCAGGCGGTCGAGCATTATGAGATGACCCGTTACGGCACCCTGATTGCTTGGGCCAAGCAACTGGGCCGCAGCGACTGCGCCAATGTGTTGGCCAACAACCTCAAGGAGGAGCAGGCAACCGACCGCAAGCTTACCGAGATAGCGGAAAGCAAGGTCAACCTGCAAGCCGCCGAGTAGCGCAGTGAGCGAGAACAAGGCAAGGCTGGGTTGAAAGCCCGGACTTGCCTTTTGCGCCGCCGGAACCGGAACGGACTTTGCCCGTTCTCGGTTGAACATTGTCGTGCAGGGAGTTTGTCATGGCGCCGCGCCCGGCCTGGAGAGGGTATCTCAAGCTTTCGCTGGTCACTTGCGCCGTCGAACTGACCAATGTCGTCACCCAGGCGGAGAAAGTCTCATTCCGCGTGCTCAACCGCAAGACCGGCAATACCGTCAAGCGCGTCTATGTCGATTCGGCAAGCGGCAAGCCGCTCGATGAAGGCGACGAGATCAAGGGCTACGAAATCGGCGACGGCGACTTCGTCCAAATCGAGGAGGAGGAGATCGAAGCCGTGCAGATCGAATCCTCGCACACGATGAGCCTCGATGGTTTCATCGAAAAATCCTCGATCCAACAGATCTATCTCGACGCGCCCTATTATGTGACGCCTGCGGACGAGGTCTCGGAAGAGGCCTTCGCCGTCATCCGCGACGCCATGGCCGCCAAGAAGACGGCGGGGCTAGCCCGCATTGTGCTCTATCGCCGCGAACGTCCGGTGGTCATCGAGCCGTTGGGCAAGGGTCTGCTGCTGACGACCTTGCGCTATGGCGATACGGTTCGCAGGCCCGAGATAGTGTTCGGCGACATCAAGACGGTGAAGACCGACGCCGAGATGATCAGGCTGGCCGAACACATCGTCGATGAGAAACAGGCGGCGTTCGATCCTTCCGAATTCGAGGACAAATACGAAAATGCCCTGATCGAGCTGGTCCGCGCCAAGAAGGCCGGCAAGAAGGCACCGAAGGCCAAGGCGGAACCACGGCCCTCCAACGTCGTCAACCTCTTCGATGCGCTGAAGAAGAGCCTTTCGTCGGAAGCCGGTGCGCCGGCAAGGACCGGACGCCCGGGAAAAGGCGCCAAGTCCAAAGCCGCCCGGCGCAAATCTGCTTAGGATCCGCCCATGGCCAGCCTCGAGCAGTATCACGCCAAGCGCAATTTCAAGAAGACGGCCGAACCAGCCGGCAAGGTTTCGCGCGGCAAGAAAGCCGTGGCGGGTGGCATCTTCGTCATCCACAAGCATGCCGCCACCAGGCTCCACTACGACCTTCGTCTCGAGCATGGTGGCGTGCTGTGGAGCTGGGCCGTGACGCGAGGCCCGAGCCTCGACCCGCACGAAAAGCGGCTCGCCGTGCACGTCGAGGACCACCCGATCGACTATGCGCCGTTTGAAGGCACCATCCCGAAGGACCAATATGGCGGCGGCTCGGTCATTGTCTGGGACGAGGGAACTTGGGTCCCCGATGGCGACCCGGCAAGGGCGATGAAGAAAGGCCATATCAGTTTCGAACTGTATGGCCACAAATTGCATGGCGCCTGGCATCTGGTGCGGCTGAAGCCGCGTCCGGGCGAAAAGCGTGACAACTGGTTGCTGATCAAATCCGACGATGCCGCCGCGCGTCCGGGCGAGGACATTTTGCAGGAGGCGCCGCAATCGGTGAAATCCGGCCTGACCATCGAAGAGGTCGGCGAAGGCAAGACCGCCGACGGCAAGAAGCCAAGCGTCTGGCAGTCCGACCGGCCGGCCGCCAGCAAAGCGAAGGCCGTCGCGGCAAGGCGGCTGGAATTCATCGAACCGGCGCTCGCAACGCTGGAGCGGGACGCCCCGCCCGGCAAGGACTGGCTACATGAGGTGAAGTTCGACGGCTATCGCATGCAGGCGCAGCTTGCCGGCACCGAGGTGCGGCTTTTGACACGCGCCGGCCTCGACTGGACCGACAAATTCGGTGGCGCAATTGTCGCGGCACTTGGCGGCCTGAAATGCACCGATGCTATCATCGACGGCGAAATCGTCGTGCTGGCGCATAATGGCGTGTCGTCATTCTCGCTGCTGCAGCAAGATCTGTCGGCGGGCCGTACGGATCGTTTCATCTACTACGTTTTCGACCTGTTGCGTCTCAACGGTGAGGATATCCGTTCAGAGCCGCTGGTCGAGCGCAAGGAAAGGCTGCGCACTTTGCTCGCCGGACAGGCCGAGGATCAGGCCGTGCGCTTCAGCGACCACTTTGCCGAGCCCGGCAAGATCATGCTGGAGCATGCTTGCCGGCTGGGGCTCGAAGGCGTCGTCTCCAAGCGCGCCGATGCGCCCTATCGCAGCGGCCGTGTCCCGTCCTGGGTGAAGTCGAAATGTACGGCGCGCCAGGAATTCGTCATCGGCGGCTACATGCCGTCGGACAAGACCGGGCGGGGCCTGCGCTCGCTGCTGGTCGGCTATCACGAGGGCGGCAAGCTGCGCTATGCCGGCCGCGTCGGCACCGGCTTCACGGCCAAAAGCACCAACGAGCTGAAGAGGAGGCTTGATGCGCTGAAGACGACAACCTCGCCCTTCGACAGGGCGGTGCCAAGGGGCAAGGGGCTGGTCTGGGTCAAGCCCGAACTTGTTGGCGAAGTGGAGTTTCGCAGTTGGACGTCGGACCGTATAATACGCCACGCGTCGTTCCAGGGATTGCGCGAGGACAAGCCGGCGGAGGAAGTCGTGCAGGAGAAACCGAAAGCACGCTCAGCTCCGGCAGAGTCGACGCCAAAGCCCGCCAAACCCGCGGCCACGGCGAAAACCTCGGTTACGCTGTCCCGCCCCGACAAGCTTCTGTGGCCGCAGGAGAACGTATCGAAGCAGGATCTGGTCGATCACTACGCGCTGGTCTGGCCGCGCATGAAGCAATTCGTCATCAACCGGCCGCTCAGCCTCGTGCGGGCGCCGGACGGTGTTGGCGGCCAACGGTTCTTCCAGAAGCATGCCTCGGCCGGCATGCACGACAAGATCGCCGTGATGAAGGACCCCACCGACGGCGAGGAGATATTGTTCATCCGCGATTTCGACGGTGTCGTGGCCCTCGTTCAACTCGGCGTCGTCGAGATCCACATCTGGGGCTCGACCACGGACGAGCTGGAAAAACCAGACCAGATCATCTTCGATCTCGATCCCGACGAGGGTGTCGACGTGAAGGCGGTGCGTGCCGCGGCGCTCGATATCCGCAGCCGGCTCGACGAACTGTCCCTGCCTAATTTCGTCAAGACCTCGGGCGGCAAGGGCTATCATGTCCTCGTCCCGCTGAAGCCGTCGGCGGACTGGGACGAGGTCAAAGGCTTCGCCCATGAGTTCGCCCGAGCGCTCGAGCAAGCCGCACCCGACCGCTACACGGCGACGCTGTCTAAGAAGGCGCGCACCGGCAGGATATTCGTCGATTATCTGCGCAATGGCCGTGGCGCGACCACGGTCGCGCCCTATTCGTCCCGCGCCAAAAAAGGCGCCACGGTATCAATGCCGGTGACCTGGGCGGAAATCGAGGCCGGATTGCCGCCGAACGCCTTTCCGATCGGCGACAAGACGACGCTGAAGCGGCTTGGGCAAGCCGATCCCTGGGAGGATTTTTTCAAGCAGGCCAAGCCGCTCAAGCGCGGCTAGAGTATCCGTGTTGGTCAAGGGAGAGATGGTGTCCAGGTCCGATTGTCCCTGAGTAGTGCGTTTGCGAGGATGATGAGCTTTCGCATGATGGCTGTGATGGCGAGTTTTGAGGCTTTGCCGTCGGCCGTGAGCTGGTGGTATTTTGCCTTTAGATCGGGATTGAAGCGCATGGCGACGAGGGCGGGCATGTAGAGTGCCTGTCGGACATTGGCTCGCCCGCCGCGGATGAAGGCGCGGCCGATCCAGTTGCCGGACTGTCGTGCGACGGGAGCGAGGCCTGCGAGGGAAGCAGCCTGACCCTGACCGAGCGTGCCGAGTTCGGGCATTTCGATGAGAAGCGCGAAGGCGGTGATTGCCGAGACGCCCGGGATCGAGACGAGGATAGCGAAGCGACGGG
>NZ_JAMYND010000024.1:0-101147 GCF_040318885.1 Mesorhizobium sp. M0998
GGACGGCTCCCTTGTTTGAGATCTCAACGAACTCATTCTGGCACATCCGATGCCGTCGGGCGCCGTCCACCCCATCATGCCGTGACATTAGCCGAAAGGCGCAAGCGGTTCAGAATATTCGCCGGCCAGAGCGGTGTGGAGGGAGCCATTTTCAGCACCGTTGCGGAGCGGGGAGGTTACGGCATGGATCCTAGGGTCTGCGCCGCGTCGCTTCGCTCCTTGCTTCGCCCTAGGATGACGAAGGCGTGGTTGGCCGCTCCCGATACGCACGCCGCTTCGCGGCTGCTCCGCCCTAGGACAACGAAAGCGCGGTCACCCTCACCCGGCCTCCGCTTCGCTCCAGCCCTCCTCTCCCCGTTGGGGAGAGGAGGGCGCTTACCCGGCGAGGCCTGCTAGGTGGACTCGTTTCGCGACAAGATCGTTCCGGTGACCTCGATCCTCCTCGGCGTGGTCGTCGTCTGGTACGTCATGGCTGTCATCCTCAACGCGCCGTTCCAGCGCGATCTCGACCGCCGCGCCAATCAGACGCCGGGTATTGTGGAATTCATCGGCAAGACGCTGGTACAGCCGAAGCCGACGCTGCCGGCACCGCATCAGGTGGCGGTGAATTTTTTCGAAAACACCTTTCTGCGTAGCATCACCTCGAACCGCAGCCTTGTCTACAATGCCTGGGTGACGCTGTCGTCAACGCTGCTCGGCTTTGCTTTCGGCACGGCGCTCGGCATCGTCATCGCCGTCGGCATCGTCCATGTGGCGACGCTCGACCGCAGTCTGATGCCGTGGATCATCGCCTCGCAGACCATTCCGATCCTGGCGGTGGCGCCGATGATCATCGTCGTGCTGGCGGCGGTCGGCATCACCGGGCTTATCCCGAAGGCGCTGATCTCGACCTATCTGTCGTTCTTCCCGGTGGCGGTCGGCATGGTGAAGGGACTGCGCTCGCCCGAGCTCACCCATCTCGACCTGATGCACACCTATAATGCCAGTGCCTCGCAGACCTTCTGGAAATTGCGTGTGCCGGCTTCGGTGCCGTTCCTGTTCACCTCGATGAAGGTGGCGGTGGCCGCCAGCCTGGTCGGCGCCATCGTCGGCGAGTTGCCGACCGGCGCCGTCGCCGGCATCGGCGCCAAATTGCTCGCCGGCGCCTATTACAGCCAGACCATCGACATCTGGTCGGCTCTGGTTGCCGGGTCGGTGGTCGCGGCGCTGCTGGTGATGGTCGTCGGCATCGCCGGGCGCCTTGTCGACCGCGCCATGGGCGGGAGGCCGGCATGAGCTCCATCCTGAGCCTTTCCTCAATCACGCCTCGATCCTGGCAGGGGTACGCCGCGCTTGTCCTGCTTGCCGGCGCGCTGCTTCTTTGGCCGCTCGTCAGCGCTACGCCCGGTTACGGCATGGCAACTGCGGTTTTGATTTTCATTTTGCTGCTCGTGGCAATCGAGGCCGACAACTTTCCACCGATGATCGGGGTGGTGTTGCTGTTCCTTGGCGCGCATGGCGCAGCGTGGATGCTGCTCGCCGGCATAACCGGCAATGAGGGCAGCGCTCGCGCATCCTTCTATCTGCTGCTCGTCGCGGCGTGGTTTTTGGCCTGGCGCTGCGTAACGGTCTTGTCGTCGTTTCGCCCG
The DNA here is from genome assembly GCF_040318885.1 of Mesorhizobium sp. M0998. NCBI lineage: Bacteria > Pseudomonadati > Pseudomonadota > Alphaproteobacteria > Hyphomicrobiales > Phyllobacteriaceae > Mesorhizobium > Mesorhizobium sp. M0998. Next base: position 1,629 of record NZ_JAMYND010000024.1, read on the forward strand.
ACGTCGCGCTGGGCGTCAACCGCCCTGCGCCTGATCATTCCGGCCATCTTCGGCGCCTGGATCCTGATCATCTGGGAGGCGGTGACGCGTGGTGCCGGCATTCCCTTCATCCTGTTGCCGCCGCCAAGCGCCATCGGTGCACGCATCGTCGGCTCGCTGCCGGTGCTGGGGGCCGATGTCAGGCAGACCATCTTCAAGGCGGTTATCTTCGGCTATGTGGTGGGGAGCAGCGCCGGCTTCCTCGTTGCCATCGCCGCCGACCGCGTGCCGTTCCTGCGGCGCGGGCTTTTGCCGATCGGCAATATGGTGTCGGCGCTGCCGATCATCGGCGTCGCGCCGATCATGGTCATGTGGTTCGGCTTCGACTGGCAGTCAAAGGCAGCGGTGGTCATCATCATGACCTTCTTCCCGATGCTGGTGAACACCGTCGCCGGGCTTGCCGCCTCCGGCCATATGGAGCGCGACCTGATGCGCACCTATGCCTCGAGCTACTGGCAGACGCTGTTCAAGTTGCGGCTGCCGGCGGCGGCACCCTTCATCTTCAATGCGTTGAAGATCAATTCGACGCTGGCGCTGATCGGCGCCATCGTCGCCGAGTTCTTCGGCACGCCGGTGGTCGGCATGGGATTTCGCATTTCGACGGAAGTCGGGCGGATGAACATCGACATGGTGTGGGCGGAAATCGCAGTTGCAGCACTTGCGGGTTCGGTCTTTTATGGCGTGGTCGCTCTTTTCGAGAGAGCAGTCACGTTTTGGCATCCCTCTGTCCGTGGTGGATAGGGGCGGTGGGTTTAGGGCGCTAACTTCAGAGGGTAAAAACATGAAAAGACTTGTTGTTTCGATGCTGGCCGGCGCGATGTCGCTTGCCGCGTTCCAGGCGATGGCCGCGGACAAGGTGACGCTGCAGCTGAAATGGGTCACCCAGGCACAGTTCGCCGGCTATTATGTCGCCAAGGCTAAGGGCTTCTATGAAGCCGAGGGCCTCGACGTCGATATCAAGCCCGGCGGCCCGGACATTGCGCCCGAGCAGGTCATCGCCGGCGGCGGCGCCGACGTCATCGTCGACTGGATGGGCGGCGCGCTGGCTGCGCGCGAGAAGGGCGTGCCGCTGGTCAACATCGCCCAGCCATTCAAGAAGGCCGGCATGGAGCTGGTCTGCCCGAAGGACGGTCCGGTCAAGACGGAAGCCGACTTCAAGGGCCACACGCTCGGCGTCTGGTTCTTCGGCAACGAGTATCCGTTCTATGCCTGGATGAACAAGCTTGGCCTCAAGACCGATGGCGGGCCGGACGGCGTCACCGTGCTCAAGCAGAGCTTTGACGTGCAGCCGCTGATCCAGAAGCAGGCGGATTGCATTTCGGTCATGACCTATAACGAGTACTGGCAGCTCATCGACGCCGGCTACAAGCCGGAAGAGCTGACCGTCTTCAACTATTCCGCCATGGGCAACGATCTGCTCGAAGACGGGCTCTATGCCCTGGAGGACAAGCTCAAGGATCCGGCCTTCGAGGACAAGATGGTGCGTTTCGTGCGCGCTTCGATGAAGGGTTGGAAATACGCCGTCGACCATTCCGACGAAGCGGCCGGCATCGTCATGGACAATGGCGGCCAGGACGAGAATCACCAGAAGCGCATGATGGGCGAAGTCGCCAAGCTGATCGACAATGCCGATGGCAAGCTCGATCCGGCGACGTACGAGCGCACCGCCAAGGCGCTGCTCGACCAGAAGATCATCAGCAAGGAGCCTACCGGCGCCTACACGACGGCGATCACCGACAAGGCCATCAAATAGGGCTGTCAAACTGGCTTGTAGCGGAAAAGGGGCGGGCGACCGCCCCTTTTTAGTGGGAGGTAAAATAAACGTTACCGGCGGAAACATCCGCTCGCAAAATCGTTGTGCCGGTGCATCCGCCTCAAGGGTGTCACAACGGAGGTTTCCATGCGCATCCAGTCCTTCACGCCGATGCTTTCGGCGCTGGCCATTTCTGCAGCCATCTTCTCTGCTTCACCGGCCTTGGCCGAAACCATGAAGATGACGGCGACGCTCGATGGTGCTCAGCAGAACCCGCCCGTCACCACGAAGGGCAAGGGCACCGCCACGCTCAGGTTCAACACCGCCACCAAGAAACTCAGCTGGACCGTGAGATATTCCGGCCTCAGCGGGCCGGCGAAGGCCGCACACATTCACGGCCCGGCGGCAAAGGGTCAAAACGCCGATCCGGTGGTGCCGTTCGAAGGCAAGCTGAAGAGCCCGATCAAGGGTTCGGCGACATTGACCGATGCCCAGGCCACCGATCTTGAGGCTGGCAAATATTACGTCAACATCCACACCGCGGCCCATGCGGACGGCGAGATCCGCGGCCAGATCGAGAAGGCCAAATAGGCAGATCACGACGACAAAACAGGGCAATCATCCTGTTTTGTCAGGCCTTGTCGCGAATCTGGGTCATCGTGCGGGTCGGCGTGATGGCTTCAGGGTCGAGCCTGATCTCTACGATCGACGGCTTGCCGCTGGCCCGCGCTCGCTCGAAGGCCGCGGCGAAGTCGGCGGTCTTTTCCACCGTCTCGCCATGGCCGCCATAGGCACGGGCCAAAGCAGCAAAGTCGGGATTCTTCAAGTCCGTGGCGACGACACGGCCGGGATATTCGCGCTCCTGATGCATGCGGATGGTGCCGTAGATGCCATTGTTGACGACGATGACGATGATCGGCAGCCCGTATTGCACGGCGGTGGCGAATTCCTGGCCGTTCATCAGAAAACAGCCGTCGCCGGCGAAGGCGATCACGTCGCGGTCGGGGAAAAGCTGCTTGGCGGCGACCGCCGCCGGCGTGCCGTAGCCCATCGAGCCGGATGTGGGTGCTGCCTGCGTGCCGAAACGCCGGAAGCGATGGTAGCGATGCACCCAAGTGGCGTAGTTGCCGGCGCCGTTGGTGAGGATGGCGTCGTCCGGCAGCATCGTTTCGAGATAATTCATGATCGGCCCCATCTGCACGGCGCCCGGGCCGCTCTCCGGAGGCGTCGACCAGTCGAGATAGGCGGCGTGCAGCTTCGCTGCCTCAGCCGCCCACACCGGCGTTGCGGCCGGCTTGCGTCTGGCAAAGGCTTCGACGAAAGCGGCAGGCGAGGCATTGATCGCCAGCGCCGGCCGGTAGACGCGGCCGAGTTCGCCGGCGTCGGCATGGATATGGACCAGCGTCTGGTCGGGGTAGGGACTCTTCAGCAGCGTGTAGTCGGATGACGGCATCTCGCCCATGCGGCCGCCGATCAGCAGCACAAGGTCGGCCTGCTTGATGGCGGTTGCTACCTTGGGATTGATGCCGATGCCGACATCGCCGGCATAGTTCGGGTGGAGATGGTCGAACAGCATCTGGCGGCGGAAGGAGCAGCCGACCGGCAGCGACCAGGCTTCGGCTATCGTCCGCATCCGTGCAACGGCCTGCGCGTCCCAGCGCGTACCGCCGAGGATGACGAAGGGCCGCTTTGCCTTGCTGAGCAGCTCTTCCAGCGCATCGAGCTCGGCTTCGCCAGGCCGCGTCTCGACAGGGGTATAATGCCGGGCGTCCGGTGCCTCGGCGAGGCTGGTCAGCATGTCCTCGGGCAGCGAGATGACGACCGGGCCCGGGCGACCGGACATCGCCACCGCAAAGGCGCGTGTGACGAATTCGGGTATGCGTGCGGCGTCGTCGATCTCGACCACCCATTTGGCGATATCGCCGAAGAACCTGACGTAGTCGACCTCCTGGAAGGCCTCGCGCCCCTTGGCGTGGCTGGCGACCTGGCCGATGAACAGGATGAGAGGGATTGAATCCTGCATCGCGATGTGGATGCCGGCAGAGGCATTGGTGGCGCCTGGGCCGCGGGTGACAAAGCAGATGCCGGGCCTGCCGGTCAGGCGGCCGTGGCAGTCGGCCATCATTGCGGCACCGCCCTCCTGGCGGCAGACGATTGTGCGGATCGGTGAATCATGCAGCGCGTCGAGCACCGCCAGATAGGATTCGCCAGGTACGCAATAGATACGGTCCGTTCCGTTGGCTTCGAGCGCATCGACGATGAGTTGTCCGCCGGTCTTCATTTTCCTGACCTCTCCAGTTCGGCAAGGATTTCTTCGGTGTGTTCGCCGAGACGCGGCGACGGGCGCTCATAGACCAGCGGCGTGCCGGACATGACCATCGGCGCCCGCACCGAGGGCAAGAGATTGCCATGGCCGTCATCGAGGTCGAGCCGCATGCCGCGCGCGATGGTCTGCGGGTCGGCAAACATCTGGCCGATGTTGTTGATCGGGCTGGCTGGAACCCCGGCGGCTTCGAGCCTGGCCAGCAGCGGGTCGCGATCGAAGGCTTTCAGCGCCTCGATCATGTGCTCGCGCAGCTTCGCCCGGTTGGCGACGCGGGCGGGATTGGTGGCGAAGTCAGGGTTCGACGCCAGCTCGTCGAGGCCGACGGCAGCGCAGAACTTTGCGAACTGGCCATCATTGCCGACCGCCAGGATGATGTGGCCATTCTTTACCGGCACCACTTCGTAGGGCGCGATGTTCATGTGCGCATTGCCCATCTGCACCGGCGACTGTCCGGAGACGAGATAGTTGAGGTTCTGGTTGCCGAGCGTCGAGATCTGGGTGTCGTAGAGCGCCATGTCGATATGCTGGCCTTCGCCGGTCTTCTCGGCATGGCGAAGCGCCGCCTGGATGGCGATGACCGAATAAAGCCCGGTGAAAACATCCGAAATAGCGACGCCCGCCTTTTGCGGTTCGCGGCCGGCTTCGCCGGTGATCGACATCATGCCGGCCATGCCCTGGATGATGAAATCATAGCCGGCACGCGGCGCATACGGTCCCGACTGGCCAAAACCGGTGATCGAGCAATAGATCAGCCGCGGGTTGATTTTCCTCAGGCTGTCATAGTCGAGGCCGTATTTCTTCAGTCCGCCGACTTTGAAGTTTTCGATCAGCACATCCGATGTCGCGACCAGCCGGCGCACCGTCTCGGCACCCTCGGGCGTCGAGAAGTCGATGGCGATGGAGCGCTTGCCGCGGTTGCAGGAATGGTAATAAGCGGCCGAAAGGTTCTCGCCGTCATGGCCGATGACGAAGGGCGGTCCCCATTTGCGGGTGTCGTCGCCGCCGTCCGGGCTCTCGACCTTGATCACGTCGGCGCCGAGGTCGGCAAGCAGCTGTCCGGCCCATGGCCCGGCGAGGATGCGTGCGAGTTCGATGACGCGGATGCCTTTGAGCGGAGGCTCAGTCATGGATCACCGTGGTTGATCGAAAGCGCAGCCTCTATCAATCCCGCGCGCCGCTGTCACGGCCCTTGCAATGGGCCAGTATCACTGTGCCCTCAGCACGCGGTCGGCCCAGGCGGCAAAATCCTCCATGATGATGTCTCGGTTGACCTCGTTGAGGCTTTCGTGGCGGGTTTTGGCGTAAACCTTTGAAACGAGATTCGAAAAACCCATCATGTGCATCCGGCCGGCAAGATGGCTGACCGCCTTGCCGCCGTCCGAGGCCGGATCTTGCTCGCCTCCGACCAGATTGACGAACAGGTCGCGCCGCACGCCGGAAAAATTGCGGTCGCTGCCGCAATGCAGCGTCATCATGACGATGTCCTGCCACATCGACACCGATGCATCCCAGCCGCAAAGCGGGTCGGCGATGTATTTCTCGACTTCAGCGGCATCGCGCGACAGCCAGTCGAACGGCGTCCGGTGATTGGGCACCGCCTTGCCCCAGGCCCGGAACGTCAGCCGGGGCAGCAGGCGCGACGGCACGTCTGAGCCAAGCCGGAACTTTTCCCAACCAAGCATGGCCAGCGCGATTTGGCCGAGCAGTCCGGCCGAGAAATTGCCGTTCCAGATCGCGGCGGCATGGATGCGCGCCGAGTGGCGGAGGACAAAGTTCAGCGCGACCGACGCGCCCAAGGAGTGACCAAAGATGATGACCGGCAGGCCCGGCTGTTCCCTGGCGATGAGATCATGGACGGCGGCGACATCGGCGATGACCTTGGCACCGCCATCCGCATCGGCGAACCTGCCAGGTGGCGCGTCGGGCGCCTTGGTGGCGCCGTGGCCACGGTGGTCGTGCGCGTAGACCTGATAGCCGCGCTCGCCAAGGAAATCGGCGAAACGGGCATAGCGCGCCGCGTGCTCGGCCAACCCGTGATTGACCTGGACAATGGCGCGCGGTTGGCCGATGGCGTGTTTCACATAAAGGTTGAGCTCGGCGCCGGTCGGCGATGCCAGCATCCTCTGCTTGTCAAATGGCATGTCTCGCTCCCGTCGGCGACTGTTGGGCGACGCAGCGATCGACGTCAAGGGACGTAGGGTACCCATTCGACGGTAGTTGACAGCATGCTGTCAATGTGATTACATGACAGCATGCTGTCAAATGGTCAGCGGCAGATTGGGGGTAAGACTATGAAAACCACCGGGGCCATTTCGCGGCGTGCAATCTTGCTGGCGGGCTTCGCCTTCACGACGGCCACTCTGTTGTCAGGGATTGCTGCGTTCAGTCAGGAAACCAGGGAGATGACCATGATGACGTCCACTGTTCCAGGCCCGCAAGGCCAGCTTGCCACTTATAGGATCAACGCCGGCAATGGCCTGCCGATCATGTTCCTGCATGGGGATTGCAGCCGCGCTTCCCACTGGGACCGGGTGATGCAGCTCTCCGTCGAAGGCCGCGAGGCGGTAGCCTTCGATTTTCGCGGTCATGGCGCCTCCGCGCCGGCGCAGGACGGTGACTATGGTTATGACGGTCGTGCAATGGATGTCGGTGCCGTGGCCGACGCGTTTGGCCTGAAGCGGTTTCTCATTGTCGCGCACAGCGGCGGCGGTGGCGTGGCGCTCGCTTATGCCGCCAGCCATGCCGACCGGGTCGCCGGTGTCTTGCTCGTCGACCCGGCGACCGATCCTCGTGCGCTGCCGCAGGCGATTCGTGACGGCTTTGTCCGCGATCTGGCCGGTCCGCAAGGCCGTGATGTCCTGAACGCCTATTACACGTCGATTGCCGGCCCTAACGCGGTTGTTCGCCAGCGTGTTCTGGCCGATGCGGCAGTGGTCGATCCGGCGGCGAGGGCAGGTGTCGGCAAGGCACTGGCCGAATGGAACCCGGAGCCGGCACTCGATGCGTATCGCGGGCCTATGTTCGTATTGGCTACCGAGGCCAGTGACACTCCAGCCGCGCTCTACCGGCTGCGCACGGACATTCCGCGCCAGATCGTGGCGGGCAGCGGCCATTGGGTGATGCTTGACAAGCCCGAGGTCGTAGCCGAAGCCGTTAATAATTTCGTCGCGACCATCGAGGCCGGCCAGAAATGACGACCAGGACCGAAGCGGCAAATGTGCTCACCGAACTGGTGCTTGCCGTGTTCAGGATGAACGGCAGTTTTCTGGATGCGGCCGACCGGCTGGCCGCTCCAACCGGGCTGACGGCAGCGCGCTGGCAGGTTTTGGGTGCAGTTTTGAAGGAGCCGAAATCTGTGGCCGACATCGCCCGCGACATGGGTCTCGCCCGTCAGAGTGTACAGCGGCTGGCCGACATACTGGCTGCGGAGGGGCTTGCCGCCTACGCCGACAACCCGGCGCATCGCCGCGCCAAGCTGTTGTCGATAACCGATGCCGGCCGGGCAGCGGTCAAGAATATCGGCACACGCCAGCATGTTTGGGCGAACCGCGTTTTGGAGGGTATGGACGCCGACGCGCTGAAAGCCTCGCTTGATCTGCTGCGCACCCTGACGGAACGGGTGGAGGCGGGCGGATCCTGATCGACCGCGCGGGAGCCGTCTCAATGCGCTGGCGATTGTTTTTACGGCCGGCGAAAGAAATCGTAATTCTGACATGTCGCAAGTTTCTAGCTTGCGGCGTGAATCACGAGGAGTGCCGGAATGCGGATTTGGGCGATATGGGGGGCGGTGTTTGTTGCGTTTGCTGGCGCAAGCGCGGCGCGGGCCGATGTGAAGATGACCGGCTCTTTCGTCGCCGATGCCGCCTGTCCGGCAACGCAGGCGATCAAGAGCGGCAAGAATCCCGGCAATGTCTCGACCGCGGCTGGTCAGAGTTATGATCTGCTGGCCGGCAACAAGGACGCGCCCACGCACTACCTCATTCGCGTGCCGGGCGCCGATCCGGAGCGCCGCTGGGTCAAGATCAGCTGCGGTCACGTTTCGGGCGGCAGCGCGTCGACGATGCCGGCTGCACCGGCGCCTGCCGAGCCGAACAAGCCATCGGCGTCCGGAAAGCCGGAATATGTCTTCGCGCTGAGCTGGCAGCCGGCTTTTTGTGAGACCAAATCCGGCAAAACCGAATGCCGTGCGCAGACCGCCGCCGGGTTCGAAGCGACCCACTTCACCTTGCATGGGTTGTGGCCGCAGCCGAACGGAAATTTCTATTGCCAGGTCGCGGCAAGCGACAAGGCGAACGACGATCCGGCACACTGGCGGGATTTGCCGCCGGTCACCCTTGACCCGAAAACGCGAGCGGAACTCGACCAGGTGATGCCGGGCACCGCGTCCGCCCTCGAAAGGCATGAGTGGATCAAGCACGGCACCTGCTACGGCAAGAGCCAGCAGGAGTATTTCGCCGACGCCTTGAACCTGATGCGCGCGATGAATGCGTCGCCGGTGCGCGATCTCTTCATCAAGAACATCGGCAAGCAACTGACATCCGATCAGATCCGCAGCACCTTCGACAGTGCCTTCGGCAAAGGCGCGGGCGACCGGGTCCGCGTGTCCTGCGTGGTCGATCCTTCGAACGGCAGGCGGCTGATCGGCGAACTGACGCTCGGCCTGACCGGCCCGATCGCTTCGAACGCTTCGCTCGGTGCCCTGCTGCTTGCCTCGGCGCCGACAGCCAAGGCCGGCTGCCCAAAGGGCGCGGTCGATGCCGTCGGGTTCCAGTAAACAGGCCGTACGCGACTGTCGCTTTGCGCCGGGGATGGTATGATCCCGGGGTTATCATTCGCAGGGGGTGGCGATGAGTGGTATGACGGGCGGCGCGCTGGCGCGGCTGGCGTTCTGGGCCAAGGGCATGACGGCGATCCGCGACGGCCATATGGAGTGGCCGGGCTTTTCCTACACCGAGGTGGAGTGGGCGCGCATGACCACGCTCGCCAAACCCGTCGGCGGCGGCACCTACCAATTGTTTACGCTGGTCAACGCGGCGATCTTCATCGCCATCGCCGCGCTCGGGATGTTCTGTGTCTTCCTGCCGCTGGCGGCGCTGCTGTTCCCGGTACCGGCCGAAACCAGTGCGCTCAAGTTTTCGCTGCTCCTGGCGGCATGCGCCTTCCTGATCATCGGCATCGGCCTGCCGATTTCGCTGCGTCTTTCGACCAGGCTCGTGGCGCCGAAGGCAATGCGGGCCGCGCTTGTCGCCGTGCCCGGCGACCAGGCGCTTGCGGCAAAAGTGTCATGGCAGATCAATCGGATCACGCTCGTGCTCTGCGGCCTGCTGGTGCCGGGCATTCTTCTGTTCATTGCCTACGATGTCGAAGCCGACCCGATTATTACCGCGTTGAAATGGCTGGCGATCGCGCTGATGGCGGTTTCGGTTGCGATCGGCGGATGGCAGCGGCGCAAACAATCCTGATTGAGCCAATCGCGGGGCCTGGGCAGCGTTACGCGCCGGCGCTGCGCTCCGGCCTGGTCCATGTGTTGCGGGCGTCTGCTTCGTTGCCGCCCGGTTCGCCGACAACGCGATCGCGTCCCGTGGATTTGGCCTTGTAGAGACGCTGGTCGGCCAGCGCAAAGAGATCGGCAAGGCAACGGGTCGTCTCGCTGACCGTCGAGATGCCGGCGCTGACGGTAATGTCGAACCGGCTGGTGCTCGCGGACGTCTTGACCGCTTGCCTGACGGTTTCACCCAGCAGCCTGGCGAGCGGCTGCGGACGCCAGCCGAGGATGGCGAATTCCTCACCGCCGATCCTGAACAATTGATCTTCGGTCCCGACAAGTTCGCCAAGCAAAATCGCCAGGGCTTTCAGCACCTTGTCTCCCTCGGCGTGGCCGAAGCGGTCGTTGATCGATTTGAAGTGGTCGACATCGATGATCAGCAGGCTGAGCGGCCTGGCGGTCCGCAGGCTGGCGGCGACGGCGGCCTCGCCATCGCTGTCGAAGCGCGCCCTGTGCAGGAGGCCGGTGAGGCCGTCGCGACCAACATGCTCGACCAGCGCCTCATAGCGCTCGCGATAGGTCAGCGTGTCGAAAATGTCGGAAAGCCCGCGCGGCGCCGGCACCTGCCGCGCCTCGAACCACCTGATATAGGCGACCAGCATGGTGCTGTAGACCAGGGCCGCTGCCATCTTGGCGAACCAGCCGCCGAAGAACACCGCGACCGGCGCACCGGTGACGAAATGCAGCGCCGTGAAAAAGCCTGCCTGGTCGAAGGTGAGCACGCAGGCGACGGAGACCAGGATTCGGGTGAAAAGCGCCTTGCGCAGGTATTTGCCGAGCTTTTCATAGAGCAGAATGATCAGGATGGCGTCGACGAACAGCAGCGTCGTGCCCCACACCATCAGCCAGCCCATCTCATCGATAAAGCCGATGTCGGGAAGCTTGCCGTCGGGCAGCGGCGCGATGTCGTGCAGGCGCAGGATCAGCACGAGCCCGACCATCAGGGCATTGCCGAGCAGCAGGCCGTAAATCGGCTGCCGGACAGTTGCCGCGTCCTCCTTGATGTAGAGCAGGAGAAGCATCACCAGCTTGCCGGAAAACATCACGGCCGAACCCGGCGATACCATGCCGAACGGCAGCGCGACGTAGAAGACGCTGGCGAGATAGGTTTCCAAGAAATGCATGACGCCAAGGGCGCAAACAAAGACGCCGAGGCCGATGCGGCCCCTGAACCGGAAAAGCGTGACCATGATGCCGAAATAGAGAACCGCTTCGGCAAAAAGCAGGAAACTGTTCAACACGGCCCGATCTCTCTCCCCGAAATCGCGGCGGCCAGCGATTTCCCATCCAACATTGTTTGACGCGGAATGATTAACCGGAGCTTTCGCCTGGGCGCCGGCACGAAATGAAGCGGCTAAGCGTTTGCGGCTGCGACCAAATCCGCCTGGAGCGGGTCATCGTTTCACGGAATCGCTGAACCGCTCCATCTTTTTTGTTTTGACGCAATTCCGGACGGAAAACCGTTTCACATTTTTCTTGGAATTGCTTTAGGGCCAAAACTGTTTGCCGTTCGGGGCCGCATCGCTTACATAGCCCCCAACTTCCATCCAATCCGACATCAGTCGACTTTTCAGGGAAAGCGCGCGTGGCACGCCAGTTCATCTATCACATGGCCGGCCTCAACAAGGCCTACGGCACCAAGAAGGTGCTCGAGAACATTCATCTGTCCTTCTACCCGGACGCCAAGATCGGCATCCTCGGCCCCAACGGCGCCGGCAAGTCGACGATCCTCAAGATCATGGCCGGCATCGACAAGGAGTGGAGCGGCGAGGCCTGGCTGGCCGAGGGTGCTACCGTCGGTTACCTGGCGCAGGAGCCGGCGCTCGATCCGAACAAGAATGTGTTCGAAAACGTCATGGAAGGCGTCGCCGCCAAGACCGCCATCATCGAGCGCTACAACGAATTGATGATGAACTATTCCGACGAGACGGCGGACGAGTCGGCCAAGCTGCAGGACGAGATGGACCGGCTCAACCTCTGGGATCTCGAACAGCAGGTCGAGATGGCGATGGAGGCACTCGGCTGTCCGCCCAAGGAGGCCGATGTCACCAAGCTGTCGGGCGGCGAACGCCGTCGCGTCGCGCTTTGCCAGCTCTTGCTGCGCCAGCCCGACCTTCTGCTGCTCGACGAGCCGACCAACCATCTCGACGCCGAGACGACGGCGTGGCTGGAAAAGCATCTGCGGGCCTATCCGGGCGCGGTGATGATCATCACCCACGATCGCTACTTCCTCGACAATGTCACCGGCTGGATCCTCGAGCTCGATCGCGGCCGCGGTATCCCCTACGAAGGCAACTACACCAAATATCTCGAAGCCAAGGCCAAGCGGCTCAAGCAGGAAGGCCGCGAGGACGATGCGCGCCAGCGGGCGATCGGCCGCGAGCGCGAGTGGATCCAGTCCAGCCCGAAAGCCCGGCAGACCAAGTCGAAAGCCCGTATCCAGGCCTTCCAGGATCTGCTGGATGCAGCCGACAAGCGGCGTCCGAGCGACACCCAGATCGTCATTCCGCATGGCGAGCGGCTCGGCAATGTGGTGATCGAGGTCGAGGGCCTGTCGAAGGGCTTTGGCGACACGCTTTTGATCGACGATCTCGAATTCAAGCTGCCGCCGGGCGGCATCGTCGGCGTCATCGGCCCGAACGGCGCCGGCAAGACGACGCTGTTCCGCATGATCACCGGCCAGGAAAAGCCGGACGCCGGCACCATCCGCGTCGGCGAGACGGTCAAGCTCGGTTATGTCGACCAGAGCCGCGACGCGCTCGACCCGACCAAGACGGTCTGGGAAGAGATCTCGGGCGGCGCCGAAGTGGTCAAGCTTGGCAAGTTCGAAGCCAACACCCGCGCCTACTGCGCGTCGTTCAACTTTCGTGGCGGCGACCAGCAGCAGAAGGTCGGCAACCTGTCCGGCGGCCAACGCAACCGCGTGCATCTGGCCAAGATGCTGAAGACCGGCGGCAATGTGCTGCTGCTCGACGAACCGACCAACGATCTCGATACCGAAACGCTGGCGGCACTCGAAGACGCGCTCGAGAGCTTCGCCGGCTGCGCCGTCATCATCTCGCACGATCGCATGTTCCTCGATCGCCTGGCGACGCACATCCTCGCCTTCGAAGGCGACAGCCATGTCGAATGGTTCGAAGGCAATTTCGAGGACTACGAGCAGGACAAAATCCGCCGGCTTGGGCCTGAGGCGGTCAATCCGCACAGGATGACGTATAAGCGGCTGACTCGGTAACAACGGATTGGTTGCAAGCGCCCCAGGCTGCTCGTAGAATTACCGGAAGGAGATAAACATGCTTAATGTCGAGCTTCCTGCCGCGCTGGAAAAACGCCTCGAGATCGTCGCAAGGAAAACTGGCCGGACAAAACATGACGTAGTCGTTGAGGCCATTGTCGAGCAAATTCAGGATCTGGAAGACGGACTAATCGCCCTCGAGCGCCTTAACGATGGTGAAGGTGAATGGCTTTCTCTGGCCGAAGCTAAGGAACGACTGGGATTGGACGCAAGCGACCGCAGTGACGGTTGATCGTGTGGACAATTCGTGTCGAGAAGCGTGCACTGAAGGATATCTCCAGATTGCAAAGGTCCGATCAGCGTCGGATTGTGGACTTCCTGGAAAACAGGCTCGCCTCGCGCGATAATCCACGCGAACTTGGCGAAGCGCTAACAGGACCACTGGCAGGTCTCTGGAAATATCGTGTGGGCTCATTCCGAGTTCTGACAAGGATCGATGATAGCGCTGTCGCGATTTGGGTGGTTCAAGTAGGCGACCGTCGCGAGGTCTATCGATGAATACAGTCGCGAAGGTGAGACCCGACTGGTCCGCCGCCCTCTACCTGAAATTCGAGGACGAGCGCACCCGGCCGGCGCGCGATCTCGTTGCGCAGGTGCCGGTGCCGGAACCGCGCCGGGTGGTCGACATTGGCTGCGGGCCGGGCAATTCGACCGAATTGCTGGTCGAGCGCTGGCCGCGGGCGCAGATCAGCGGCTTCGATACCTCGCCCGACATGATCGAGAAGGCCAGGGCGCGCCTGCCCGGTGTCAGCTTTGCCTTGGCGGATGCGGCGGCGTGGCAGCCGACCGAACCGGTCGACGTGATCTTTGCCAATGCGGTGTTTCAATGGCTGCCGGAGCATCCGGCGGTCTTCCAGCGGTTGATGGGATTTTTGGCGCCCGGCGGCGCGCTTGCCGTGCAGATGCCGGACAACATGGCCGAGCCTTCGCACCGGCTGATGCGGGAGACCGCGGCCGAGATGCCGTTCACCGAAAAGCTCGAGCGCGCGGCCCGCGCGCCGCTGCCGCCGGTCGCGTTCTATTACGACCTTTTGTCGCCATTCTCGGATCGGCCCGATATCTGGCACACGATCTACAACCATCCGCTGGCCGATGCCGAAGCGATCGTCGAGTGGGTGAAGTCGACGGGGCTGAAGCCGTTCCTCGATCCTCTCGACGAAAACGAGCGGCAGCTTTTCCTGAAGCGCTACACGGCCCGGATCAGCGAAGCCTATCCGAAAACGGCAAGCGGCAAGGTGTTGCTGCGCTTTCCCCGTCTCTTCATCGTGGCGCGGCGTTCCGCTTAGAAACTCTTAGCTACACCCAAAAACAGTGCATGGCGGATGCTTGACCGGCTTTCGCCGTCATGCGCATCTCGCTGGGGCACGGCCCTTTATGGGCCATGGGGGTGGATGATGACACTGAAAAAGATGGGTTTCGGCGGCAGCATTTGTGCGGCCGCTGTGCTTGCCTTGTCTCTATCGGCGGAGGCCAAGCGAGCGCGCTGCTTCACCAGCGACGACGGCTATTTCTCGTGCAGCTATCGGGCGCTGGACGATGCCGGCAGCTTTCGCATCTCGGCGCCGGGTTATCCGACCTACGTCCTGGAAATCGACGGACCGGGTTTTGCCTATGGCTATGTCAATCTCGGCCGCCGCAACGTGCCGCTGCCCGGGCAATTCGTGCGCAGCCGCGATGACGGTGCCTGCTGGAACAACCCGCAGACCAATACCAAGCTCTGCGCCTGGTAAAGACCCGTCCCAGGGACTTGATTTAAGCCGGCATAAACTGGCTAGGTGCAAAAGAGGTTGCGCCGAGCTTTTTGCGGCGTCGACATGAAGCCGCAACGCCTGCGCACGGGACGAACTGGAAATGCATCGCGTCATCATCAGCGGCATCGGCGTTGAAATCCCCGAAGCTTCGATCACCAACGAGGAGCTCGTCGCCAGCTTCAACGCCTGGGTGGACATGGAGAACGTCCGCCGCGAGGTGTCGGGCGAGCCGCTGGTACAGAAATCGGACAGTGCCTTCATCGTCCATGCCTCGGGCGTCCAGACCCGCCATGTCATCGAACGGGAAGGCATCCTCGATCCGACCCGCATGGCGCCGCGTTTCGCGGCGCGGCCCGACGATGCGCTGTCGCTGGAGGCCGAGTTCGGCATCGCTTCGGCCCGCAAGGCGCTCGATCATGCCGGGCTGAAGCCTGGCGACATCGACCTGGTGATCTGCTCGGCCTCGCACCATCAGCGGCCCTATCCGGCGATCGCCATCGAAATGCAGCAGGCGCTGGGCACGAAAGGCGCCGGCTTCGATATGGGGCTTGGCTGCTCTTCGGCAGCGGCGGCGTTGCACATCGCCGTCAATCTGGTACGGGCAGGGGCCCATAAACGCGTGCTGGTGACGACGCCGGAGATCATCACCGGTCACCTCAATTTTCGCGACCGGCAGACGCATTTCATCTTCGGCGACGCTTCCGTGTCGATGGTCGTCGAAGGGCTCGCCCAGGGCGAGAAGCGGCCGGGCCGCTTCGAGGTGCTCGATACGCGCGCCTGGACGCAGATGTCGAACAGCATCCGCACCAATCTCGGTTACTATACCCGCGCCACCCAGGACGATCCGTACATGATCGATCTGGAAGGCAATCTGATCAAGCAGATCGGCAACAAGGTGTTCAAGGAAGTCACCGTTGCCGGCCACAAATTCATCGTCGAGTTCCTGGCCGAGCACGGGCTGACGCCGCAAGCGATCCGGCGCTTCTGGCTGCATCAGGCCAATGCGCGGATGAACGCCATGATCCTGAAACTGTCGTTCGGCCATGACGTCGACCACGACCGCGCGCCGATGGTGCTGGAGCGCCTCGGCAACACCGCCGCCGCCGGCGCCATCATCGCCCTCTCGGAGAACCATGCCGACATGAAGGCCGGCGACTACGGCCTGCTCTGCGCCTTCGGCGCCGGCTACTCGATCGGCGGCGCGCTGTTGCGCATGCTTTAGATTTTTGTTTTACGCATGTCGTTGTCCCAAAACCGCTGCACACCCTCGGTTCAAGCCCGAGGGCATGCTTTTGGGCGACATGCATTAGCCCGGCGCGAACGGTACCAGCATCGGAACGCGCCTGGCATAGTCGTCGTAAGCGCTACCCAGTTCGCCGCGCAGAAAACGCTCCTCCAGCCTTGCCTTCATGACGATGCCGACGGTGATGAGGATGGCGCCGGCAACGCCCCAGACAGTGCCTTTCGCCGCCATGGTGGCGAGGATCGCCAGAAGCAGGCCGGTATAGATCGGGTGGCGGACCAGCCGGTAAGGGCCGGTGTCGACGACGCGATGCGCGGCCTTGGCGGTGACCGTGGCCGACCACAGGCGGCCAAGATGCAGCCGCGCCCACCAGGCAAATGCCAGACCGGCGGCAATCAGCGCGACGCAGATCCACGCTTCGGCAAGGTTCGGCGTCCAAAGCCTCAGCGGGCCGGCATAACCGTGCGCCGGGATGAAGAGCAGGATCGTGCCGAGCACCATGACGGCGCGGGATGGAAGCTCCACCCCGAAGCCGGCGCGTTTTTCGGCCCGGTCGGCCCAGAAGGCGGCCGCGGCCCATGAAACCACCCAGAGCAGCCAGAGCTGCGCGATTGCCGATGCGGGATGCATGATAAACCTCAGCGGGCTTGACCTGACCGATATTATCAACCGATGCAGCGCGGCAGCAATGCGGCACGCTTTTGCATGAGGCTGGTTCAACCATGACGCTGGTGGTGCCGACCCGTATCAGCCGTCTTGATTGGAGCATCAACGCTTTCGACTGGACCCTATGAATCGACTTCGGCTAACTGCATCCGGCAGCTAGGAATGAAACCAATGCCGGATATGTTTCCCGAAGCCGAAACTCCGGTCGAGATCGTCCCGTCGCGAAAACTCGCCGCCAGGGTGGCGGCGCTCTATCTCGCACCGTTCGATCGTTTTGAGACACGAGCGGTGGATACGCTGCAACTCGGTTTCGACGGCATCGACGGCGATTTCCACGCCGGCACGACGCGGCGCTCCGGCGGGCGGGAACCCTGGTATCCGCGCGGCACCGAGATGCGCAACGAACGGCAATTGTCGATCGTGGCGGCGGACGAACTGGCAATCGTCGCCGAACGGATGGGCATCGCCGAGATCAAGCCGGAATGGATCGGCGCCAATCTCCTGATCGACGGCCTGCCGCGCCTCTCCATGCTGCCGTCCGGCACGCTGCTGTTCTTCAAAGGCGGCGCGACCGTCAAGATCGACGCGCAGAACGGGCCTTGCCGGATCGCCGGGCGATCGGTCGCCGAAAATGCCGGGATGGCCGACCATGAGGCCGGCGCGCTGCTGTTCCCGAAGGCGGCGAAGCGGTTGCGCGGGCTCGTCGCCTGGGTCGAGAAGCCCGGCACGATCGCGGCCGGCGAGGAGATTTCGGTGCGCGTGCCCGAGCAGTGGATTTACCGGGCCTAGTCCAGGCAAGGCGACCTCTAGTCACGGCGTATTTTGTTCTTGCTTTGTGCCGGCAGCTATGCTACTAATTTGAGTATGGTGCGAATTGGGCTCCAACGACCCGCCCGCGAGGCGGGTTTTTTATTTCAGGCTTTGAAAGTTCCGATGCTGCCGACCTGAGGTCGGCGGGACAGCGCCCCCCTCTGTCCTGCCGGACATCTCCCCCACGCGGGGGGAGATTGGCCGTCACCTCTCGATTTCGCTAATCACAACAGTGAAGAGCGCAGAACTCGACGCGTGTGCCTGCCGTCGCTCTACGCCTCATCCTCATCGTCGAGCAGACGGGTGGCGCGCCAGCGGGTGAGCACATTGTTGGTCTGTTCGATGACGAAGAAGCGCGCGGAATCGCGGTCATAGCCTTCGGCCAGCAGCTTTTCGTAGTCGGTGTGGGCGTGGCGGATGTGGGCTATTGTCGCCAGCCACACGGCAATGCTCGGCGGCAAGGTCTTCATGTGCACGGCGCCGGCATCGGCACGGATCTTTTCCATGTCGGCATAAGGCGCCAGCGGCAGGAGCGCTGTCACCGCCTTGGCGACGGCGCGGCGGCGGCCGGTCGGCGCGCTCATCACTCCACCGGCCCTGGTTCGTCCCGCCCGGCGATGGTCGCATCGGCAAAGGCATCGGTCGAGGCGAAATAAGGCTTGATGTCGATGACCGGCGTGCCGTCGAGCACGTCGATCGCATCGAGATCGACGCGGCCGGTGTCGATGTCGACGGCAACCAGCTTTGCGACATGCAGCCCAATTGGGTTTGGCCGGGCAGGGGAGCGCAGCGAAAAGACGCCTTTCGGCTCTGTGGCATGGCGGGGTTTCTGGACAATCAGTTGCCGCGGAGCATGGTGCAGCCAGGACAGGACGATCACGTGGCTGGCGCGTTCCAGCCCAAGCAGGCCATCCCGATAAAGCGGGTCGATGACCAAGTGCGCCGGCTGTTCCGTCTCCCGCGCCGCCTTCATGTTTTTGGGGCAAGTCTCCCGCGTGATCCAAGGCGAAGCGATGCGGCCGATGAAGACGACATGGCCATCCGGCGGCATCGTTGCCGGGTCGGTTTCCAGGAGCTTTTCGCCGCTGCGCGTCTCGAACATGGTTCTCGCTCCGATCATGCGTCCGTTTTTGCGCGATCCGCCACGCATGCGTCATTTTCTTGTCCGGAAGCGACATAGCGCTTGCAAGCCTATCCAAACCGACATAAACATATGTTTATATCTTTTCAAAGAGAATGCTCGCATGCATGTCGCTCTCGACACGATGGTAGATACATTGAAGGCGGCGGCGGAATCCAGCCGGCTGCGCATATTGGCGCTGCTGTCGCGCGGCGATCTGACCGTTTCAGATCTCACCGAAATCCTCGGCCAGTCGCAGCCGCGCGTCTCGCGCCATTTGAAATTGCTGCTGGAGGCCGGGCTGATCGGCCGCTACCAGGAGGGCTCGTGGGCGTTCTTCCGGCTATCGGATTCCGATGCGTCGCGCGATTTCGTGCTTAGGCTGGTCTCCGGCATCCGCGGCGCCGATCCGCAGGTCGAGCGTGATCTCGAACGGCTGGCCGCAGTCAAGCGCAAGCGGCAGGACCGGGCCGCCGAATATTTCTCGGTCAACGCCGCAAGCTGGGACCATATCCGCTCGCTGCATGTGCCGGATCGCGCCGTCGAAGCAGCCCTCATCAAGCTCGTCGGCAAGCGGCCGTTCCAGTCGATGCTCGATCTCGGCACCGGCACCGGACGGCTGCTCGAGATCTTTTCGCCGCTCTATCGGCGCGGTATCGGCATCGACATGTCGCGCGAGATGCTGACGGTGGCGCGCGCCAATCTCGACAAGGCCGGCGTTTCGAATGCGCAGGTGCGCCAGGGCGACATTTTTGCGCCACCGGTCGAACGCGACGCCTTCGATCTCGTTACCATCCATCAGGTGCTGCACTATCTCGACGATCCCGCCCGCGCCATCCGCGAGGCGGCGCGTCTGCTGCGCCCGGCCGGCCGGCTGGTGATCGTCGATTTCGCGCCGCACACGCTGGAGTTTTTACGCGACGAGCACGCGCATATGCGTCTCGGCTTTTCCGACCGGCAGATTGGCGACTGGTTTTCCGAGGCCGGCCTCGACCTCGAGGACAGCCAGGAATTCGAGCCGCGCGGCGGCAACGAGGCCAAGCTCACCGTCAAACTCTGGCTCGGCCGCGATCGGCGCATGCTGATTGCCGAGCCTTCCAACGACAGACAACCGGCCAATGCGTATCCGATAGGGGAAACCGCCTGATGAACCAGTTCCGCTTCTCCCGCCGCCCCGACATCGGCGACAAGGTCAGGGTTTCGTTCGAGTTCTTTCCGCCGAAAAACGATGAGATGGAAGCAAGGCTGTGGGACACGGTCACCCGGCTTGAGCCGCTTAAGCCGAAATTCGTCTCGGTCACCTATGGCGCCGGTGGTTCGACCCGCGAGCGGACGGCCCGCACCGTCAAGCGCATCCTCAATGAAACGACGCTGACGCCGGCGGCGCACATGACTTGCGTCGATGCGGCGCGTCACGAGGTCGATGCGGTGATCCGGGAGTTCGCCGATATGGGCGTCAAGCGTTTCGTCGCCCTGCGCGGCGATCCGGCCGAGGGCGTCGGCGCGGCCTACCGGCCGCATCCGGAAGGCTATGCCAATGGCGCCGAACTGGTTGATGCGCTGAAGGGCGCCGGCGATTTCGACATATCGGTCTCGGCCTATCCGGAAAAGCATCCGGAAAGCCCGGATTTCGCCACCGACTTCGATATGCTGAAGCGCAAGGCCGACAACGGAGCGACGCGGGCGATCACCCAGTTCTTCTTCGACAACGATCTCTATGAGCGCTATGTCGAGCGGGCACGGCGGGCCGGCATCTACATACCCATCGTGCCGGGCATATTGCCGGTGCACAATTTCACCCAGGTCGCCAACTTCTCGGCGCGGTGCGGCGCCTTGGTGCCAGCATGGCTGGCCGAGCGTTTCGATGGGCTGCAGAACGATCCGCAAACGCATGCGCTGGTGGCATCTGCCGTGGCCGCCGAGCAGGTGCTGGACCTTGTCGAGCGCGGCGTCGGCGATTTCCACTTCTATACGATGAACCGGGCCGATCTGGTCTTCGCCATCTGCCACATGATCGGCATCAGGTCGCACGAAGTCGAGGCGGCGGGATCAGCCGCGGCGTAAGGCGGCAAGCTCCTTTTTGAAATGTCAAAGATCGGGGGAATGCAAAAGGCCGGGCAAAATGCCCGGCCTTTTCAAATGGTTTGGAGTATTCGGTGCTGGTCTTCCCCCGCTCAGCGGCCTTATGGAAGGACGCCCATAATGAGGGCGCCGATGAATGCAAACGCAGCACAAATCATCAATGCGTTGATCGGCCTCGTCAGTCCCATATCATAGCCTCCTCTTAAAGAGCTATGGCGAGAGTCTAGGGTCATTTGTGCCACAGGCAAGCAGAAACTTTGCTGCAATGCGACGAGATTGTGGAATTTGCGACCTGCCGTTTGCCGTTAGGCATTGAAACTCTTTGTCAAAAGCCGGCTCGGGACCTGTGAATAATTTGTGGCAAAGCCGTGGCAGCAGCGAGAATGGCAGCGCTACCGCGGCAGAAATCGGAATCGATTTTCGGACCGACTGAAGATTCGGAGCGTCGGAGCGCCCTTTGCATGTCCAACCGGGTGCTGCACGCTATACGAATGCGGTGGGCAACCGGCAGCGTTGTGAGATAGCCAGGACTTGAATTTTCTGCCAATTGGCAGTATATTGTCTGCCAAGTGATGGAGGCCGGAATGAGTGTCGGTTATGCGGTTCGCGATCCTGCAAATCAGGCTTTGCCGGCAAATCTGGCGGATGCCTCGGCACGGGCGCGGCTCACGCCAGCGGCTGTTGCCGGCATCGTCAGGCTCGCAGACATCTGGCATCTGACCAGCACCGAGATCTGTACCTTGATCGGCGACGTGTCGGAGAGAACCTGGTTCCGCATGAAGAAAGGCGAGTGGGAGGGCGTTCTCTCCCAGGATTCGCTGACACGCATCAGCGCCCTGATCGGCATCTTCAAGGGACTGCGGCTTCTGTTCTCCGAAGCGCTTGCCGATGAATGGGTGCGGTTGCCGAACAAAGGGCCGCTCTATGGTGGCCGGCGCCCCCTGGACGTGATGATCGAGGGCGGCATTCCGAAGCTGCTGCAGGTTCGCCAACACATCGACGCTTTGCGCGGTGGACTTTGAATGCAGATCCCGCCGCGCGCTGACATTTCCCAGCGCGACACGATCCGGCTCATTTCGACAGGCAGGCTCAAGGAAACGGTCCTGATGCCGTTGGCCAGGAATCATGGAGATTTGGAGGACCTTGCGGAGCTCGAAGGGGCCACCAGCGGCCGTCTTCAGGCGCAGCAAGGGGGATTGCCCGACCTCGATCCGCGCGAACTGGTTTTCGGGAGGCCGGGCTACACCTTCATCAATGCGGCTTTCGCTTACACCCGTCCGGGCGGCAATCGTTTCAACGATGATGCCAGGGGCGTCTGGTACTGTGGGTTCGATGCGGAAACTGCGCTCGGCGAGGTCTCTTTTCATCTGACGCGCGAGCTTGCCGCAATCGAACGGTTTGAAAACGTCACCGACTACGCGGAGCTCGTTGCCGACTTCATAGGCTCGTTTCACGATCTGCGCGGTGCTGAGTTCAGCAAGGACCCGGTGCTCGATCCGGATACTGCCTTAGCCTATCCTGCCGGTCAGGCGCTGGCGAAGCAACTCCGCAAGCAAGACGCCGCGACCGGTCTTGTGTATCCTTCCGTGAGACATGTCGGCGGGACCTGCCTTGCCGCCTTCCTTCCCGATCTCGTTCAGAATCTCAGGCAAGGCGGTATCTGGCGTCTGGAATGGCAGGGTTCATCTGTTCCCGCGATCACGCCCATATAGCGCACGATCGGGAGCGACAACTTCGCTGCGCCATCTCTAACGCCGCCCGAACAGGCGACCGTCGATGGTGACGAGGCCGAGGGCGATCAGCGCCATGCCGCCGAGCTCGAACAGTTCGAGCCGCTCGCCCAGGAACAGGAAACCGAGCAGGATGGCACTGGCCGGCACGATCAGCGTGACCAGCGAGGCGTTGGTGGCGCCGGCCGAGGCGACGAGATTGAAATAGAGGATGTAGGCGAAGGCCGTCGACAGCAGCGCCAGTGCCAGCACCGCCGCCCAGACCGGCGGCGAGGCCGAAAACAGATTGGCGGCATCATAGGTGAACAGAACGACCGGGATCATAATGATGGTCGAGCAGGTCAATTGGCCGGTGGCAATGACCGGTGACGGCACACCCTTGAAGCGGCGGGCGATCATCAGCGCAACCGCATAGGATAGCGATGCTCCGATGAGCGCGAATTTCGCCCAGACCGGACCGCCGAGCCCGGCGACGAGGCCGGGGCCTATCATCACCGCCGTTCCCGCGATACCGAGGGCGATGCCGGCAAGCTTGTTCCACGACAGCTTCTCGTCGCTGGTCAGGGCGTTGGCGAGGATCAGCGTCCAGAACGGCGTCGTCGAATTGAGCACCGAGGCGACACCGGCGCCAAGCTCGGTCTGGCCGACAAAGATCAGCGAGAAAGGGATGACGTTGTTGGCGAGCGCCAGCAGGAAGAACAGGCCGGCATGCGGCAAGGCGAGGCGAAACGACGGGCCACGGACCGCAAGATAGAGCTGCAACGCGATCGCGGCTATGGTGACGCGGAACAGCACCAGCACCAGCGGCGGAAGTTCCGCTACCGCAATACGGGCAAAGAAGAACGAGCCGCCCCAGATGGCGCCGAGCAGCAGAAGCTGCGCCCAGTCCTTGAGCACCATCGGACCGCGCATCGTGGTGGTGGCAGCTATCGCCATTGGTCGTCCTCCCAGACGAGATGCCTTGCTCTTCAGGCGTCTGTTCACGCCATACCCGATCCGGCCGCAAGGGCCACCCGAAACCTGAGCGATGGCCTAGCTCGCTCATAACCGGCGTGCAGCACCGGCGTAGCGCCGCGAAGCCAGGGCGGCGAGACATAGAATTGTTTTCATTAGCCGCTAGCTTGGATTAATTGTGCGCAGCCTCAGTCAAGGGATTCGTCCATGCAGCGATTCGAAAATGCCCGCGAGGCAGCGCTGGCGCTTCGCCCGGACGATCCGATCTATTGCTTCCGCCCGCAGGTGCTGAAGGCGGACGCCAAACAGTTCATGGGCATGTTTCCCGGCAAGACCGCCTATGCGGTCAAGACCAATGGCGAGCAGATCGTGCTCAACGCCCTGGTCGAGGCCGGCGTCGGTGCCTTCGATGTGGCCTCGCCCGGCGAATTCGCCGCCGTGCGCGCCGTCTCGCCGGACGCCGAGATGCTCTACATGCACCCCGTGAAGGCCCAGTCGGACATCAGGCTGGCGCTGGAAAAATACGCCATCCGCGTCATTTCGCTCGACCATGAGGACGAGGTCACCAAGCTGACCAGGGTGGTGCGGGCGCTCGACATCGATCCGGGCGCCATCACCGTGTTCGTGCGCATCCAGACGAAAGGCTCGGCGGCCTACGAACTGTCGAAGAAGTTTGGCGCCGGACCGGCCAATGCGGTCGAACTGGCCGAACGGCTGAACCGGACGGGCTACAAGGTCGGGCTGTGCTTTCACGTCGGCAGCCAGATCGAGGATCCCGACACCTATGAGCGGGCGCTGGCCTCCGCCGACTGGGTGCGCAACCGCGTCGGCTTCGACGTTGCCGGGCTCGATGTCGGCGGCGGGTTTCCCGCCGAATACGGTCATGATCCGAACAGCCGCAAGCCGGAAATGCCGTCGCTCGGCCAGATCATGTCGCGGCTGTCGGGCGACCTCCAGGAGTACCAGTTCGACCAGATGCCGCTGGTGGCCGAGCCCGGCCGGGTGATCGTGGCGCGCTGCCTGTCGCTGATCGTGCGCGTGCTGCTGCGCAAGGGCAAAAGGCTCTACATCAATGACGGCATCTGGGCGTCGCTGTCGGATTCATGGACCGGCAAGATCACGCTGCCGGCGCGCTTCATCCCCGATCCGGCGATCCGCTCGCGCAATGGCGAGGACAAGACCATCGTGCCGTTCAAGGTCTGTGGCGCGACCTGCGATTCCGTCGACATATTGTCGCGGCCGTTCTGGCTGCCCGAAACAGTCGATACCGGCGACTGGATCGAGATCGGCCATATCGGGGCCTATTCGCTGTCGCTCAGAACACGGTTCAACGGCTTCTATCCCGACACCTTCGTCGAGGTGGCGACGCCGTTCGACGAAGGCGATGCACCGCAGGGGTTC
The DNA here is from genome assembly GCF_040318885.1 of Mesorhizobium sp. M0998. Taxonomy (NCBI): domain Bacteria; kingdom Pseudomonadati; phylum Pseudomonadota; class Alphaproteobacteria; order Hyphomicrobiales; family Phyllobacteriaceae; genus Mesorhizobium; species Mesorhizobium sp. M0998. Next base: position 26,344 of record NZ_JAMYND010000024.1, read on the forward strand.
GCCAGCCTGGAGACGATGGCGGATTAGTTAATGGTGGAATGGTGAATAGTGAATAGTGAATAGTGAATAGTGAATAGTGAATAGTGAATAGTGAATGGTGGTAGCTCTGGTGCTCAATGCGGCTCCGGTGCTATTCTTTTCACCATTCACCATTCACCTCCTTCACAGCCTGGCCAGCAGCTCCGGAGTCGGCCAGCCGTCGACCGGCAGGCCCAGACGCATCTGCTCCTTACGGATGGCTTCGCGGGTGTTGGTGCCCAGGATGCCGTCGACGGTGCCCACGTCATAGCCTTTCGCTTCGAGCTTGGTCTGTAGCGCCTTCATCTGGTCGGCGTCGAGGCCGGGTTCGGGGTTGCGCGGATCGAATCGCGGCGCGCCCCCCAGTCGGGCGGCAAGATTTGCCGCGGTCAGGGCATAGGTGAAGGACTGGTTCCACTCGAGATAGACGTCGAAATTGTCGTAGGTCAGGAAGGCTGGCCCCTTGCGACCCATGGGCAGCGCCAGGCCGGCCTTCAGGCCGTTGTCGAGAAGCGGCGTACCGTCGGGCCTGGTAACGCCCCACTGGCTCCATTGCGTCAACGGCAGCTTGTTGGTGCGTCCCGTCTGCTCCCACGGCAAATCGTCAGGCACACGGACTTCCTCGATCCAGGGCTGGTCGCGCTTCCAGCCGCGCGACTGGATCTTGCTGGCCGTGCTCATGATCACGTCCGGCGCGCTGCCGCGCAGGTCGACCAGGCCGTCGCCGTCGCCGTCGACGCCGTGGCCGAGATAGTCGGAAGGCAACATCTGCGTCTGGCCGATCTCGCCGGCCCAGGCACCGGTCACGTCGGCCGGCACCACGCCGCGATCGATCAACATCAGCAGCGGCACGATCTGCGGCCGGAACAGCTGCGGACGGCGGCAGTCATGCGAGAGGCTCACCAGCGCGTTCAGCGTATGAAAATCGCCCTGCACGGCGCCAAAATCGGTCTCCAGGGCCCAGAAGGCGGCGATGACCGGCGCCTGCACGCCGTATTCGCGATCGGCGCGGACAAAGACCTCGGCATATTTTTGCAGATTGGCCGCACCTTGCTTCAGCCGATGCGACGAGATCATGCGGTTCGAGAATTCGATGAAGGTCTGGGTGAAGACGCCCTGGGCGCGGTCGCGTGCCAACGCCTTCTCATCGAGGGTGGCGTTTTCCAGCGCATCAAGGCCGGCAGCGCCGACGCCGGCCGCCCTGGCCTCCGCCGCCACGCCGTGCTTCCATGACTCGAAATCCCCGCCGCATTGCTGTGCCGCGGCCGGCACGGCGGTCTGGAGCAGCGCCGCGAGAAGTCCAAAGCGCAATCGCATCGCTATCCTTCCAAGAAGATTACCGGCGGTTGCAGGCATTCGTCGTTGGCTGTGTCGAAAAGCAGGCGGCAGGCCTGGTGTCAACGGGTGTTCTGCCGCAACCACTTCTTCCACGCGGCTTCGGAGCCGTTGAAGACGCTGATGTCGGCGTTTCCGGCCATGCCCGGCACGACACCCGTTCCGGTATACTGCCAGAAGGTGAAGGGATGGCTGCCGTATTTCTGGCGCGGGTGCCCGGCGACGGAGCGCAGCCAGTAGGGGTAATTGCGGAAGCCCGATAAACCGTTATCTTCGAAGAAATCGACAGACGTGTAGATGATTGGCTTCTTGCCGTAGTATTTTTCGACGATTTCGAGGAACGTGCTCATCTCGCTGCGTACCGTGGCCGGATCGGGCCGCAGCTTACAGGTCGGCGATTTCGGGTTCCATTCCATGTCGAGAACCGGCGGCATCGCCGAGCTGTCTTTGGGCACGTTCTGGATGAACCAGCGCGCCTGGGTAGCGGCCGGCGTGCAAAAGTAGAAAAAATGATAGGCGGCACGGGGGATGCCCGACGCCCTGGTGCGGCTCCAATGCTCGTTGAAAGCTTCATCGAAACGGTCTCCGCCTTCGGTTGCCTTGATAAAGGCGAAGGAGATGCCGCTGGCCCTGGCCGCCGGCCAGTCGATCGATGTCTGGTATTTGGAGACGTCGGTGCCGTGGACGGCATAGCTCCACGGTGCGCCGCTGTCCCATTCATGCGGGTCGGAATCGGCAAAACGCGGCGCGCGTACCGCAACCATCGAGGCGCTGGACGACGACAGCGATGGCGTCAGATCCTCGACTGTCGAGCAGGCACCAAGCAGCGTCAGCGTGATGAGAACCGCGAAACGGCGCATCGCTACTTCCCGAGCCGGTTTCAGCCGGCCGCTGATGGGTCTTTCCGCGGGTGCCCCTCGACCGGGCGCAGCGTGTCTGAAACCGACTTACGCGACGCGCCTGGATCTTCGTTTCATGCATTCCCAAACCGTTACGCAGTTTTGGGACGCATACATTCAAGCCCCGCCGGACGGTCACCCCACAGGATCGCCCGGTCTATCCTAAGCGCGTCGCTTCGACGCGCTTAGCTCTTTTGTCTATGCATGTCGTTGTCCCAAAACCGCTGCGCACTTCTGGGCGACATTCACCTGTGATCGCCGATCATGGTTGATATTCGGTTGACGGCGCTCGACAAGAGCCGCGATTTTGCCGAAACAATGGCGGCAAATCGATGACATAGATCGCGCTCAGGGGAATTCGAAAAAATGCAGATCCTCCTGAAGTTCGTCAAATGGCTGCTCGGCCTGGCTGCGCTGGCCGCCGCGATACTCGCCGGCTGGCTGTATTTCGCGCCGCCGGAACTGATCCGCGTCGGTTCCGGCTATGCCGCCAAGATCGTCTGCTCGAACGTCTTCATCGCCGGGCGAGACGCCGACGACGTGCTCGCCGTCGATGTGCAGGCGCCGGGTCATCCGCTGCTGAAGCTGATGAGAGTGTCGGTGGACAAGGAGAAGGGAACGGTTTCGGCGGGCCTGTTCGGCGCGCTCGGCAAAAGTGTCGCGGTCGCCCGCGACGGGCTCGGCTGCGCCTCGGTTCCCGACGGCGATATTGCCGCCGCCAAGGCTGTCGCCGGAGCTCCACCGACGCCGGCGCCGCTGCCCGATCTGATCTGGCCGGAGGGCGACAAGGCCGATGCCTCGCAGGATCCCGAGGTCGCGAAAGTCCTCGACGATCCAGCCATGACCGGCGCCGGCATGCGGGCGGTGGTGGTGGTCAAGAACGGCCGCATCGTCGCTGAGCGCTATGGCGACGGCTTTTCCGAAAAGACGCCGCTATTGGGCTGGTCAATGACCAAGACGGTGAATGCGGCGATCGTCGGCACGCTGGTGAAGGAGGGCAAGCTAGCGATGACCAACCAGGGTCTGTTCGGTCCCTGGAAGGGAGATGGCCGCGCCGTGATCAGCCTCGCCGATATGATGGCGATGTCGAGCGGGCTGGAATTCAACGAGGATTACGGCGACGTCGCCGACGTAACGCGCATGCTCTATCTCGAACCGGACATGGCGGGCTTTGCCGGATCCAAGCCGCTGACCGGCGAGGTCGGCAAGGTGTTTTCCTATTCGAGCGGCACGGCGGTGATGCTGTCCCGATTGTGGCAGGACGCGATCGGCGACAAGGACAAGGCGCTGGCCTGGCCGAGGACCGCGCTGTTCGATCCGCTCGGCATGCACAGCGCTGTGCTTGAGGCCGACGAGCACGGCACCTTCGTCGGCTCGTCCTATCTCTATGCCACGGCACGCGACTGGGCGCGCTTCGGCCAGTTCCTGCTGCAGGGCGGCGTCTGGAACGGCAAGGAGATTCTGCCCGCCGGCTTCGTCGACTGGATGCGGGAACCGGCAACTGCCTCGAAAGTCTACGGCAAGGGGCAATTGTGGATAGAAGGACCGGGCGACGAAGAAAACCCCGGCGCCGGCACTGCCGCCGGCGTGCCCAAGGACACCTATTGGATGGAGGGGCATGACGGGCAAACGGTCGCCATCATCCCCTCGGAGCAGCTGATTGTGGTGCGGCTCGGCCTGACGCCGCCCAGGCTCGGCTATCGGCCGCAGGTGATGGTGGCGGCGCTGGTCAAGGCGCTGCACTGAGGAATGCGGCGGTCGCAGTCTTGTCTATGCGGCTGTCGCCAAAGGCTTGGCGCGATCAACACGCGCCCGCTCGTCGGGTGAATTCATAACCGTCCAAAGATCGTTACGGCGCTGGACGTTCAACCAGAAATCCGGGCTGTTGCCAAACACCCGCGCCAGAATGAGCGCGGTAGCCGCCGTCACGTTGCGGCGGCCGTTGCACAATTCGTTCACATGCTTGCGCTGGACGCTCATAGCTTCGGCCAAAGCCGCCTGTGTCAGGCCGAGTGGTTGCATGAATTCTTCCGTAAGAATTTCGCCAACCGTTGCTGGCTTGCGTGCGGTCATCAACATGTCTCACCTCACTTATATATAACTGTGGTCGTCGAGATAGATGTCCGACGCCTCGCCCCGGCCCCCGTCCCAGCGGAAGACCAGCCGCCATTGTTTGTTGACACGGATCGAATGGAAGCCTTCGAGATTGCCGCGCAACTTCTCGAAATGGTTGCTGGGCGGCACACGCAAATCCTGATCGATCGCCGCGTCGTCAATCATCTGGAGCTTGCGGAACAAGCGGCTTTCGAGATCGGACGGAATATTGCGGGAATGGGTGTCGTCCACGAAGAAAGCCCGCAGCCATCCATCTCTAAATCCGATGATCATCCCATGCTTCCGGCAAGGAGATAATGTACCACTCCTTGGGTCACATGGCAATGTGTGATTTAGCCAATTAAACTGATGTCAGCCACGGCCCCCATTTAGGATTGGAGCCCCAAAACCTTCCACGCCAAAATTGATATTAGATGGCGATCTTGATCACGGCGAGCCAGCTGTAGCCGCGATAAAGTGTTCTGAATCGAAGGCTTGCACCAACTCTCGCAGATTCCGATTCCAGGACGTCGCGCAGGGCTTCACGCGGCTGGACATGGAATTTTTTCAGCCAGCCGCGCAGCAGCGTGTGGAACCAGCCGGGCAGGGCCTCCTGCTGGCCGAAATCGACGACGTGCAGCGAGCCGCCCGGTGACAGGGCAGCAAGAGCCGCGAACACTGTCTTCTCCCAGCCGGGAATCATCGACAGCGAATACGAGACAAAAATGCGGTCGAAACTTTTGACGCCGAACAGTGCTTTCGCGTCGAAATCGGTGGCGTCGCCGCACGCCAGGGTGACGCGCCCGGAGAGGCCTTCGCGGGCAAGGGCAGCGGTGGCCGTCTCCAGCATCCCGGCCGAAATATCGAGGCCGAAGAAGCGCGCGCCGGGATAGCGGCGGGCGGCGAGGATGATGTTGCGGCCGGTGCCGCAGCCGAGCTCGAGCACGGTGCCGCCGGCCGGCACATCCAGTCCGGCGATAAGCCGGTCGCGGCCGAGCAGATAGTATTTGCGGGTCAGGTCGTAGATATGACGCTGCCAGCGGTAGACGCCGTCCATCAGCTCGGCATGGCTGGCCGGCAAGTCGGTCGTGCTCATCAGGACCGCTTCGCATAGAGATGGAAGCCGCCATAGATGGCCGAGCGGTCGCGCGCCGAAAACTCGCGCGAGGCGTCGTTCTCGTAGCGCCACTGGTCGAGCAGCGAATTCGAGACGCGGCCGGGCAGCAGGCTGGGTTCCGCTGCGGTGCGGAAGATGACGCGGGCGCCGGTTGAGGCGGTTCGGGTGATCTCGGCCCACAACCCGTTGAGCTGGTGGTCGGTCATCCAGTCCTGTGCATCGAGCAGCACGAAGCGATCCACCGAGCCGGCATCCTTGCGGGCAAGGAACTCGATCAGATTGGCGTGGTGGATGGCAACGCGATCGACATTGTTGCGGATCGTCTTGTAGTTGCACTTTTCGAGATAGGCGGGCAGGGCGGCCTCGCCCGGATCAGGGTAGCGGCGGGCGAAAGCCTGCCAGGCGAAATAATTGGTCTTCAGCGGAAAATCGCAGGCGAGCTTTTCCAGTCGTGCCTTCAGCACGCTGGCCATGGTGCCGTCACCCGAGGTGATCAGCGAATCGTACTGGGCCGGCGGAATGCCGAGGCCGAACAACGAGGCTTTTCGTGAGGTCGCCCATTTCAGCAGCGGTTTTTTGAAGACCGGCGCCAGCTCTTCGTCGAAGAAGCGGCGCTGATCGGCGATGCTCTTGGCGTCCATGATGCCGGCCGGGTCGACGCCGAAGAATTTTGCGGTGCGGTGGCCCACGGCGATGAACAGGCCAAGCAGGCCGGTCTGGTAGAAATTGCGGTCGAAGACAGCGATGCGGCGACGGCCGCGCCAGTTGCGGCGCTCCCAATAATGGCGGCTGACCGGGTCGAGATGCGGTGCGATGAAGCGATCGTAGGCCTGTGAATTGTGCCCGGTCCCAGCCGCGCCGAAGAAACGGAACAGGTCGCCCTGCGACGGCAGGTGACGGACGGCTTCGAGCTTCATGCGGTTCAGCGCGATATGGGCAGCGTTGAGGTCGACGGCATCGATCCTTTCCGGCGAGCGGGTGAGATAGGCAAGGATGTTACAGCCGCCGGAGGCAATGGTGACGATGCGGTGGCCCGTCCCGAGCTGCATCGCGTCCATGTCGATTTCGGGGTCTTCCCAGATCTGCGGATAGACGAGGCCGGAGAACAGGAAGGCGAACAGGCGCTCGGAGAGGCCAGCTTTCGACAGCGGGCGGTTCTGGTAGACGGCCTTGCCGACTTCCTTGCCGCGGCGAAAAACCAGGTCCCCAGAAATGTCCGTCATGGCAAGGCGATTCCCCGTTTGCGTTGCCGCAAGCGGGTAGCGCAGGGTGATGACAGGCCGGTGACAGCCTGTTGACGCGAGTTCAGGCCTTGCCAAATCCACCTGGGGTCGGGGTCGTCACGATGACCGCCTCGCCAGCGTCGAGGATGGTCTGATCGCAGGCTTTCAGCGTCTCGATCGCGCCGGTCTTGCGGCGGACCTTGGTCGAACCGGCCTCGCCATCGCCGCCTCCGTCCAGTCCCCGCGGCGGGCGGTTGCCATGCGAGGACAGGATCGCGCATTCCATTTTTTCGAGGAAGCGGATAGTGCGCCTGGTGCCGTCGCCGGCATTCCATTTGCCTTCGCCGCCGGAGCCTTCGCGGATATGAAAATCCTCCAGCAATACCGGGAAACGCAGTTCCAGCACTTCCGGATCGGTCAGGCGCGAATTGGTCATATGGGTGTGGACGCCGGAGGTGCCGGCAAAACCGCGGCCGTCGTTCATCCGGCCGGCCGGCGAGCCCGAGCAGATCGTCTCGTAATACTGGTACTGCTTGTTGCCGAAGGTGAGATTGTTCATCGTGCCCTGCGCATTGGCCATCGCGCCCATGGCGCCGAATAGCGCGTTGGTGACGTGTTGCGAGGTCTCGACATTACCGGCGACGACTGCCGCGGGATAGGCGGGTTTCAGCATCGAGCCGTCGGGAATGATGATGTTGATCGGCCGCAGACATCCGGCATTCATAGGGATGTTGTCTTCGACCATGACGCGGAAGGCATAAAGCACAGCGGCTCGGGCGACCGGCTCTGGCGCATTGAAATTGTTCTTCATCACCGGCGACGTTCCGGTGAAGTCGACGGTCGCTTCGCGCTTCCGCCGGTCGACCGATATCTTCACCTTGATCATTTGGCCGGTGTCGGTCGGATATTCGTATTCCGAACTGTCGGGCAGCCGCTCCAGAACGCGGCGCACGCTTTCGGCGGCATTGTCCTGGACATGGCCCATATAGGCTGCGACCACATCGAGGCCGAAATGCGCGACCATCTTGCGCAGCTCGGCGACGCCCTTTTCGTTCGCGGCGATCTGCGCCTTGAGGTCGGCGATGTTCTGGTGCGGATTGCGCGCCGGGTAGGGGTGGTCGGTGAGCAGCGTCTCCAGGTCCTTCTCGCGGAACCGGCCGCGATCGACGATGCGGAAATTGTCAAACAGCACGCCTTCCTCGTCGACGGTTGTGGCAAGCGGCGTCATCGAGCCGGGCGCGGTGCCGCCGATGTCGGCATGATGGCCACGCGAGGCGACGTAGAAGAGGATCTTCGGCGATTGGCCGATCTCCCCCCTTGTGGGGGAGGTGGCGGCGAAGCCGCCGGAGGGGGTCGTTGCGGCAGTGCTCGACGCACTTGTGGTGCCTTCTGCGAGGACCCCAACCGGCCGCTTCGCGGCCACCCTCCCCTCAAGGGGGAGGGAAAACACCGGCGTCACCACTGTGATATCAGGCAGATGGGTGCCGCCATTGTAAGGCGCGTTCAGCGCAAAGACGTCGCCGGGACGGATGTCGCCGGAGTTGAGCCGGATGATGGTTTCCACCGAGCGGTCCATCGAGCCGAGATGCACCGGCATATGCGGCGCGTTGGCGACCAGCGCGCCATTCCGGTCGAAAACGGCACAGGAGAAGTCGAGGCGCTCCTTGATATTGACCGAATAGGCGGTGTTCTGCAGCGTCACGCCCATCTGCTCGGCGATCGACATGAACAGGTTGTTGAAAACCTCCAGCATCACCGGATCGGCTTCGGTGCCGAGTGCGGCGTGTCGGCGCTTCTTCTCGACGCGCCGCATCAATACGTGGTTCTTGGCGGTGATCTCGGCCTGCCAGCCCGGCTCGACGACGATGGTCTGGTTAGGCTCGATGATCAAAGCGGGGCCGGCGATCTTGTTACCAGGCTTCAGCGTTTCGCGAGGGAAAATGCCGGCGTCGCGCCAGACGCCGTCGACAAAGATTTTCCGGTTCCCGGAAGGATTTGCGGCCATGTATTCAACAACTGAATCGCTTTCGTCGCGGCCGGTGCCGCCGGTATCGGTACCTTCGACGCCGATCGACTCAACGATCATCGGCTTGTCGTCATAGACGAAACCGAACTGTGCCTTGTGCGCCGATTCGAAGTCCGCCTTGGCCTGCGCAATCGAGCCGTGCCCGAAGTTCACAGGCAGCGCGGTATCGGTGCCGTCGTAGCGGATCTGCAGCACCGGTCTCGAGACGACCGCGTCTTCGCTGATGCCTTGCGCGGCGAGTTCGTCGATGACGGCTTTGCGCAGCGTTGCGATGAGTTCATCGATCGCTGGCCCGGAATTGTCCGCCAGCGGCTTCAGCAGCGCCTGCTGGCGTGACGCAAATACAGAGGATAGGCCGATGCCGTATGCCGAGAGCAGCCCTGAGAAGGGATGGATCAGCACCGCCTCCATGCCGAGCGCATCGGCGACCAGGCAAGCGTGCTGGCCGCCGGCGCCGCCGAAGCAGTTCAGGAGGTATTCGGTGACATCGTAGCCGCGCTGCACCGAAATCTTCTTGATGGCGTTGGCCATGTTTTCGACGGCGATGGTGATGAACCCTTCGGCGACGGTTTCCGGTGAGCGGCCGTCGCCGATCTCGGCGGCAAGTGCGGTGAATTTTTCGCGAACCGTCTGGACGTCGAGCGGTTCGTCCTGGCCCGGTCCAAAAATAGCCGGGAAGAACTCGGGCTGCAGTTTGCCCAGCATGACATTGGCGTCAGTGACGGCCAGCGGGCCGCCGCGCCTATAGGCGGCCGGGCCGGGGTTGGCGCCGGCCGAATCCGGCCCGGCGCGAAAGCGGCCGGCCTCGTAATGCAGGATCGAGCCGCCACCTGCAGCGACGGTGTGGATGCGCATCATCGGCGCGCGGATGCGCACGCCGGCGACCTCGGTGTCGAAGGCGCGCTCGTAGTCGCCATCGTAATGGGCGACATCGGTGGAGGTGCCACCCATGTCGAAGCCTATGACTTTGCCGAAACCGGCGAGTTTTGCCGTCTCAACCATGCCGACGACGCCGCCGGCCGGGCCGGACAACAGCGCGTCCTTGCCCTGGAACATTTCGGCGGCGGTGAGGCCGCCCGACGACATCATGAACATGAGGCGAGGGCTTTCCCTCCCCCTTGAGGGGAGGGTGGCGGCGAAGCCGCCGGGTGGGGTCGGCTCGACTGGGTTCGACCTACTCTCCCCCCTTGAGGGGGAGATGGCCGCAAAGCGGCCAGAGGGGGTCCTGTCAGAAGGCACCACAGGGGCGTCGAGCACTGCCGCAACGACCCCCTCTGTCGGCTCCGCCGACATCTCCCCCTCAAGGGGGGAGAGGACGCCCAGTTCCTTTGCCACTCTTTGCACATATCTCGACAGGATCGGCGACAGGTAGGCGTCGACCACCGTGGTGTCGCCGCGGCCGACCAGTTTGATCAGAGGCGAGACCTCGTGGCTGACTGAGACCTGCGAGAATCCGAGCTTTCGACAGACTTTGGCGACCGCCTTTTCGTGCTCGGGATGTTTCCAGGCATGCATGAAGACGATCGCGACCGCATCGATGCCATCCGCCTTGGCTTGCTCAATAGCCGGGCGTACCGAAGCAATGTCGAGCAGGCGCTCGACACTGCCGTCGGCGCGAACCCTTTCGTCGATCTCGACGACACGCTCATAGAGCTGTTCGGGAAGGATGATCTGCTTGGCAAAGATATCGGGCCTGGCCTGATAGGCAATCCTCAGCGCATCGCGGAAGCCTTTGGTGATGAGCAGCAGCACACGGTCGCCCTTGCGCTCGAGAAGCGCATTGGTGGCAACCGTGGTGCCCATCTTGACATCGCCGATCAGAGCGGAGGGGATTGGAGCGCCGGGTTGGACGCCGAGCAAATCGCGAATGCCCTGGATGGCAGCGTCGGCATAGGCTTCGGGATTTTCCGAAAGGAGTTTCCTTGGATGCAGCCCGCCTTGCGGGTCACGGCCGATGACATCTGTGAAGGTGCCGCCACGGTCGATCCAGAAATCCCATTTTGCAGTCACTGCGGCGGCTCCCGGGATTTTTCCCTGTTCGATCTGTTAGCTTGCGAGGCCCTAACCGGCAATCGTCAAATGATTGGAATATGTTACAGGCAGAAATGCAACGTTACGAAACTCATGCGCAGCTTACGCATTGTGTCCTCGACCGCCGCCGGTAACGGAGGCGTGATTAGAGGAGAGATATCATGAAGAAACTCATTCTTGCGTCGGTGTCGGCGCTTGCGTTGCTTGGCCTTGCCGCCTGCAGCAACAGCGGCACCGACAACACCACGACGCAGAGCACCAACCCGCCGGCATCCGACCAGACGATGAAACCGGCTGCTCCTGACGCAAACAAGCCGGCCGAGCCGGCTCCGGCTCCGGCGCCTGCGCCGGCTGCTCCGGCTCAGTAGTCAATGTGACAACCAAGGAAAGGCTGGCCTCACAGGCCGGCCTTTCTGCTGCTTACGATACCAGCGCCTGGCGGCCGAGTGCGACGACGTGAGCGCTGGCGCCAGCCGCCTCAGGCATTGCGCCAAATCGATTGGGCCAGCCCCTGCGGCACTGTCTTGGCTTGATAGCGATGGGTGGTTGGTCCTATGAAGCCCCCATGTCGATTTGGGACCGCCTTGGCGACTTCGTCACACGCGTTTCATCTTCAGCGTCGTCAGGCGTCGCCGAAGTGGTCGAGGCCGTGCGCACGGTTTTCTCCGGCGATGCCGATCTGCGCCGGCGCGTCGCCTTCTCGGTGGCGATGATCGCCCTGTCGGCCAAGATGGCCAAGGCAGACGGCATCGTCACGCAAGACGAGGTGCGCGCCTTCCAGGAAATATTCGAGGTGCCGAAGGAACAGAGGCGCAATGTGGCGCGGCTCTACGATTTGGCCAAACGCGACATTGCCGGTTTCGAGACCTATGCCGAGCGGATGGCGCAGCTTTGCGGTTCGGGCCATTCGAACTGCCTGATGCTCGAGGATATACTCGACGGGCTGTTCCACATCGCCAAGGCCGACGGGCTGGTGCATGAGCGCGAGGGCGAATTCCTGCATCGCATCGCCGAGATATTCCGCATCGATGAGGCGCATTACCAGAGCATCCTGGCCCGGCATGTCGATCTGGGTGCCGCCGATCCCTATGTTGTGCTCGGCATCGAGCGCGGGAAGCCGTTCGAGGAGGTCCGCAGGCGCTACCGCAAGCTGGTCTCCGACAATCATCCGGACCGGCTGATCGCACGCGGCCTGCCGCAGGAATTCATCAAGATCGCGACGACCAGGCTGGCGGCGATCAACGCGGCCTATGAAATGATCGAGCGAGGCCTGCGGCACGCATGAGCGGCTTTCCGCCCGATGAGCCGAGCGCCGAGGTCAGGGTATCGCCGAATTTCGGACCACGGCGCGGGACGCTCGGACCCGATATGATCGTGCTGCACTACACCGGCATGGCTACCGGCGCCGGTGCCGAGGCATGGTTGTGCGATCCGGCAAGCGAGGTCTCGTCGCACTACCTGGTCCATGAGGACGGCCGCATTGTTCAGATGGTAAGGGAAAGCGACCGCGCCTGGCATGCCGGCAAGAGCTCGTGGTTCGGACAGAGCGACATCAACTCCTGTTCGATCGGCATCGAGATCGTCAATCCGGGGCATACGCTCGGCTATCGCAACTTTGCAAAACCGCAGATCGGTGCGGTGATCGGCCTGTGCGCCGGCATCATCGAGCGCCATTCCATTCCGGCGCAGCGGGTGCTTGCCCATTCCGACGTGGCACCGGGGCGCAAGGTCGATCCAGGCGAGAAATTTCCATGGAAGGCCTTGTTTGCCGTCGGTATCGGCCATGTTGTGCCGGCAGCACCGATCCGGCGCGGCGCCGTGCTGAAGCCAGGCGATACCGGCGCCGAGGTAGAGGCGCTGCAGTCGATGCTGGCGCTCTATGGTTATGGCGTCGAGATCACCGGCGCCTTCGATCGGCAGACCGAAATCGTGGTAGAGGCATTTCAGCGGCATTTCCGGCAGCGCCTGGTCGATGGCATGGCTGATGGATCGACGATCCGCACGCTGGAAAGGCTGCTCGCTTCCGTAAGGATAGCCTCTCTCAAATAATCTTTTGCCAGCTTAAAAATTACAATCTGTTACTCAAAGTGACTTGCGTCGCCTTCTTTGGCGCCAATTCCGTCGTCAAAGGCGATCCGTACAGATTGTCGGACGTCTATCCCCCCAAATGTTCCGATGTTGATTGAGGGTATCTGCGCGAAGTTCTTTGTGCAGATCAAACAGAACAGGATCACATGCAGAAATTGACCGTTTTAACGGCAGCCATTGCTGCCGGCGTAATGACTTTTGCCTTCAGTGCGGCAAACAGCGCACCGCTGAGCCAGCGGGCCGATCAGGGCTTCAGTGCCGCAGCCGGCAAAACCGCCGTGCCGAAAGCCACCCGTGGTGCAAAAGTAGAGAAGACCGCCACCGCAAAAGTGGAACAAGCAACCGCGGTAAGGACGAAAAAGCCGGCCCCTGCGAAAAAGCCAACCGCTGCAAGAAAGACAATCTCAAAACACTATGTGAAGCGTAACCGCAAAAGCATCGACCACATGGCAACGGCGTCAGTCGCTCCGAAGAGCAGGCCAGCGCCTCAGGCGGTGGTAGTCGGCGCCAGCGGACAGTATTCGGCGATCATTGCGCGTTATGCCGCCAGCTATGGCGTCCCGGTGTCGCTCGCCAACGCCGTCATCAAGATCGAAAGCAACTACCAACCGAACCAGGTCGGCAGCGCCGGCGAGATCGGCCTGATGCAGATCAAGCCGGCGACGGCGCGGATGATGGGCTATAGCGGTTCGGTTCAGGGCCTCTATGATCCAGATACCAACATCAAATACGGCATGAAGTACCTCGCCATGGCGCGGGATCTCGGCGGCGGCACGACCTGCGGCACGATCCTGAAATACAATGCCGGCCATGCCGCCACACGGATGAACCCGGTGTCCGCAGCCTATTGCGGCAAGGTCAAGGTCCAGCTGGCTGCACTTGGAGCGCCCGCCTGACAAGCGACAACTTGCTTTTTCGTTTGCGTTTTCGGGCCTGAACCCCTTTATACGCCTTGCCAGCTGGCCGGGCGGCCGCACCCGCGAAGCCGAAAGGCTGCGGGTGAGGAAAGTCCGGGCTCCATGGAGACACGGTGCCGGTTAATGGCCGGCGGGGGCGACCCCAGGGAAAGTGCCACAGAAAGCAAACCGCCACGATCCAATCGTGGCAAGGGTGAAAGGGTGGGGTAAGAGCCCACCGCGCGACTGGCAACAGGAGCGGCACGGTAAACCCCACCGGGAGCAAGACCGAATAGGGGCGGTGCGGGGGGAAACCCTCGAGGGCTGTTTCCGGCTCACCGTCCGGGTAGGTTGCGTGAGGCGTATGGCAACATGCGCCCAAGATGAATGGCCGCCACGTTCTCGCCGTGTAAGCGGCGAGGGCCATACAGAACCCGGCTTACAGGCCAGCTGGCAGTTTTCCCCGATAAAAGGAAATCTCCTGATATCAGCAGGTTGCGTCTTCGGGCGCAGCCGTTGGTTCAGTTTTCGACCCGCAATTAAGCGCGGCATTCCTTGAAAATGGTGCGATTAAATCGTACCATTTGGATGACGGTATTCAGGAGCGCGTCATGGGACAGGTCGATAAACGCAGCATCACGCTGTCGCCGGAATTGGCGGCGGTGGTCGACGACGTGGTCGCCGCCGGCGAATATGCCTCGGCGAGCGAGGTGATCCGCGACGCGCTGCGGCAATGGAAGGACCGGCGCGACCTGCTCGGCTACACGGTCGAGGAATTGCGCAAGCTGGTGCAGGAAGGGATCGACAGCGGGCCGGGGCTGGACGGGCCGCCAATCATGGAACGGCTGCGCGCCAAATATCTGAAAATGACCGGAACCAAAGGCCTTGAGGAGTGAAATACCGCCTGCTTCCTCAGGCATTGATCGACCTCGAAGCCATCGGCGACTACATTGCCGAACAGAATCCAAATGCGGCGGTTCGGCTCGTGGATCTCTTGCAAAGGCGGTGGGATTTGCTGACCCTGCACCCCTTCTCAGGTGCGCCGCGCGAAGACATCGCAACCGGAATCCGTCACCTGATCGTCGGCGAATACCTCACCTTGTATCGTGTCCGCGAAGAGGCGATCGAAATCATTCGCGTGCTGCACGGCCGGCGCAAGATCGACGCCGACGATCTAAGTTCGTGATTGCCGATTCAGCCACCGATTGCGTCCAGCGACGCCTCGATCGCCTGCCAAAGCTCTTCCACCGGCTCGCAGCCGATCGACAGGCGAACGAAGCCGGGGGGAACGGCATCTCCCCTTTTTGATCGCCGTTCGGCCGAAGTGTGTACGCCGCCGAACGAAGTCGCTGCCTGCATCAAGGCGCAGTTGTTGATGAAATCCTCGGCCTTGTCCTCCGAGGCGAGCACGAACGAGATGAGAAAGCCGAAGCGCTCCATCTGGGCGCGGGCAAGATTGTGCGATGGATCGCTCTCCAGTCCCGGAAAGCGCAAGCCGCTGATCGCGCGATGGTTTTTCAGTCGTCGCGCTATTATTTCGGCGGAAGCGCACATGCGGTCGAAGCGCACGTCCAGCGTTTCGAGGCCGCGATGCACCAGCCATGCCTCGAACGGCCCGGGGATGGCGCCCGACGTCTCGCGCCAGTCGGTCACCCTTGAGATAATGTCCGCGTCGCGGCTGGCGACATGGCCGAACAGCACGTCGGAATGGCCGTTTGGTGCCTTGGTGTCGGCGGCAATGACGATGTCTGCGCCGAGATCGAGCGGGCGCTGGCCGAAAGGCGTCATCGTCGTGTTGTCGACCACAAGCCCCGCACCCGCTTTGTGCACGGCTTCGGCGACGGCTGCGATGTCGCATATATCCAGTCCCGGGTTGGCGGGCGTTTCGACGAAGGCAAGCCGGTATCCGTCGAAGCCGCCGTCGAGGAAGCTCGACGTCGGCCGGACATCGTAAGTGACGTCGAAGGACTTGAGGAAGCGCTCTGCCAGCGCTCTCGTCGTGTGATAGCCGTCGGACGGCAGCAGGATACGGTCGCCGGCTTTGAGCAGGCCGAAAAATACCGCCGAGATGGCAGCCATCCCCGAGGGAAAGGCGACGCATGGGGCGTCTTCCAGATGCGCCAGCATGTGCTCGACCGCATCCCAGGTTGGATTGCTGAAGCGGCCATATTGATCATAGCCGGTGGCGTCGCCGGGCGCATGAAAGATGGCGGCCATGGTCAGGGGCAAGGGGATCGGGTCGCCCTTGGCCAGCCCGCCGCGGCGCAGATGGGGAAGTGCCGCGGCGCGTGACTTGGCTGTTTCGGACATGGTTTCAACCTCGTTACTGACCGGAAAAGGACATGCCGAGGCTATGCGCGGCAGCGATCCGCAGCAAGCCGGCTCCGGTTGGGCCACACGGCTCTAAACGCTTCGTTAGGCTTAATAGACGATAAAGACGGGAGTGCCGTCAAAGCTGCTCTCCCCAGTCGTGGCAGGCGCGTTTTGAAGACTGTTCCCGTTGACGCCCATAACACCCCATGATATCCCATTCCGATACTCAAGCCTTCGTTTCGTGTCAGGGTGAAGCGTACGCCAATCGGGCAGCCGCGGCGGCTGCGCGTTTGCCTGCGTTCGCCCGTTATAACGAAGTGGGTTTTGGACGCCGACCGGGCTGGGGCGGCGCGGACAGGAAGATGCAGAGGGGTGCGGCGGCGCAAGCGGCCGTAACGCGTAATGGACCGGTTTCTGTCGAACGCGGTGAACAGGATCGATGCGAAGGGACGGGTGTCCGTGCCGGCGCATTTCCGTGCCGTTGTGCAGAAACGCGGCTATTCGGAACTTTATGCGCTACGCTGCCTGGATCGCCCGGCGATGGATGTCGGTGGGCTCGACCTGCTCGATCGCTACGAGCAGCGTATCGCCCAGGAAGACCCGTTCCTGCAGACGGCGGACGACATGTCGTTCTTCTGCCATGGCGATGGAACGTTTCTGAAGCTCGACCAGGACGGCCGTATCACGATGAGCGATTTCATTCGCGAGCATACCGGCATTTCAGCGGAAGTGGCCTTCGTTGGCCGCGGCAATTTCTTTCAGATCTGGGAGCCGGGACGGCTCAGCGCCTATGGGACGGAAGCACGCGCCCGGCTTTTGCAACTTCGGCAGGGGACGAAGCCCGGGGAGCGGCCGGAATGATGGCGGGCGACGGCGATGAAGTTCATGCCGCTGGCGGACCAGCCCGTCACATTCCGGTCCTCCTTGCCGAAGTTCTGGAGGCGCTGGCGCCGACAAAAGGCGAGGTGATCGTCGACGGCACGTTCGGTGCCGGCGGCTACACGAAGGCCATTCTGGCAAGCGGAGCCTCGGTCGTCGCCATCGACCGCGATCCGGATGCGATCGCGGCGGGGCGGGCCCTTGAACAGCAGTCCGGCGGCAAGCTCAGGCTTGTCCAGGCACCGTTCTCGACGCTCGACGAACAGGTTGAAAGTGCCGATGGCGTCGTGCTCGACATCGGCATCTCCTCCATGCAGATCGACCAGCCGGAGCGCGGCTTTTCGTTCCGGGCCGATGGGCCGCTCGACATGCGCATGGCGCAGGCGGGCCTGAGCGCCGCCGACGTCGTGAACACCTTCAAGGTGGGCGATCTTGCCCGCATCTTCGGTTTTCTCGGCGAGGAACGCCATGCCGGGCGCATCGCCCGCATGATCGAGAGCCGTCGCGAAAAACGCCCCTTCGAGCGCACGCTCGATCTTGCCGATGCCATCGAGACGCATATCGGTCGCGCGCCAAAGGACAAGATCCATCCGGCCACCCGCGTTTTCCAGGCGCTGCGCATCTTCGTCAATGACGAACTCGGCGAACTGGCCAAGGCACTGTTTGCCGCAGAGCGCGTGCTGAAACCGGGCGGGCGGCTTGTCGTGGTGACCTTCCATTCCCTGGAGGACCGCATCGTCAAGCGCTTCATCGCCGACAGAGCCGATTCAGCGACCGGATCGCGGCACCTGCCCGAGGCGCAGGCGCGCACCGCCACCTTCACCAAGAAGGGCGGCGGCGTGACGCCTGGCGATGCCGAGATAACGGCAAATCCGCGGGCGCGCTCGGCAAGGCTGCGCGCTGCGATCCGTACAGAGGCGCCGGCGCGCGCCGGCGATTTTTCGATTTTCGGCCTGCCAAAACTGCCTGGCCCAAAGCTTCCCGGCGCCGATCGACCGGGAGAGAGGTGAGCACGTGTTTCGTACCAGCGACATAGTCCTGATCGCCGTGATGGTTTCGGCGGCCGCCCTGACCTACAAGACCAAGCGCGAGGCCGAGGAGCAAATGGCGGCAGTGCACAAGATCCAGGCGCAGATCCGTTATGAGGAGGACACGATCGACCTGCTCAAGGCGGACTGGAGCCTGCTTACCCAGCCGTCGCGCCTGCAGAAGCTCACCGAAATCTACAAATCGCAACTCGGACTCGAGCCGGTCAATGCGCGGCAGATCGTCGGGCTGGACGATCTGCCGGCGAAACCCGTCAATATCGAGGACCTTTCATCGCAGCGGCTGGGCGGCATGGCCGATATCGGCGGCAAGGATCCCGTGGTGACCGGAGGCGTCGTCCAATGATCACCGGATTTCCAATGGCTGCCAGATTTCCAAAGATTGGCAGGCTGCTGAAGCGCGGTTCGAAGCCCGGTGCAGGCGGATCAATCGTGGTCGAAGGTGCCCGCAAGGCGACCGGTGGCAAGGGCAGGACCCGCATCGTCATGACGATGGCAGTGTTCTTCGGCATCTATTCGACCATTGCCGGGCGGCTGGTCTATCTGGGTTTCCAGAATCCCGACCTGTCGGGCGGCCCGCAGAGCCGGGTGACGGCATCGCGACCCGACATCGTCGACCGTAACGGCGAAGTGCTGGCGACCGACATCAAGACCGCGTCGCTGTTTGCCGAACCGCGCCGCATCGTCGATGCCGACGAGGCGATCGAAAAGCTGTCGACGGTGCTTCCCGAGATCGACTACGAGCAGACATACAACAAGCTGAAGAGCGGCGCCGGGTTCGTCTGGCTGCAGCGTCAACTGACGCCGAAGCAGCAGGCCGACATCATGCAACTCGGCATCCCCGGATTCGGCTTTCGCACCGAAAAGCGCCGGTTCTATCCGGCCGGCGAAACCTCGTCCTACATTGTCGGCCTCACCAACATCGACAATCAGGGCATCTCCGGCATGGAGAAATACATCGACGAACAAGGCTTGAGCGACCTTCAGGCGTCGGGTCTGGCGGTGGCCAAGGATTTGAAGCCGGTGCAGCTCTCGATCGACCTGCGCGTCCAGCATATCGTGCGCGATGAGGTCGCCACCGGCATGGAAAAGTACCACGCGATCGCGGCGGGCGCCGTCGTGCTCAACGTCAAGACCGGCGAGGTGCTGGCGATGGCGTCGGTTCCGGATTTCGATCCGAACAACCCCTATAACGCGCAGGACAAGGACCGGCTCAACCGTATGTCGGCCGGCCTCTATGAAATGGGGTCGACCTTCAAGAGCTTCACCACCGCCATGGCGCTCGATTCCGGCAAGATAACGCTGCAAAGCCGTTTCGACGCGTCGCGCCCGATCAGGATCGGCCATCAAACCATCCATGATTTCCATGGCAAGGGCCGGGTACTGTCGGTGCCGGAAGTGTTCATCTACTCCTCCAATATCGGCTCTGCCAAGGAAGCCGAAGCGGTTGGCATCGACGGACACCGCGAATTCCTGCATCGCCTGGGAATCCTCGAGAAGATGCAGACCGAACTGCCGGAAGTGGCTCGGCCGACCGAGCCCAAGGTCTGGAAGCAGGTCAATTCGATCACCATCGCCTTCGGCCACGGTGTATCGACGACGCCGCTGCAGACAGCGGTCGGCTGCGCCGCGCTGATGAATGGCGGCTATCTGATGGACCCGACCTTCCTGCCGCGCACGCAGGAGCAGGCGATGGCGGTGGCCAAGAAAGTGGTCAGCGACAAGACGGTCGAGGGCATGCGCTATCTCTATGCACTCAATGCCGAAAAGGGATCCGGCCGCAATGCACGGGTGCCAGGATACCGGGTGGGCGGCAAGACGGGAACGGCGGAGAAGGTTGTCAACGGCCGTTACTCGAAGGAAAAGAATTTCAACGCCTTCGTTGCGGCTTTTCCGATGGACGATCCGCAATACATAGTGCTTACGATCGCCGACGAACCGAAGCCGGAAAAGCCCGGCATGGGTGGTACGGCCGCCTCGAACGCGGGCATCATGGCTGCAAACATCATCCGACGTGCGGCTTCCATGCTTGGCGTGAAGCCAGATTTCAGCCATGAAAATGGTGCAACGCTGGTTTCCTATCAGTGATTCTTGGGGCGCGCCGGCAACTGCGCGCTATTTTGTTGCGATGAACGGGGTTCGATGAAGCTGAAAAATCTAGCCGGTATCCTGCCTGTCGAGGGGACAGCTTCCTTCGACATGGAGGTTACAGGGATTTCGTCGGATTCCCGCCAGGTAACACGGGGCGTCGTCTTTTTCGCGCTCACCGGCTCCAAGGCGGATGGCGCAGCCTACGCAGCCGATGCCGCAAGCCGCGGCGCTGCCGCGATCGTGGTCGGCAAAGGCAGTGCGGTCGCCGGGCTGCCAGTCCCGGTTCTTGTCGTAGACGATCCGCGCCTTGCACTGGCGCTGAGTGCTGCACGTTTTTTCGGCATGCAACCGCAAACCATGGTCGCGGTGACCGGAACCAGCGGCAAGACCTCGGTCGCCGCATTCACCCGGCAGATATGGGAGCAGGCGGGTTTTGCCGCCGCCTCGATCGGCACGACCGGCGTGGTGGCGCCGGGCCGCAACGAATATGGCTCGCTGACCACGCCGGATCCGGTGGCACTGCACAGGCTGCTCAAGGAGCTGGCGCAGGCCGGCGTCACCCACGCCTCGATGGAAGCGTCCAGCCATGGCCTCGACCAGCGCCGGCTCGACGGCGTCAAGCTCGCGGCCGGCGGCTTCACCAATCTCGGCCGCGACCATATGGACTATCATCCGACGGTCGAGGACTATCATCGCGCCAAATTGCGTCTGTTCGACGCGCTGCTGCCGAAGGGCGCGCCGGCGGTCATCTTTGCCGACGACCCGTGGTCGGAGCCGACGATCAAGGCGGCGCGGGCAGCGGGACTGAACGTGCTGACGGTCGGCCGCCACGGCGATTTCCTGCGGCTGAAGCGGGTCGAGCACGAGCGCCACCGCCAGCGCGCCGAGGTCGAAGCGGACGGCGTTCTCCACGAAGTCGACTTGCCGCTGGCCGGCGACTTCCAGATTGCAAATGCGCTGGTGTCGGCCGGCCTCGCCATTTCGACTGGAACATCTGTTGCCAAGGCGTTGATGTCGCTGGAGAAATTGAAGGGCGCGCCGGGACGGCTCGACCTTGTCGGGACGGCCGCCAACGGCGCGCCGGTCTATGTCGACTACGCGCACAAGCCGGATGCGCTGGAAAACGTGCTGGCTTCGGTGCGCCCCTTTACCACCGGCCGCGTCATCGTCGTATTCGGTTGCGGCGGCGACCGGGACCGAGGCAAGCGGCCGATCATGGGCGAGATCGCCACAAGGCTGGCCGAGGTGGTCATCGTCACCGACGACAATCCCCGCTCGGAAGTACCCGAGACGATCCGCGCCGCGATCCTGGAAGCCGCACCTGGCGCCATCGAGATCGGCGACCGGCGCAAGGCCATCCACGAGGCGGTCGGGATGCTTCACGCTGGCGACACGCTGATCGTGGCCGGCAAGGGCCATGAGGAAGGCCAGACCATCGGCACCGAGACGCTGCATTTTTCCGATCATGAGGAAGTTCGCTCGGCGCTGCGGGAGCAAGCGGCGTGAGCTATCTGTGGACCTCCGAGGCGCTGGTTGCCGCCATGGATGGCCGGCCGCTCGGTCCGATGCCTGAAGCCATCGCCGGCATTTCCATCGACAGCCGCAGCCTGCAGCCGGGAGACGCTTTCTTCGCCATCAAGGGCGAGGCCATGGACGGCCATGATTTCGTCACCGCCGCCATCAAGGCGGGCGCCGGCGTGCTGGTCGTCGCCGAGGGCAAGCTGCCGTCGCTGGGGCGGCTGACTGCACCGATGATCGTCGTGGAGGACGTGCTTGTCGCTCTGGAAAAGCTCGGCGTTGCGGCGCGCGCACGCTCAAAGGCCAGGGTCATTGCCGTGACCGGATCGGCGGGCAAGACCACCACCAAGGAAGCGCTACGCCACGCTCTCTCCGCGGTCGGTACGGTGCATGCTTCGGCCCAGTCGTTCAACAATCACTGGGGCGTGCCGCTGACGCTGGCGCGCATGCCCCAGGATTGCGACTATGCCGTCTTCGAGATCGGCATGAACCATCCCGACGAGATCCGGCCGCTGGTCAAGATGGTCCGGCCGCATGTCGCCATCGTCACGTTGATCGCGGCCGCTCACCTCGGCTTCTTCCGCAACCTGGACGAGATCGCCAAGGCCAAGGCAGAGGTTTTCGAGGGACTGGAACCCGGTGGCGCCGCCCTTCTCAACCGCGACGATGCGCGCTGGAAGCTGCTGGAGAAGATGGCCAAAGAGGCCGGCGTCGAGCATGTCTACGGGTTCGGCGAGAACGCCCGGGCGACCTTCAAACTGATCAAATGCGAGCTCAATGCCGATCACTCGGTCATCACCGCCAAGATTGGCGGGCACGAGATTGTCGCCAGGATCGGCGCGCCGGGCCGCCATATGGTGCAGAACGTGCTCGCGGTGCTTGGTGCCGCGCATCTGGTCGGCGCCGACGTTAACAGGGTTGCGCAGGCGCTGGCCGATCTTTCGCCCGAACGCGGACGCGGCAAGCGCTATGTGTTGCGTCATCCCAACGGGCCGATCACGCTGATCGACGAGAGCTACAACGCCAATCCCGCGTCGATGAGCGCTGCAATGGCACTGCTCAACACGACGCCGGTGTCGGGCGAGGGCAGGCGCATTGCCGTGCTCGGCGATATGCTCGAGCTCGGCAGCCATTCGGCGAAATTGCATGCCGCGCTTGCCGGTCTGATCGTCGGCACCGACACGCGCACGGTCTTTCTCGGAGGCCCGGAAATGCGGGCGCTGGCCGACGTTTTGCCCGACGAGATCAGGACGGAATACCGCGCCGGTGCGGAAGATCTGAAACCGGTTCTTCTATCGGAATTGAAGCCCGGCGACGTGGTCATGATCAAATCGTCGAAGGGCATAGGCTTTTCAAAGCTGGTCGAGGCGTTGCTCGGCAAGTTTCCGGCGGAAGCCACAACCAGCAGACAGACCTAGGATCGGTCCGGGGGACGCAAGCGCATGCTAACACTGCTCGTCGAATTTGCGGACAAGATCTCGGTCTTCAACGTCTTCCGCTACATAACCTTCCGCACCGGCGGAGCGCTGATCACAGCGGCACTGATCGTGTTCATTTTCGGACCGACCATCATCAATTCGCTGCGGCTGCGGCAAGGCAAGGGCCAGCCGATCCGTGCCGACGGGCCGCAGACGCATTTCAAGAAGGCGGGAACGCCGACAATGGGCGGACTGATGATCCTGTCCGGCATCGTCGGTTCGTCGCTGCTGTGGGCGAACCTGTCGAGCATCTACGTCTGGGTGGTCCTGCTGGTGACGCTGGGATTCGGCTCGATCGGCTTTTACGACGATTATCTCAAAGTAACCAAGCAATCGCATCTCGGCTTTTCCGGCAAGGCGCGGCTGGGGCTCGAATTCGTCATCGCCGGCATCGCCGCCTGGGTGATCATGCATAACGGCCAGGCGCCGTTCTCGTCATCGTTGACATTCCCTTTCGCCAAGGAGTTTCTCGTCAATCTCGGCTGGTTCTTCATCCCGTTCTCGTGCTTTGTCATCGTCGGCGCCGGCAATGCGGTGAACCTGACCGACGGTCTCGACGGGCTGGCGATCGTGCCGATCATGATCGCCGCCGCATCCTTCGGCGTCATCGCCTATCTCTCTGGCAACGCGGTGTTCGCCGAATATCTGCAGATCCATTTCGTGCCCGGCACCGGCGAACTTGCGGTGGTCCTTGGAGCGGTGATCGGCGCCGGTCTCGGCTTCCTCTGGTTCAATGCGCCGCCGGCGGCGATCTTCATGGGCGACACCGGCTCGCTGGCGCTGGGTGGGCTGATCGGCACGGTCGCGGTGGCGACCAAGCACGAGATCGTGCTGGTCATCGTCGGCGGCCTGTTCGTCGTCGAGATATTCTCGGTCATCATCCAGGTCGGCTACTTCAAGATGACCGGCAAGCGCGTCTTCCTGATGGCGCCGATCCACCATCATTTCGAAAAGCTCGGCTGGACCGAAAGCCAGGTGGTGATCCGCTTCTGGATCATCGCCGTCATCCTGGCGCTGGTCGGCCTGTCGACCCTGAAGCTCAGATAGGAGGCCGCTTGATCCCCGCCGCATCCTTTTCAGGCAAGCGCGTTTCGCTCTTCGGGCTCGGTGGCTCGGGGATTGCCACGGCGCGCGCGCTGATCGAGGGCGGCGCGGATGTGCTGGCCTGGGACGACAATCCCGACAGCGTCGCCAAGGCCGGCGCGGTCGGCATCACGACAGCGGACCTGCGCGGTGCGGACTGGGCGAGGTTTTCCGCCTTCGTGCTGTCGCCCGGCGTGCCGCTGACGCATCCCAAGCCACACTGGACCGTCGAGTTGGCGCGGGGCTCAGGCGTGGAGATCATCGGCGACATCGAGCTTTTCTGCCGCGAGCGGATGCTGCTGGCACCGGCAGCACCTTTCATTGCCATTACCGGCACCAACGGCAAGTCGACGACCACGGCACTGACGGCGCACATCCTAAAATCGGCTGGGCGCGACACGCAGATGGGCGGGAATATCGGCCGCGCGGTGATGACGCTCGATCCGCCGCAGCCTGAACGGCATTATGTGGTTGAGTGCTCTTCCTACCAGATCGATCTTGCCCCTTCGATCAACCCGACGGCCGGTGTGCTGCTCAATCTGACGCCGGACCATCTCGACCGCCATGGCACGATGCAACACTACGCCTCGATCAAGGAGCGGCTGGTGGCCGGCAGCGAGACGGCAATCATCGGTGTCGACGATTCCTGGTGCGCCCAGATCGCCGATCGGCTGGAGCGGGCCGGCCGGCAGGTCATCCGCATCTCCAAGCGGCTGCCGCTGACCGACGGCTATTTCGCTGACGGCACCAACTTAATGGAAGCCGTGCACGGCCGCTACAGCCGTGTCGCCTTCCTCGAAGGCATCGGCTCGTTGCGCGGCCAGCACAATGCGCAGAACGCGCTGGCCGCCGCCGCCGCCTGCCTCAAGGTCGGGCTCGAGCTCGGCGAGATCCAATCCGGACTGGAGAGTTTCCCTGGGCTGGCGCACCGCATGGAGCAGGTCGGCCGCAAAGGGCATGTGCTGTTCGTCAACGATTCCAAGGCGACCAATGCCGATGCCGCTGCACCGGCGCTGTCGAGCTTTGCGCGTATCTACTGGATTGCCGGCGGCCTGCCGAAAGAGGGCGGCATCGAGCCGTTACGCGGCTTCTTCCCGCGCATCGCCAAGGCCTATCTGATCGGCGAAGCCGCACCGGCCTTTTCGGCGACGCTGGGCGAAGCGGTGCCCTACGAGATATCAGGCACGTTGGCGGCGGCAGTCGAACACGCCGCCCGCGATGCGGCCGGGGATAGTAGCGGCGAGGCAGTGGTGCTGCTGTCGCCGGCCTGCGCCAGTTTCGACCAATTCAAGAATTTCGAAGTCCGCGGCGAGGCGTTCAGGCAAGCCGCAACCGCCATTGATGGCGTGAAGCCCATCGGAGGGACACGATAATGCAAAGCCGTCTCGACAAAAGCCCTGTGGCGACCTGGTGGTGGACGATCGATCGGTGGTTCCTGGCGGCGTTCCTGTCGCTGATGGGGCTCGGCATCGTTTTGTCCTTCGCCGCAAGCCCGGCGGTGGCCGAGCGCATCGGGCTAGACAGTTTCCACTTCGCGACGCGCCAGATTATCTTCACCATTCCGGCACTTGGGGTGATGCTGGCCGTCTCGTTCCTTGAATCCAGGCAGATCCGGCGCATGGCGCTGGTCATGCTGTGCATCATGCTGTTTTTGATGGTGGCGGTGCTCTATATCGGCGTCGAGGTGAAGGGCGCGCGGCGTTGGGTGTCGCTAGCCGGCCTCTCGATCCAGCCGTCCGAGTTCCTGAAACCGGCCTTCGTCATCATCTGCGCCTGGCTGTTCGCCGAGCACAAGCGCCAGCCCGACATTCCGGGCAATTTGTTCGCCATGTTGCTGCTTGCGCTGGTCATCTCGCTGCTGGTGGCGCAGCCTGACCTTGGGCAGACCATGCTGGTGCTCGGCACCTGGGGGGTGATGTTCTTCATGGCCGGGTTGCCGTGGCTGTGGATCGTCGCGCTGGGTGCTGCCGGCGTCGGCGGCGTGTTCGCTGCCTATGCGGTGTTCCCGCACGTTGCCGGCCGCATCGACCGCTTCATGACCGGCGAGGGCGACACGTTCCAGGTCGACATGGGCCGCGAGGCGCTGATCAATGGCGGCTGGTTCGGCGTCGGGCCGGGCGAGGGTACCGTCAAGCGGGTCATCCCCGACAGCCACGCCGACTTCGTCTTCTCCGTCGCCGGCGAGGAATTCGGGCTGATCATGTGTTTCTTCATCATGTCCATCTTCGGCTTCATCGTGCTGCGCGGCCTCAACACGGCACTCAAGGAGCAGGACGATTTCACACGCTATGCGGTTGGCGGCCTGGTCACGGTCTTCGGCCTGCAGTCGGTCATCAACATGGCCGTCAATCTGCAGCTGATGCCCGCCAAGGGCATGACGCTGCCGTTCATTTCCTACGGCGGTTCCTCGCAGATCGCGATCGCCATCTCGATGGGCATGGTGCTGGCGCTGACGCGCAAGCGCCCGGAAAAGCGCAAGCAGCTGGGCTTCATGCCGTCGCCGCGTGCGATGCCGGCGGAGTGAGATGGCGAAGGGGGTCATCCTGCTGGCGGCGGGCGGAACGGGCGGACATCTGTTCCCGGCCGAGGCACTGGCGCACGAACTGACCGGGCGCGGCTGGGCGGTGCACCTGGCGACGGACGAACGCGCCGAGCGCTTTGCCGGGCAGTTCCCGGCGGCCGCCATCCATCCGATCCAGTCGGCGACGATGGGGTCGAAAAATCCTTTTGCCGTGCTCGCCGCATTTTGGAAAATCTGGCGCGGGGTGCGGCAGGCATCGGCCGTCATCGCCAGCGTCAAGCCCGCTATCGTGGTCGGCTTCGGCGGCTATCCGACGCTGCCGCCGCTTTACGCGGCGACCCGGCGCAAGGTGCCGACGCTGATCCACGAGCAGAACGCGGTGATGGGCCGCGCCAACCGGGCGCTCGCCGGCCGCGTCGACGCTATTGCCGGTGGTTTCCTGCCGGAAGACACAAGTGCTACAGGCGTCAAGACGGTGACCACCGGCAATCCGGTCAGGCCGCAAGTGCTGGAAGCGGCGAAGACGCCTTATGCCGCATCGGCCGGTGAAGAGCCGTTCCGATTTCTGGTGTTTGGCGGCAGCCAGGGCGCGCAGTTCTTTTCCGATGCGGTGCCGGCGGCGATCGCCCGGCTTTCCGATGCACAGCGCAGGCGGCTGGCGATCACCCAGCAGGCGCGCGCCGACGATGTGACGCGGGTGAAAGCCGCCTATGCCACGCTTGGCATCGAGGCCGAGGTGTCGCCCTTCTTCACCGACATGGCGGCGCGGCTGGCGGCGGCGCATCTGGTGATGTCGCGCTCCGGCGCATCGACCGTATCGGAAATCGCGGTGATCGGCCGGCCGGCGCTGCTGGTGCCTTATCCGCACGCGCTCGACCACGACCAGGCGGCGAATGCGGCGGCCCTTGCGGCAGCGGGCGGCGCCGAGGTGCATCCGCAATCCACGCTTTCGGCGGAGCGGATCGCCGTGCTTGTCGGCGGGCTGATGGATGATCCAGGCAAGGCGGCGACAATGGCCGCGGCGGCGAAATCGTCCGGAAAACCGGATGCCGCGCGGTTGCTCGCCGATCTGACAGAGGCTATTGCGTCCAGGAAATCCGTTTCGGAATTCAGGAAGGAGACGCACGCATGAAGATGCCACAGACGATCGGCCTCGTGCATTTCATCGGCATTGGCGGCATCGGCATGAGCGGCATCGCCGAGGTGCTGCACAATCTCGGCTACAAGGTGCAGGGATCCGATCAGGCCGACAGCGCCAATGTGCAGCGGCTGCGCGACAAGGGCATCGAATGCTTCGTCGGCCATCAGGCCGAAAACCTCGGCGAGGCCGAAGTGGTCGTCGTCTCCACCGCAATCAAGAAATCCAATCCGGAGCTGAAGGCGGCGAGAGAGAAGTTGCTGCCGATCGTGCGGCGCGCCGAAATGCTGGCCGAACTGATGCGCTTCCGCCAAGCGGTGGCGATCGGCGGCACGCATGGCAAGACGACGACGACTTCGATGGTGGCGACGCTACTCGAAGCCGGCGGGCTCGACCCGACGGTAATCAATGGCGGCATCATCAATGCCTATGGCACCAATGCCCGCATGGGAGACGGCGAATGGATGGTGGTCGAGGCCGACGAGAGCGACGGCACCTTCCTCAAGCTGCCGGCCGAGATTGCCGTCGTCACCAATATCGACCCCGAGCACCTCGACCATTACGGCTCCTTCGACAAAGTGCGCGAAGCGTTTCGTCAGTTCGTCGAGAATGTGCCGTTCTACGGCTTCGGTGTGATGTGCACCGACCACCCCGAGGTGCAGGCGCTGGTCGGCCGCATCGAGGACCGGCGCGTCATCACCTATGGCGAAAATGCGCAGGCCGACGTGCGCTTCACCAATCACCGCATGGACGGCCCGACTTCGGAATTCGACGTGGTGATCCGCGACCGCAAGACGCACGGCCAGATAACGATATCAGGCCTGCGGCTGCCTATGCCCGGGCGCCACAATGTTTCCAATGCGACGGCGGCGATTGCCGTCGCGCATGAGCTCGGCCTTTCGGCTGAGGCAATCAAGAAGGGCCTGTCATCCTTCGCCGGCGTCAAGCGCCGTTTCACCCATACCGGTTCGTGGAACGGTGTCGATGTGTTCGACGATTACGGCCATCATCCGGTCGAGATCACGGCGGTACTGAAGGCTGCGCGCAGCGCTACCAAGGGTCGCATCATCGCCGTTACCCAACCGCATCGCTTCACCCGGCTGCGCGATCTGTTCGACGAGTTTTCCGTCTGCTTCAACGATGCCGATACGGTAATGGTGGCGCCCGTCTATGCGGCCGGCGAGGAGCCGATCGACGGCGTTACGTCCGACGCACTGGTGTCGCGCATCCGCTCCGGCGGCCATCGCGACGCACACTACATCGAAGGTCCAGCGGCGATTGCGCCGATCGTGCGCGAGGTGGCGAAGCCGGGCGATTTCGTCGTCTTCCTCGGCGCCGGCAACATCACCCAATGGGCCTATGCGCTGCCCAGGGAACTCGGCGGGACCATCTCATGATGCGCGGCCAGGCGTTGATCGAGAAGCTTGGCGACCGGCTTGCCGGACTGCGCGGCCGCATCACGCCCAATGCCGAGATGGACAAGATCACCTGGTTTCGAGCCGGCGGGCTGGCGGACGCATTGTTCCAGCCGGCCGACGAGGACGATCTTGCCACGTTCCTGAAGGCGGTGCCGGAGGAAATTCCGCTGACCATCGTCGGCGTCGGCTCGAACTTGCTTGTCCGTGACGGCGGCATTGCGGGCTTTGTCATCCGGCTTTCGGCCAAAGGCTTTGGCGAGACCGAAGTGATTGCGCCGACCACGATCAAGGCGGGTGCCGCGACACCCGACAAGCGCCTTGCGGCCGTTGCCTACGAGGCCGGCATCGGTGGCTTTCATTTCTACCACGGCATTCCCGGCGCCATTGGCGGAGCGCTGAGGATGAACGCCGGCGCCAATGGCGTCGAGACGCGCGAGCGCGTGGTCGAGGTACGGGCACTCGACCGCAAGGGCAATGTTCATACGCTGAGCAATGCCGATATGGGCTATGCCTATCGCCATTCAGCGGCGCCGTCCGGGCTGATCTTCACGTCGGCGCTGCTCGAAGGCATTCCTGAGGACAAGGCGGCGATCAAGGCCGCGATGGATGCTGTCCAGAACCATCGCGAGACCGTGCAGCCGATCCGCGAAAAGACCGGTGGCTCTACCTTCAAGAATCCTGAGGGCACCTCCGCCTGGAAGGAGATCGACAAGGCCGGCTGCCGCGGCCTGATGGTCGGCGGGGCGCAGATGTCGCCGATGCATTGCAACTTCATGATCAACACCGGAACGGCGACGGGCTACGAGCTTGAATATCTCGGTGAGACGGTGCGTGCGCGCGTGCTCGAAAGATCAGGCATCCGGCTGCAGTGGGAGATCAAGCGCATCGGTAATTTTCGGCCGGGCCATGCCGTCCAGGAATTTCTCGGGCAGTTGCTTTAGGCAAGCTGACCGCCGTTGCCTTTCGGACTCATGAATTCACATTTTGCTGCCGTTTTTGCGGAAAGTGAATCCATCGGAATCGTAAGCACTTGCCAGCGAATCAACTCTCTGATTCTCTGCCCTGAAGCGTTTCCTGATTTGAGTCGTTTCGACGCGTTACTCGCGTTTCCGTCTGGGGGGCAACCTGCCGGGAGACTCGGACTCAATGTTGCGGAAACACGGGAGCGAAGTTGCTCGGGCGCATTTGAGTGCGCGCGATGCTTTTCGGGGCATGCACGATGGTGCAGGCCTGCTGTGAGAGGAAATGACGGGGAATGACAAGCAAGCATGTGGCCGTTCTTCTGGGGGGATTCTCGTCCGAGCGGCCCGTGTCCCTGTCGTCGGGTAAGGCCTGCGCCGATGCGCTCGAGGGAGAGGGCTACCAAGTCACCCGCGTCGACGTCTCGCGCGACATCGGCTCGGTGCTCAGCGCGCTCAAGCCTGACGTCGTCTTCAATGCGCTGCACGGCCCTTTCGGCGAGGACGGCACCATCCAGGGCATCCTCGAGTACCTCGCCATTCCGTACACCCATTCCGGCGTGCTTGCCTCGGCGCTTGCGATGAACAAGGAACAGGCCAAGAAGGTCGCGAAGGCGGCCGGCGTTCCGGTGGCGGAGTCGAAGGTGGCCAATCGCTTCGCCATCCAGAACAAGCACCCGATGAAGCCGCCCTATGTCGTCAAGCCGGTCAACGAAGGATCGAGCTTCGGTGTCGTCATCGTGCATGAAGGCCAGTCGCATCCGCCGCAGATCATCGGCTCGTCCGAGTGGAAATATGGCGATACGGTCATGGTCGAGCGTTATGTGCACGGGCGGGAATTGACCTGCGCGGTGATGGGCGATGTGGCGCTCGGTGTCTGCGAGATCATCCCGACCGGCCATTCCTTCTACGACTATGATTCAAAATACGTCGCGGGCGGATCAAAACACGAATGCCCGGCAAAACTTTCACCGAATATTTACCAAAAAATACAGACACTGGCGCTCAAGGCTCATCAAGCCATCGGCTGTCGGGGCGTTTCCCGGTCGGACTTCCGTTATGACGATCGTCACTCCGAAAACGGCGAAATTGTCTGGCTCGAGGTCAACACCCAGCCGGGTATGACGCCGACGTCTTTGGTGCCGGAAATCGCCGCGCAAGCGGGACACTCGTTCGGCGATTTGTTGAGTTGGATGGTGGAGGACGCTTCGTGTCTGCGTTGAAGTGGGGACAGGGCAAGGGGAAGGGCGCGGCCGGGCCGGCGCTGTTCGGCATGCCGTTGTCGTTCGACCATTTCGTGCTGCCGCGCCTGCTCCGCCGGCCGGTGCGCGTGCTGGCGCGCCTCGGCGAAGGCGACTTCGAAGCGCCGCCCTATTGCGCTGCCATGCTGTCGGCGGCACTGCTTGTTTCGAGCAGTGCCTATGGCGCCTATCTCGGCGGATATTCCGACGCCATCGTCCAGAGTGTCACCGCCCGCACCGGCTTTGCGGTCGACCAGGTCAAGGTCGTCGGCAACCGCGAAACGTCCGAGATCGATATTCTCGACAGGCTGGAACTCGACGGCTGGACCTCGCTGATCGGCTTCGATGCCGAAGCCGCGCGCGAACGCATCACCACGCTACCCTGGGTCGAAGCCGCGGCAGTGCGCAAGGTCTACCCGCATACGCTGGAAGTGCGCGTCGAGGAGCGCGAGCCGTTCGCGTTGTGGCAGCAAGGCAGCGCGCTTTCGGTCATCGAGAAATCCGGCACCGTCATTGCGCCGTTCTCCGGCGGCAAGCAGATATTGCTACCGCTGATCATCGGCACCGGCGCACCGGCCAAGGCGCCGGATTTCCTGGCCAAGATCAAGAATTATCCGGAGCTCGCCGCGCGGATCAAGGGCTATATCCGCATCGGCGAACGGCGCTGGGATCTCAAGCTTGAAAACGGCATCACGATCAAGCTTCCCGAAGACGGTGAGGATCAGGCGATTGCCGACCTGGTCAGGATGGATCACGAGAACGGGCTTTTGACGCGCGACATCGCCGCCGTCGACATGCGCCTTTCCGATCGTCTGGTCGTCCAGTTGACGCCGGAAGCGGCGACACAGCGCCAAGCCGCGCTCGACGAAAAGCCCAAGATGCTGAAGCGCAAGCCGGAGACGAAGATATGAGCTGGCTTGGCGGCAATAGCGATGCCTCGTCGCGCCGGTCCGGCATCCTGACGGTGCTGGATGTCGGCTCCAGCAAGGTCTGCTGCGTGGTGGCCAAACTCAAGCCGCGCGAGGATGGCAAGCTGCTGCGCGGACGCTCGCATCGCGTCCAGGTGATCGGCATCGGCCACCAGAAATCGCAAGGCGTGAAATCCGGCGTCGTCATCGATCTCGACCGTGCCGAGCACGCCATCCGTCTTGCCGTCGACGCCGCCGAACGCATGGCGGGACTGACGGTCGATTCGCTGATCGTCAACATGACTGCCGGCCGGCTGAAGAGCGAGGCTTTTTCGGCCACCATCAATCTCGGCGGCCATGAGGCCGACGAGGCCGACATCAAGCGCGTGCTTGCCGCCGGCGCCAAGCAGGCGTTGCGGGCCGAGCGCGAGGTGATCCATTCGCTTCCCGTAGCCTTTTCGCTGGATGCCGAGCGCGGTGTGCGCGATCCGCGCGGCATGGTTGGCGACCAGCTTGGCGTCGACATGCACGTGCTGACAGGCGACGCAGCGCCCTTGCGCAATCTGGAGCTCTGCATCAACCGCTCGCATCTGTCGGTTGAACGCATGGTGGCGACGCCCTATGCCAGTGGGCTTGCTGCGCTCGTCGACGACGAGCTCGAAATGGGCGCGGCCTGCATCGACATGGGCGGCGGCACGACGACGATCTCGGTGTTTTCGGAAGGCAAGTTCGTCCATGGCGATGCCATCGCGATCGGCGGCAACCACGTCACGCTGGATATGGCCAAGGGCCTGTCGACCTCGCTCGATGCCGCCGAAAGGCTGAAAGTGATGCATGGCTCGGCGCTGCCTGGCAGTGCCGACGACCGCGACCTGGTTTCCATCCATCCGATCGGCGAAGACGGCGAGGTGCCGTTGCAGATACCGCGCTCGGTGATGACGCGCATCATCCGCGCCCGCATCGACGAGACGCTGGAATTGTTGCGCGACCGGCTGAACAAATCCGGCTACGGCAACGCCGTCGGCAAGCGTGTGGTGCTGACCGGCGGTGCCAGCCAGCTTGCCGGCCTGCCAGAAGCAGCACGCCGCATTCTCGGCCGCAATGTGCGCATCGGACGCCCGCTTGGCGTGGCAGGCTTGCCCGAGGCGGCCAAGGGGCCGGCTTTCTCGACCCCGGTCGGACTTCTGATCTATCCACAGATGGCGAGCTTCGAGAGCCGGCCGGCGAAGGGAATTTCCGGTCTTCGGATGACCGGAACAGGCGGAAAACTGCATCGAATGAGTCAGTGGTTGAGAGACAGTTTTTAATTTTGACGGGGACAGCCCCATAGGCGGCCGCGGCGGCGAAGCGGCGGGAAAGGCAAAGGACGGAGACAATGACCATCAATCTGCAGAAGCCGGACATCACCGAGCTCAAGCCGCGCATCACCGTGTTCGGTGTCGGCGGCGGCGGCGGCAATGCCGTCAACAACATGATCACCGCCGGCTTGCGCGGCGTCGAGTTCGTGGTGGCCAACACCGACGCGCAGGCACTGACGATGTCGAAGGCCGAGCGGCTGATCCAGCTCGGCGCGCATGTCACCGAAGGTCTCGGCGCCGGATCGCAGCCTGAAGTCGGGCGCGCGGCGGCGGAGGAATGCATCGACGAGATCATCGATCATCTCTCCAACACGCATATGTGCTTCGTCACTGCCGGCATGGGCGGCGGCACCGGCACCGGGGCGGCTCCCGTCGTTGCCCGCGCTGCCCGCGAAAAGGGTATCCTCACCGTCGGCGTCGTCACCAAGCCGTTCCACTTCGAAGGCCAGCGCCGCATGAAGACGGCCGACATGGGTATCGAGGAACTGCAGAAATGCGTCGATACCCTGATCGTCATTCCCAACCAGAACCTGTTCCGGCTGGCCAATGACAAGACCACCTTCGCCGATGCCTTCGCGATGGCCGACCAGGTGCTCTATTCGGGCGTTGCCTGCATTACCGACCTGATGGTCAAGGAAGGCCTGATCAATCTCGACTTCGCCGACGTCCGCTCGGTCATGCGCGAAATGGGCAAGGCGATGATGGGAACCGGCGAGGCTTCGGGCGAGGGCCGCGCAATGGCCGCGGCGGAAGCCGCCATCGCCAACCCGCTGCTCGACGAGACCTCGATGAAGGGCGCCAAGGGCCTGCTGATCTCGATCACCGGCGGCCGTGACCTGACCCTGTTCGAAGTCGATGAGGCGGCAACCCGCATTCGCGAAGAGGTCGACCAGGACGCCAACATCATTCTGGGCGCCACCTTCGACGAGGAACTCGAAGGCGTCATCCGCGTGTCGGTGGTCGCCACCGGCATCGACAAATCGGCGGCCGAAATCGCTGCCGCGCCGATCGCCATCCGCGCGGCTCCGCCGAAGCCGGTCAGCCGCCCGGCGGCCCAGGTCACGGAAATGCGCCCGGCGCCTGTCCAGCAACCAATCTATGAACCACGTGCTGCCGACCCGGTCGCCGAGGCCATTCAGCTCGCCGAAGCGAATGCGGCAGCGATGGCGCAGGCCCGCCCGGCACCGGTCGCGCATGCGGAAGACTTCCGTCCGCAGAGCAAGATTTTCCAGGCGCCTCCCGCTCAACCGCAGCCAATGATGCAGCCAGCGGTTCAGCAAGCGATGCAGCCCGCTCCGCATCGTGAAATGCCGCAGCCGGTTGCCGCGGCACCCCAGCGCATGCCGCGGGTCGAGGATTTCCCGCCGCAGGTGAAGGCCGAAGTGGAAGCCAAGGCCCGCCCCGCCGACCACGAGAACAGCGGCCCGATGGGCTTGCTCAAGCGCCTGACCAACGGCTTGACCCGCCGCGAAGAGGAGCCTGCAAGACTGCAGCCGGCGCAGCCTCGCGAACCGAAACTGCGCCAGGCGCCGGCGGAAGTGCGCCGCCTAGCCAGCCAGGATCCGCAGCTTTACGCACCGCGCCGCGGCCAGCTGGACGAGCAGGGCCGCCTGACGCCGCAGAGCCGGGCTGTCCAGGAAGACGATCAGTTGGAGATTCCCGCCTTCCTGCGCCGACAAGCCAATTGATCTGTTAACGGTTCGTAACAGTTGTTAACAGGCGAGCAGGAAACTGTTCGCCTGTTAAAATTAAAAGCAATTTCAAAACAAGGACTTATGCGGCAATCCCGCGCTGGAGCGCGGTTACAACGAGTAAGAAACCGTGATTTGGAGTCTCCCTGCGGGACCATTATCTTCGCCACCGACCAAAGTCGGTTTGCTGGGAGTCTCGGGGAAGTGGCCCTGCCTGCCGATCAATCAAGAGCCGCGCCCTCAGGGCAGATGAAGCGGACCTAGGCAGCATGGGCTATGGGGATTGTTTTGCACGACTATCAGACGACACTTAAATCGCGTGCGACGCTGACCGGCATCGGCGTTCACAGTGGCAATCCGGTCACCGTCCATTTCCTGCCGGCGGACGCCGATACGGGTGTCGTCTTCCAGCTTTCGAATGCAAGCGGAAGCCACGAATTTCGCGCGCTCGTTTCCGAGGTCGGTGCCACCGACCTCTGCACCATGCTCGGCGATCCGCAGGGCGAGCACATTGCCACGGTCGAGCATCTGATGGCGACGCTTTTCGGGCTTGGGATCGACAATCTCGTCATCGAAATCGACGGCCATGAGGTGCCTATCCTCGACGGTAGCGCAGTGATGTTCATCGAGGCCATTGACCAGGCAGGCGTCGAAACGCTGCCGGTCAAGCGTCGCTACATCAGGGTGGTCAAGCCGGTTCGCATCGAGAACGGCGCCTGCTGGGCGGAGTTCCGGCCCTATGACGGCACGCGCTTCGAGATCGAGATCGATTTCGAAAGCCCGGCGATCGGGCGCCAGCTTTTTGCATCCGACATGAACGCCGACATTTTCCGGCGTGACGTCGCGCGGGCCCGCACTTTCGGTTTCATGAAGGACGTCGAGCGGCTGTGGGCGGCCGGCTATGCGCTCGGCTCCTCGTTGGAAAACTCCCTGGTGATCGGCGACGACAACCGCGTGATCAATATGGGAGGC
Organism: Mesorhizobium sp. M0998; assembly: GCF_040318885.1. Taxonomy (NCBI): domain Bacteria; kingdom Pseudomonadati; phylum Pseudomonadota; class Alphaproteobacteria; order Hyphomicrobiales; family Phyllobacteriaceae; genus Mesorhizobium; species Mesorhizobium sp. M0998. The sequence continues at coordinate 62,685 of NZ_JAMYND010000024.1, forward strand.
CTGCGCTATCCCAACGAGTTCGCGCGCCACAAGACGATGGATGCGATGGGCGACCTGGCGCTCGCCGGTGCCCGGTTCATCGGCTGCTTCCGCTCCTATCGTGGCGGCCACAGGCTGAACGCAGCTGCGCTGCGCCGTCTCTTGTCCGACCGTTCGGCTTTCGAGATCGTTGAGACGACGCGCCGCGAGCGCGGGCGTACCGCGGAGATGAGCGCCGTCAACGCACCCCTCTGTGCGCCCTGGATGATCTGATTCTTAAGGTCTTGCGGCTCCCGTTGCGGTCAAGCTGTGTTGCATGGATGCATCACCGGCCTGCCAAATTACACAGCTTTCCAGGTAGCGCCAAAGCGCCACAAAAATGTGCGATTGGCCGGGGATAGCGTTGCCGGGCAAGGCAATTATGGTTTATGGCTGCTGCCGTCGACTGAAATGACGCCGAAAGGGCGGAATCCAAACATGTTTTTCAAGCGAGTTGGTCAATCGAAGGCGCCGCGGCGGGCTGTTTTCCTGGCGCTTTCGGTGGTCGTTCCATCGCTGTTTCTGTCGGCCTGCATGTCGTCCGAGAAGGACGTCGATCTGTCGACCTATGTCGATCAGACCGAGCCGGCCGACGTGCTCTACAATCAGGGTCTCGCCAATCTGAATGCCGGGCGACTGCAGGAGGCAAGCCGCAAGTTCGATGCCGTCGACCGCCAGCATCCATATTCCGAATTCGCCCGCAAATCGATGGTGATGGGTGCCTTTGCCGACTACCGTCAGGGCAATTACGATGAGGCGATCGGTTCGGCCAAGCGCTACCTGACCCTCTACCCGTCGACCGACGATGCAGCCTATGCCCAATATATTATCGGGCTGAGCTACTACCGCCAGATCAAGGACGTCACTCAGGACCAGAAGGAAGCGCGTCTTACCGCGCAGACGATGCAGGATCTGGTAACGCGCTGGCCGACTTCCGAATATGTTGATGATGCCAAGGAGAAGATCCGCTTCGCCAACGATCAGCTCGCCGGCAAGGAGATGCAGATCGGCCGCTACTATCTCGAGCGCCGCGAATACATCGCGGCCGTCAAACGGTTCCGCAACGTCGTGGAGAACTATTCCAACACACGTCATGTCGAGGAGGCGCTGGCGCGTCTGACCGAGAGCTACTATGCGATGGGGCTGACGTCGGAAGCGCAGACCGCTGCGGCCGTGCTCGGCACCAACTATCCCGACAGCCAGTGGTACAAGGACTCCTACAAGCTCCTGCAGAGTGGTGGGCTCGAGCCGCGCGAGAATGCCGGATCGTGGATCTCCAAGGCCGGGAAGCTGATCACCGGCGCCTGAGCGGCGCGTCACCATGCTCTCCAGACTGTCGATCCGCGATATCGTTCTGATCGAGAAGCTGGACATCGACTTCTCGTCCGGCCTTTCGGTCCTTACAGGCGAAACCGGCGCCGGAAAATCCATCCTGCTCGACGCATTGTCGCTGGCGCTTGGCGCCCGCGGCGACGCTTCGCTGGTGCGGCATGGCGCGGCACAAGGCCAGATCATCGCCGTGTTCGACGTGCCGCGCAACCACGCGGCTCGCATGTTGCTTGCCGAGAATGCCATCGAGGACGACGGCGACATCATCCTGCGCCGCGTCCAGACGGCTGACGGCCGCACGCGCGTGTTCGTCAACGACCAGCCGTCCAGCGTGACGCTGATGCGCGACATCGGCCGTGCGCTGGTCGAGATCCACGGCCAGCATGACGAGCGCGCTTTGGTCGATCCCGGCGCCCATCGCGAGTTGCTCGACAGTTTCGGCGGCCATCTCGGCGCTGCTCGGGCAACCGGCGAGGCGTGGCGGCATTGGCGTACCTGCGAGCAGGAATTTTCACGGCACCGGGCCAAAGTCGAGGCAGCTGCCCGTGAGGCCGATTATCTGCGTGCAGCGGTCGCCGAATTGACCAGGCTCGATCCGCAACCTGGCGAAGAGACCGAGCTGGCCGAATTGCGCGCCTTGATGATGCGTGCCGAAAAGATCGCCTCGGAAATCCACGATGCGCAGGATGTGCTCTCGGGTCCGTCCTCGCCCTTGCCGCAACTGGCCAGCCTGCTCAGGCGGCTGCAGCGCAAGGTCACCGAAGCGCCCGGGCTGCTCGAGGATGTCGTCAAGTCGCTCGACGAGGCGATGCTGTCGCTCGACGCGGCGCAGTCGGGCGTCGAAGCAGCACTTCGCGCCACCGAATATGATCCGCAGCGGCTGGAGAAGGCTGAGGAGCGGCTGTTTTCGCTGCGTGCCGCCTCGCGCAAGCACAGCGTCGCCGTCGATGACCTGGCGCAATTGCGTGACACCATGGCTGCCGACCTTGCCGATCTCGACGCCGGCGAGGAGCGCCTGCAGGCGCTGGAGAAACAGGCTGCGGCGGCGCGCCAGGCCTATGACACTACGGCGGCCCAGCTGTCGTCGCTTCGCCATGCGGCGGCTGTCGGGCTGAGCAAGGCGGTGATGGCCGAACTGCCGGCGCTGAAGCTCGAACGCGCCGAGTTCATCGTCGAGATCGCAAGCGATGCCGAGAGCCGCATGGAAGAAGGCATCGACCAGGTCGAGTTCTGGGTGCGGACCAATCCCGGCACCAGGCCAGGACCAATGATGAAGGTCGCTTCCGGCGGCGAGCTTTCGCGCTTCCTGCTGGCGTTGAAGGTCGCGCTGGCTGATCGCGGGTCGGCGCCGACCTTGGTCTTTGATGAAATCGACACCGGCGTCGGCGGCGCGGTTGCCGACGCCATCGGCCAGCGGCTGGCGCGGCTGGCAAAACGCGTGCAGGTGCTTTCGGTCACGCATGCACCGCAAGTGGCAGCGCGCGCGGCGACGCATTTCCTGATCTCCAAATCGGGCGGTGCCGACCGGGTCTCGACCGGCATCGCCGAGATGGACCGGGCGGCACGGCAGGAAGAGATCGCACGCATGCTCGCCGGCGCCACCATCACCGACGAGGCGCGCGCGGCGGCCGAGCGGCTGCTGCGGGAGAACACCGCGGCAGCGTAGAGCGGTTCATCGTTTCACCAAAACGCCGAACCGCTCTACCTCTTTGTTTCTGCGCAGTTCCGGACGGAAAACCGTTTCACACTTTTCCTGGAATTGCTCCAGGCGAGTTCGTTTCCGGCGCTCGTGACCTGAGTCAGGGTATGGCGCCATCCTGCTGTTCAGGAATGATTTTCTGTGTCTGGTCTCTCCCTCATGAGAAAATCCTGTTCTATTGTGTCGCGCCACCGTGGAGGGAGCAGTGCATGGACGAAAAACCAGTCGATTCGCTCAGCGAAAGCGAGGCGGCAAGCGAGTTGAAGCGGTTGGCGCAGGAGATCACCGAGCACGACCGGCGCTACCACAGCGAGGACGCGCCGACAATCACGGATGCGGAATATGACGCGCTGACCCGGCGCAACCTCGCCATCGAGCAGCAGTTCCCGCATCTTGTGCGCGAGGATTCGCCCTCACGCAGGGTCGGCGCGCCGCCGGCGGAAGGTTTTGCAAAGGTGCGCCACGCGGTGCCGATGCTTAGCCTCGCCAAGGCCTACACCGACCAGGACGTCGCGGACTTCATAGAACGGGGCCGGCGATTCTTTGATCGCGACAAGGAGCTGAACATCGCCTTCACGGCTGAGCCGAAGATCGACGGGCTATCGGCTTCCCTGCGGTATGAAGGCGGTGTGTTCGTGCAGGGGGCAACGCGCGGCGACGGCGTCGTCGGCGAGGACATCACCGCCAATCTCAAGACCATCGCCGATATTCCCAAGACCTTGAAGGGATCGGACTGGCCCGAGGTCATCGAAATACGCGGTGAGGTCTATATGACCTACGCGGAATTCGAGGCGCTGAAGCAGCGTTCGGCGGCGATAGGCGGCCAGGATTACGTCAATCCGCGTAACACGGCGGCCGGATCGCTGCGCCAGAAGGACCCGTCCGTTACCGCCAGCCGCAACCTCAAATTCTTTGCCTACGCCTGGGGCTATACTTCAAAGGATCCAGCTCCGACCCAATACGATTCCGTGCAAAAATTCGCGGAGTGGGGGTTCAAGGTCAGTCCGCTGATGGTCCGGGCAAAGTCGGTCGACGAACTGATCGCGCATTATCACCTTATCGAGGCCCAGCGCTCATCGCTCGGCTACGACATCGACGGCGTCGTCTACAAGGTCGACCAATTGGAGTTGCAGCGCAGATGGGGCTTCGTCACCGGCGAACCACGCTGGGCGATCGCTCATAAATTTCCGGCCGAACAGGCGATGACGACCGTGCTCAGGATCGACATTCAGGTCGGCCGTACCGGTACGCTGGCGCCCGTTGCCCGGCTTGCGCCCGTCACGGTCGGCGGCGTCGTGGTCGAAAATGTCACGCTTCACAACGAAGACTACATCAAGGGTCTGGACAGCAACGGCCAGCCGATCCGCGACGGCAACGACATCCGTATCGGCGACACGGTGGTCATCCAGCGGGCGGGGGACGTCATTCCGCAGATCGTCAGCGTCGTCGTCGACAAGCGTCCGCCAGATGCCGTGCCCTACGAATTCCCGCACAAATGTCCGATCTGCGGCTCACCCGCAACGCGCGAGATCAACGAGAAGACCGGCAAGGAGGATTCCCGCCGACGGTGCACCGGCGAGCTGATCTGCCCCGCGCAGGCCGTGGAAGGATTACGCCACTTTGTGTCGCGCGGCGCCATGGATATCGAAGGCCTGGGCGCTGAAAACATAGACCTGTTCTTCAATGCCGGGTTGGTCAAGACAGCCGCCGATATCTTCACCCTCCGGGACCGCCGTCCCGCCGTCACCAAGGCGCTGGCGGAGCGACGGGAGGAGCAGGCCAGGCAGCGCGAGGCCGCATCGGGCAAAACGCGCAAGAATGTACGCAGCGTCGAGGAACGCAACTATGACGGCCTCGACAAGCTCTTCGCTGCCATCGACGCCCGCCGCGAACCCGAACTCGATCGCTTCATCTTTGCGCTGGGCATCCGCCATATCGGCGAAACGACGGCCGCTGTGCTCGCCCGAACCTTCTCGACGATCGAGGAGTTGATCCGCATTGGCAAGGAGACAGCAGCAGCAGCCGATCCACACACCGTTTTTCCTTCGATCAACGGCATCGGCGATACCGTGATAGGCGCGCTTCGCGATTTCTTCGGCAATGAACGCAACGACGCCGTACTTGAAGCGCTGCTCACACAGGTCCACCCGAAGCCGTACATTGTGAACGTCTCAGCCGATAGTGCGGTCGCCGGCAAGACAATCGTGTTTACAGGCACGCTGGAAAAGATGACGCGCCCCGAGGCCAAGGCGATGGCCGAACGTCTCGGGGCGAAGGTCGCCGGCTCGGTTTCCGCGAAGACCGATCTCCTGGTGGCAGGGCCAGGCGCCGGTTCCAAGCTGAAGGACGCGACCAAATTCGGCATCGAGGTGATCGACGAGGACACCTGGCTGCAGCGGATTGGCAAGGGCGGGTGATGGCGGCTGCGTTCAATGGATTTGGGCAAAAGGCCATTCCCTTCCTCAAGGCGCTGGATTTTCATCAGAGCCGGGAGTGGTTTTTGGAAAACCGCGATCTTTTCGAGCGCGACCTGCGCGATCCCTTCGGCGATCTGGTCGAGACGCTCTCCGAGCGCTTCACGGCATTGGGGCTCGGCCTGCGCGGCGACCGCAAGAAATCGCTGTTCCGGATTAATCGCGACGTGCGTTTTGCCAAGGACAAACGGCCTTATAACCGGCATTTGTCGGCGATCCTTTCGCCCGACGGCACCAAGATGGAACAGGGCGTGTTTTACGTCCATATCGGGCTGGAGCGCTGCTTTGCCGCCATTGCCTGGTGGCAGCCCGGACCGGAGCTGTTGCTGGCGCTGCGCAACGCGATCGCGAAGCGGCCCGCTGAATTCCGTAGCCTCGTTGCGGCGCTGAAGAAGAACGGCCTCGAGCTCGACCCGGACGGCTGCATGAAGCGCACGCCGCGCGGCTTCGAGCATATCGCCGAGCCCGATCTCGCTGCCGCGATCCGCAACCGGCATTTTGCCGTCCGGCACGCAATCGAGCCGGCGGATATCTACGGAGCTGGATTGGTCGACGAACTCGTCGACTTCGTCATGCAGGCAAAACCGCTGCTTGACTGGGGCAGGGCGATCGAAGGCAAGGCTTCGCGGCGCTAGGCTCGGAAGCGAGCTTGCCGCGACGCTTCAGCCATCATTTCCGCTGATCGTTTGCCTCAAGCAAATTGGTGTGACAAGCCGGGCCGCTCTCTCTACATACGGCCGTTCCCAAGGAGCGATCGATGTCGGCGGAAGCAATCTCCGAAAACGGAGCGAAAAGCGATTTCTGGGACGGCGTGCGGCTCAGCATGCCCGTCGTGGTGGCGTCGGCGCCGTTTGCGTTGCTGTTCGGGGCGCTCGCAGTCGACAACGGGTTTTCCGTGCTCGAAGCGTTCCTGATGAGCGCAACGGTGTTCGGCGGCGCCAGCCAGATGGTCGGCATCGAGCTGTTCGGCCAGCATGTCGCGCCGTGGCTGATCGTGCTGTCGATCTTCGCCGTGAATTTTCGCCATGTGCTCTATTCGGCTGGCATCGGCCGGCGCATTGCGCATTGGCCGCTGGTGCAGCAGGCGATAGGCTATTTTGTGCTGACCGATCCGCAGTTCGCGGTGGCCGAGCGCAAGGCGGAGGCCGGCGAGACCGTCGGGTTCACCTGGTATATGGGGCTTGGGCTGCCGGTCTATGTGTTCTGGATCATCGAAAGCGCGCTCGGCGCGATGTTCGGCAAGCTTATTCCCGACACCCATGGGCTGGGCATCGACTTCCTGCTGCCGATCTATTTTCTCGGCCTGGTCATGAGCTTCCGCAAGCGGCCGCTGTGGCTGCCGGTGGTCGTCGCCAGCGCTGCCGCCTCCATCATTGCCTACAAAACGGTCGGCTCGCCCTGGCATGTCTCCATAGGTGCGCTGGCCGGCGTGCTGCTCGCCGTCATCCTGCCGCCCCGCCACAGCGGCGTGGAGGCACGGCCATGAGCACGACCTTGTGGATCATCATCGCCGCTTCGATCGCGACCTATCTGACCCGCATCGGCGGTCATCTGGTGATCTCGCGTTTCGATCAAATCCACCTGCGCGTCGAAGCCGGGCTCAGCGCCGTTCCGGCGGCGGTGCTGACCACGCTGGTGGCGCCGGCGGCGCTCAGCGCCGGGCCGGCGGAATGGGCAGCCTTGATCGTCGCCGGCCTTGTCTCACTGCGCGGCGGCCTTATGGCGATGTTCCTGGCGGGTGCTGCCGTGCTGATCCTCGCGCGGCAGCTCGTCGGCTGATCGACTTTTGCCTTGGCGGCGAGAGCACACATGCGCTTTACCGCAGCGACTATTGCCGCGCCGACCCGCGACAGGCTCAGCCGGATCGCCTCCGCTCTCTCCTGGTGGGCGCCACGCACGGCGTCGCTATAGAGCGCTTCGCGCTGCTTCGGCGTCAATGCGCTTAGATCGATCGGCTGGATGCCGAAGGGCTCACGCGACATTTCCATCTCCCCTGGTTTGCCGTGTTGATCGGCAGCTACACCGGCGATTTACGGGAAAGGCATAATCAGTTAAAATGAATAATTAAGATCGTTATGTTCTCCAGGAGAGATGTATGGATTTGGCCGATCTGCGCATCTTCCGCACGGTGGTGCGCGAGGGCGGAATCACCAGGGCGGCGGAAAAACTGTTTCGCGTGCAGTCGAACGTGACCACACGCATCCGGCAGCTCGAGGAGGATCTCGGCGTGCAGCTGTTTATCCGGGAGGGCAAGCGCCTGCACGTATCGCCGGCCGGTCACAGATTGGTCGGCTATGCGGATCGGCTGCTGGCGCTTGCGGAGGAGGCGCGAACGGCGATGCTCGATCCACGCCCGCGCGGCACTCTTCGCCTAGGTGCCATGGAGAGCACCGCCGCGGCACGGCTTCCAAGTCTGCTCGCCGAATACCATGCACGGCATCCCGAAGTGGAAATCCAGTTGCGCACCGGCAATCCGCAGGTTCTCGCGACCGCCATGCTTGCCGGCGAACTCGATGCAGCCTTCGCCGCCGAGCCGATCGCTGACGTTCCGTTCGAAAAGCTGCCCGCATTCCACGAGCAGCTGGTCATTGTCTCGGCGGCATCGCGCGTTTCGGTCGAAGACCACCTGGACATGCCCAAAACCATGATAGCCTTCGAGCACGGCTGTCCGCACCGCAAGCGGCTGGAACAATGGTATGCGCGCAGAGGGTTCATGGCCGAGAAAACCATCGAGCTTGGTTCATACCATGCCATCCTTGGTTGCGTGGTGGCTGGCATGGGCATAGCGCTGATGCCGAAAAGCGTGCTTTCGGGTTTTCCGGAAAGCCGCTGGCTAAAGCTGCACGAACTGCCCGCTGACGAAGACAATGCCGTCACGGTGTTGTTCTGGCGCAAGGGAGCCGGTTCTCCCAACGTCACCGCTTTGCAGGGACTGCTTGCGGAGCAAAGCCTGTCAACCGGCGTTGTCGCCGCGGCTATTGCTTGAAGTCGTGCGGCAGCGGCGCGGTTGCCTTTTCCAGCCAGGCCAGCGTTTCGCCGTCGAGCATCGGTCCGATCTCGGCCAGTACGCGCGCATGGTATTCGTCAAGCCAATGCAACTCGTCGCGGGTTAAAAGGTCCGATCGGACCAGCCGCTTGTCGATCGGCGCCAGCGTCAGTGTCTCGAAGCCGTGCATGGCGATGTCGCCGCCCTCGATTGCCTCGGCCGGTGTCACCAGAATCAGGTTCTCGATGCGGATGCCGTAGGAACCTTCCTTGTAATAGCCGGGCTCGTTGGAGACGATCATGCCGGCCAGCAGCTTCTCGGTACCGGTCTTGGCGATACGCTGCGGGCCCTCATGCACGGCAAGATAGGAGCCGACACCGTGCCCGGTGCCATGGGCGAAATCGCAGCCGTGTCTCCATAGCACCAGGCGCGCCACTGCATCGATTTCGGAGCCGCGCGTGCCCTGGGGGAAGCGCAGCATGGAGATGCCGATCATGCCTTTCAGCACCAGCGTGAAGCGCTCGCGCATCTCCTCGGTTGGCGCGCCAATCGGAACCGTGCGGGTAATGTCGGTGGTGCCGTCCTGGTACTGCCCGCCGGAATCGAGCAGGAACAGCTCGCCATCCCCCAGCTTGCGATTGGTGGCGCGGGAGACGCGGTAGTGCATGATAGCGCCGTTAGGACCAGCGCCGGAGATGGTATCGAACGATACGTCGCGCAGCGGCATCTGCGTTTCTTCGCCGGTCTGACGGCGCGTCTCCTCAAGCCTGGTGACAACGGCGATTTCGTCGAGCGTGCCGGGCTTCTGGCGGTCGAGCCAGCACAGCAGCTTGGCGACCGCGGCGCCGTCGCGGCGATGTGCGGCGCGTGCGCCGGCGATCTCAGCTTTGTTCTTTGTTGCGCGTGGAATGCGGGCCGGATCGGCCGTGGCAATGACGGTGCCGCCATTATCCTCGACCAGCATTCTGAGCTTGTCCGCCGCGAGAACCGGGTCCAGCGCGATTTTTGCGCCGCCCTTGGCCCGGGTGACGATTGCCGATTCGAATTCACCTGGTTCGTGCAATTCGGCGAGCTGCGTCAGGTAGGCCGCGACGGTGCGCGAAAACTTGCGCTGGTCCATGAAAAGCAGATGCGAGCCGTCGGCGGCGAGCACGGCAAAGCCGAGCGCCAGCGGTGTGTGCGGTACGTCGCCGCCACGGATGTCGAACGCCCAGGCAATGGAGGAGGGGTCGGTCAGCACGGCATGGGTGGCGCCGTCCTTCTCGATGGCCGCTGCCAGCCGCACCAGCTTGTCCTTGGCCAGTTCGCCGGCAAAGCCGATCGGGTGGATCTCGACCGGTGCCAGTGGCGGCCCGGGCTGGTCCTGCCAGATCGCGTCGATCGGATTCTCTTCGAGCGGCACCAGTATCGCGCCGGATTTCTCGGCCGAGGCTTTCAGCGCCTTGACGTCGCTGATCGTATGGAGCCACGGATCGAAGCCCAATCGCACGCCCTTGCCGAGATTGTCCTTGATCCAGTTGGCCGGCGGGTTGTCGACAAGGCTCTCGATCGAAAAGATGTCGAGATCGACCTCCTGGCGCACCTGCAGCGTGTAGCGCCCGTCGACAAACATGACGGCGCGCTCGCCAAGCACAATGGCGACGCCGGCCGAGCCGCTGAAGCCGGTCAGCCATTTCAGCCGTGCCGAGCGGTCGGCGACATATTCGCCCTGGTGCTCGTCGGCACGGGGCACGATGAAGCCATCCAGCCCGTTCGCCGCCAACCATTGGCGCAGCATTGCCACGCGCGGCTTGCCAACGGCCGGATCGCCGGCGGAATCGAAGGTCTGGAACATGTCGGCTCTCCTCGAATGCTGGCGCGACCGTAGCGCATGACTTCGAAAATCGGAATCGATTTTCGGACCGATCATTCCCGGTTGCTGCGTGTCTCTTTGCGCATGGACGCCATGCAGAATCGACGATTTCAAAAAGCGTCAGCGGAGCTTACCTTCTTAATGTGGAGGAAAAGTCCTGTTGCCCTGCAAAGGAGACCGTCATGTCCACGATTTCACCTAGACGCGGATTTTTCAAAAACGCTGTGAAAGCGCTGATCGAAGCTCGCCAGCGCGAAGCGAGCCGGTATGTAAGCGGCGTTCTGCTTGGCTTTGACGACGAAACGCTGAAAGCTCACGGCTACGATCGCGAACAGCTAAAGAAAGCGGCGAACTCGCGCTAAGTCTGAGCGGATTCCGGCTTGCGTTGAAGGCGTCGCGCCTCAGCGCTTGAGGTGAATCGTCACCCAGCCCTCGCGGTGCAAGGTGCGGACGTGCCGGAATTTCTGGGCGACATAGGCCGCGATTACCGCATCGCGCTGGCGCTCGAGGATGCCCGACAAAACAATCGAGCCACCGAGCGCGATATGCTCCGCCATTTGCGGCGCCAGGCGCATCAGCGGCCGCGCCAATATGTTGGCGACGATCAAGTCGAAGGGCGCGCGCGCGGCAAAGATCGGGTGGTGGAATCCGGGCGCCGTCACTGTTTCGACGAGCCCCTTGACGTGGTTCAGCCGCGCATTGGCGGCGGCCACCTTGACGGCGACCGGGTCGATGTCGGTCGCCAGCACCGATATATGCGCGAGCCTGGCCGCTGCGATCGCGAGCACCGCGCTGCCGGTGCCAAGGTCGAGCGCGTTGCGCGGATGCTCGCGCCGTACGACCTGCTCCAGCATTTCGAGGCAGCCGGCGGTGGTGCCGTGATGACCGGTGCCGAAAGCAAGGCCGGCCTCGATCTCTATGGCGATTTCGCCGCTGTGGCGCTTCCTGCGGTCATGCGCGCCATGGACGAAGAAGCGCCCGGCCCGCACCGGCTTCAATCCCTCCAGCGAGCGCGCCACCCAGTCGATGTCGGGCAGCGTTTCGCGCGCTATAGGCTTCGACAGCGACAGTCCGGCAAGTACATCCCTGAGCTGCGCCTCGACCGCATCGACGTCGTCGCCGGCATAGAGCGATACTTCGTGGATGTCGCGGTCCTCGTCGACCTCGAGCACTGCAATCGGCAGGCCCTCATCGTCGAACGCCGCACCAAGCGCCGCGAAAATGTGATCAGCCTCGATCTTGCCCGCGGTGAAATACAAACGCGTCTGCGTCATTACCGGATGTGTCAACCTTCCGCCGCCAGCCGTTTGAGCTTGGCGATGGCGGCGTCCGGGCTTTCGCCATAGGCAATAGTGCCGGCGAATTCGCCCTTGGCATTGAGCAGCAGCACCGAAGCGGTGTGGTCCATCGTGTAGTCGCCGTCGTTCGTGTCGACTTTCTTCCAGTAGATGCCGAAGGACTTGGCCATGGCGTGGACCTTATCCGGATCGCCTGATATGCCGAGGATGCGATCGGAGAAATTGCTGACATAGGTGTTCATGATTTCCGGCGTATCGCGCTCCGGGTCGACCGTAACGAAATAGGCACGCAGGTTCTTGCCGTCGTCGCCCATCGTCTTCAGCCAGCCGGCCAACTCGAAAAGCGTGGTCGGGCAGACTTCCGGACAATGCGTGAAGCCGAAGAAGATGACGCTGGGGTGGCCGCGAAACGCGGCTTCGGTGACCGGCGCGCCCTTCTGGTCGACCAGCGTAAACGGTGCTCCGAACGGCTCGCCGCCATAATGTCCGCGGTACCAGTCGAAGGTGAGCCAGCCGATGCCAGCGGCCATCAGGACGAGAATACCGACCAGAATTGAACGCATCATCAGTGAAGTCCGTCGTTATTTCCATCGGGCGCCGGGTTGGCGCCGTGAAGGCCCTGGCTTGGCGAACACTCTTAGCGGTTCGGTCGCGCCGACGCAAAGATGTCGCGTTGCCGCAACCGGCAATCCTGTGGGAGGCGATCTGCTTGCAAAGCGCTGCCGTTCGTCCCACCTGAGGTCGGCAAAATTCGAACCGCAGGAGGCCTCTTTGCGAAAACTGATTGGCGGCGCGTTAGCCGCATGCCTGGTCATTGGCGCCGGCGCGGCGGCCGAGGAAGTCGGCAAGGTCGGCGTCGATTGGCTCGGCAACGATATCATCGTCGAGGCGATCAAGGATCCGAAGGTCGAGGGCGTGACCTGCCACGTCTCGTATTTCGACCGTGGCATGATCGACCGCCTGCAGAAAGGCAACTGGTTCGAGGACCCGTCCGATTCCTCGATCTCCTGCCGCCAGACCGGGCCGATCACCATTGGCGACATCGACATGAGCGAGGCCGGCGAGGAGGTGTTCAAGCAAGGCATCAGCCTGATCTGGAAAAAGCAGGTGGTGAACCGCATCTACGACAAGGCCAACGAGACGCTGATCTACCTGTCGCATTCGCGCCAGGTGCAGGATGGCTCGGCAAAAATGTCGGTCACCACCGTGCCGCTCTACGGCCAGAACGTAGTGTGGACCAGCGGCAAGCCGAAATAGAGACTGAAGGTGCTACGGGGTCCTTGGCGCGTCCAAGCGGATGCGCGGCGCTGCACTCGGCTTGCGAGACTTTGCGCGCGGGCGTAAAGCGCCCGCATGGACCGTCCTGAACACCTTGTCCTAAAAGATCCCGAGCCGCGCATCCATCCGACGGCGGAGCTGAAGGCGTGCAAGCTTGGACGTTATGCGTCGATCGGCGAGCGCGTCATCCTGCGCGAGGTGATGGTCGGCGACTTTTCCTACTTCGAGCGCCACGCCGAGGCGATCTATACGACGATCGGCAAATTCTGCTCGATCGCCGCCAACAGCCGCATCAATGCGCTGGAGCATCCGGTCGAGCGGCTGACGCAGCACAAAATCAGCTATCGGCCCAACGAGTACTTCCGCTGGCTGGGTGTCGATCAGGCATTCCGCGACCGGCGGCGGGCGAGAGCCGTCAGCATCGGCCACGATGTCTGGATCGGCCATGGCGCCGTGATCATGCCGGGCGTGGCGATCGGCAATGGCGCGATCGTCGGTGCCAACTCGGTGGTGACGCGCGACGTGCCGGCCTATGCAATCGTCGCCGGCGTTCCGGCCACGCCATTGCGGCAGCGCTTCAGCGCGGGAACTGCGGCCCGGATCGAACGTCTTGCCTGGTGGGACTGGCCGGTCGAGAAACTGGCCAGGGCAGTCCCCGACATGCAGGCCTTGCCCATCGAGGCTTTCCTCGACCGCTGGGAAAACGGCGCCCCCTGACTTCGGGGCGTATCTGCAAGCGGTCCGACGGCCTGCGCGATCTGCTCCTCCAACAATGTACCCGCGATCTTCCGCCACGAGGGAACCAGGAGCGGCTGCCAACTGTTTCTGCAGACACAATGAACTCGGCTTCCGTCCGGGTTCGTCGCCCGGCTGTTGAGGGAGTTTGAATGATTGAGAAGCTTTTCACCAGGATCGCCAACAACGTCGCCCATTTTGCCGGCCTGCCGCCGACGTTTGCCGTCTGTTTCCTGATCATCGTCGTCTGGGCGGCAAGCGGGCCGATGTTCGGCTTTTCGGACACCTGGCAGCTCGTCATCAACACCGGCACGACGGTCGTCACCTTCCTGATGGTGTTTCTCATCCAGAACACCCAGAACCGCGATGGCGCCGCGATCCAGGCGAAGCTCGACGAATTGATCCGGGTCAGCACAGCCCAGAACACCTTCATCGGTATCGAACACCTGACTGAGACCGAGGTCGAAGAGATCCGCAAGAAATGCGAACAGGCAGCGAAGCGGCATGATCAGAAGCTTGCCGAGTTGGCAGCCGAGAAAGCCATGGCGAAGAAGCGGAACACGAAGAAGCACGCAGCGGCGTGATATAAAGGTCCGGCGCATACCTGCGAAGATCGGATCCGATTCTTTGCTCTGGTGATCTTCGGTTCGGGATCATGCGCTGCGTGTCATGAATGCCGCGAAAGCATCCTTGTAGTCCGGATGCCAGCGCGACAGAGCAGGACGGTTCTCAATGATATCGCCAATTGCCCAGGCCATGCGCTTTTCGTCCATGGGCCGGGTCGCCTCGTTATCGGGACACAGGATGTAGAAATCGCCACGCAGCAGCGAGGCCAGCATGAAGTCGATGACCTGCTCGCCGGTCCAGGCGCCGGCCGGCTTTTCGGTCGCACCTTCGGTCAGGCCGGTAAAAGTGAACCCGGGAATGAGCAAATGCGCCGCGACATTGGCGCCGGGCTCGTTGCGCAGCGCGTGTGCAAAGCCCTCGGTATAGGTCTTCACGCCAGCCTTGGAGACGTTGTAGGCGAGGTTGCCAGGCGGCGTGGTAATGCCTTGCTTGGAGCCGGTGTTGACGATCAGGCCGGGCTTTCCCGCCGCCAGCATGCGCGGCGCGAAGGCCTCGACGCCATGGACGACGCCCCAGAAATTGATGTCCAGCAGTCGCTTCCAGGCGTCACGGTTCTCCCAGGGCTTGCCGGGGTTGTTGCCGACGCCGGCATTGTTCATCAGCAGCGAGACGTCGCCGAAAGTGCCGGATGTCCGTTCGGCCAGCCGGTCGAGGTCTTCGGCCCTCGAGACATCGGTGGCGACGGCAAGTACGGCGCTCTGCCCGCCGATAGCAGCGACGGCGCGGGCAGCCTCATCAAGGCGTTCGCCGCCGATATCGGCCAGCACGATCTTCATGCCCATCGCCGCCAGCCGTTTGGCGGCGGCAAGGCCGATGCCGCTGGCCGCGCCGGTAATGACGGCGACATTGCCGGAGGCAAGTGCAGGCAGGGCGGTCTGGATCTCGGCGTCGGTGGTCATGATTTTCTCCTGTTCTGGCCGCGGCGAACTTAGCGCGGAAAAAGGCTCGCGCAAGCCGGTCCCGGCATCTTCGGGTTGACCGCATCGGCGGGCGCTGCGCATGCTGATATCGAAAAAGGAGACCTGACGATTGACCGACTGGATCGAGATCCTGAAAGAACAGACCGCCACCGGCGACCAGATGAGCCGCGAGGTACCGCAGATGCTCGCCAATCCCGACATCAGCGAAGCGCAAGTTATGACGCTGTTTTCGGCGCTCGAAAAACAGGCCGAATTCGTCGAAAAGCTGCGTATGGCGCTGGAAAAATTCGGCCATGATTTTTCAGTGATCAAGGCGGCCGAGCGGCTGGAGGAGCGCTACGCCGACCTTGCCGCGTCGGTAGCGGAAAAGCTGAAAGCAATGCGAGGCTAGACGGGGCCTATTTCTCGATCAGCCGCTCGAAGCGCCTGTCCGGCACGAACCAGATCATCGCCACCAGGACATAGATCGAGACACCGATCCAGTGATTGACGAAGGTCAGCGCGATGGCGGAAAGATAGAGGACCAGCGAGATCTTTCCCTTGAGGTCATTGCCCAACGCCCTGGCGAAAAGGGTCTCGTTGCCGTGCAGTCGATGCAGGGCCATGGTGAGGATGTTGAAGCCGATGGCGCAGAGCGCCAGGTCGACGCCATAGACGGCAACCGGCACCGGCGCGAAATGGTTCTCACCCATGAAGGCTGTCGTCGCCGGCATCAGCGATAGCCAGAACAGCAGGTTGAGGTTCGCCCACAGCACGCGGCCGTCGACCCGCTGCACGGTATGGAACATGTTGTGCAAATTGTTCCAGTAGATGCCGACATTGATGAAGGACAGCACATAGCTGAGGAAGATCGGCCAGAGTGGTGCCAGCGCGGAAAAATCCTCGCCATGCGGCACCTTCAATTCCAGCACCATGATGGTGATGATGATGGCGACCACGCCATCGGTGAATGCCTCGACTCGTCCCTTGCCCATGAATCTCCCCTGACAATCCGCTGAAGTTAAAAGAGGATCTCGCTCAGCGCCATCGGCAAAGCTGCCAAACTTGTCAGGAGCAAGCCGGGGAGGGGGAACGGCTGACGCGAAAAAGGCGTTAGGATGTCAGATCCCGAACAGCAAAAGGTCGAAAAAATGACCGCTCACGCTCAAGTCATGACGCGCGATTACGAACTCGGCGGCCGCGCTGCAGCGGCCACCGTGGCCGCTATGATCGCGGCTCTTTTCGCCGGCAGCACGGCGCTGACGCCGCTTTACATCATCTACAAGCAGGTCTTCGGCTTCTCACAGATCACTTTGACGCTGGTCTACGCCGTCTATGTCATCGGCAATCTGGCGGCGCTGCTGATGTTGGGGCGTGTGTCCGATGTCATCGGGCGCCGTCCAATGGCATTGGCCGGGATGGCGGTGGCCGTGGTCAGCGCGGTGGTTTTCCTGTTCGCCGAAAATGTCGCATGGCTCGACATCGCCCGAATTCTGAGCGGACTGGGAATCGGCGTCGGCGCGGGCACCGGCACCGCCTGGCTCGCCGAATTGCTCCCGACCGACGACAAGTCACAGGCGGCGACGATTGCCACCAGCACCAATTTTCTCGGCCTCGGCCTCGGTGCGCTGGGAGCCGGGTTGCTCGCCGAATACGCGCCTTGGCCGCTCAGGCTGACATTCGTCGTCTACCTGGCGATCCTCGCGACTGTAACCCTGCTGGTCTGGCGCACGCGGGAAACCGTTTCGCGGCCGGGGAAACTGGCTGACGTTTCGATGCGGCCGCGCCTTTCCGTGCCCGATGCCATCCGCGCAAATTTCGTTGCGCCGGCGGTGACAGGCTTTGGCGCAATGGCGCTGGTCGGCTTTTATGCAGCACTCGCACCGAGCATTTTGGCGCAGCAACTGCAGGTAACCAACCATGCCGAAGCCGGCGCTCTGTTCTTTGAATTGGCGATCGTGACGGCCGCCACCATTGTAGCGACGGCGCGTCTTTCGAGCCGAGCCGCGATGTTCGCGGCGCTTGCGCTGATGATCCCAACCGTCGCGCTGATTGTTGCGGCGCAGGTCTTCGCCTCGATGACCATAATGATTGCCGGCACCGCCTTGTGCGGCGTGGCGGCAGCGCTCGGCTATCGCGGCGGCTTGCAAGTGGTGAACGAGATCGCGCCGGCGGACCGGCGCGCCGAAGTCGTCTCGGCCTTCTTCATCTGCTGTTTTTGCGGCAACGCGCTGCCGGTCATCGGCATCGGCGTTCTGTCGACGGTGGCAGGTGCGACCGCGGCAAGCGTGGCCTTTGCCGGCATGATTGTCGTCTTTTCCCTGGTCGCTCTCGGGTTTGGCGCGAAATACGCGCGCTGAGCCGACCTTTCAGCCGTTCGGTGTCTCGGGCGAAAGGTGCGCGCGCTGGCGCGGTACGCCGAGGCCGGTATCCGGCGGTTCGCCGGCAGCCGGCCGGCTCTCGATCATGTGCAGGCTGCGCCAGCGGCCGAAGCGATAATAGGCCGCGGCCAGCACGAGCGAGGTTATAGAGCCAGCCGGAAAGCTCCACCACAGAGCTTCCTCGCCGATCACGCTTCGGAAGAAATAGGCGAAGCTGGTGCGCACCAGCAGCACCGAGATCACCAGGATGATCAGCGGCGGCATCACCGCGCCGGTGGCACGCACGGTGGCGAAGAGCACGATGGTGATGCCGAACAGGATGAAGGACCACGACGCGATCTTGTTGATGTGAGTGGCGATGTCGATTGCTGCACTGTCGCTGCCAAGGAAGAGGCTGAGCACCGCGCGATCGAATACGAACAGCAGCGCGACGAGCATCCCGGTGAGCACAAGGTTGAAGCCGACGCCGGAGGTGGCGATGCGTCCAATCCGGTCCCAGCGCCTGGCGCCGACATTTTGCGCCGCCATGGACGACACCGCGGCGCCGATGGCGAGCGCCGGCATCTGGATATAGGTCCAGAGCTGTGCGGCTATGCCGTAGGCAGCCGCGACCTGCGAGCCGTACGAGTTGACCATGCCCATCACCGTCAGCGCCGCGGCCGAAACGACGATCATCTGCAGGCCCATCGGCACGCCCTTGAAGACGACGATGCGCAGCAGCGCCGGGTCCGGCCGCAGCAGAGCGAGATTAGGGCCGGCCAGCCGCAGCGGGTGCTTGCGCGCATAAAGCACGATCAGGATGGCAACCACGCTTACCGTCTGGCCGATCAGCGTCGAGGTGGCCGAGCCGGCGATGCCGAGTTCGGGGAACGGGCCGATGCCGAGGATGAGCAACGGGTTCAAAACGACGTCGAGCATGACGGCCAGCGCCATGAACAGGAAAGGCGTGCGCGAATCGCCGGCGCCGCGCAGCACCGTCATGACGAAGGACAGCAGGTTCATCATCGGCACGGCGAGGAAGATGATGCGCAGATAGGAGCGCGCCAGCGGCAACGCGTCGGCCGGCGTGCCGAGCGCATCGAGGATCGCATCGACCCAGATCCAGCCGCAGACCGCGAACACCACCGAGACGAGGAAGAAGAAGGTGGCGCTGGTTCCGACGATGCGCCGGGCTTCGGGCAGGTCACGAGCGCCGACGGATTGTGCGACCAGGATGGTCGCCGCCATGCCGATGCCGAAGACGGTGCCGAGGATGAGAAACAGCACGAGGTTGGCATTGGACGTGGCGGTCAGCGCCGCTTCACCGAGGAAACGGCCGACCCACACGGCATTTATCGAGCCGTTGAGCGACTGCAGCACATTGGAGCCGAGCACCGGCAGGGCAAACAGCAAAAGGGTGCGCGGGATAGGCCCACTGGTGAGGTCGCCGGTCTGCCGGCGCTGGGGCATGTTGTCGTCCATGGCAGGCAACTCGGCGAAGGCTTGTCTTGAGTCCGCAATGATTGCCGATTTAACGGGAGAGGTCGATGCGGCGCTGCAAATTCCGCCTGGTGTGCCTTGATCTAAGCATTTCTCAAACCTTCCGGAATCGTATATTGATCCCGCACGCGTGGGGCCGCATTTTCCTGGATCTCATGGGTAAGCCGGGGGGCTCATGTCCGATATTCCGTTGTTTTTTGAGCGCCTGAACCGGCGCGCCTTTCTTGGTGCATCCGCTCTGGGCGCGGCCTCCGTGGCTCTTTCGTCGTGCACTACGACGGACGTGGCGGCGCCGGTGCCCGCGGCACCAAGCGATCCGGCTTTCGGCGATGCCGCAAGCATGTATGCCGCGCGCATCGACGAGGGCTATCAACTGCCGGCAATCCCGGTAGCCAAGGTCGATCCGAAATTCGTGCGGCAAATCGTGGCCGACCCGACTGGAGAAAAACCCGGCACGATCGTCGTCGATACTTCCGAGCACTTCCTCTATCTGGTGCGCGACGGCGGCAAGGCAATTCGCTATGGCGTCAGCCTCGGCAAGGCCGGTTTCGGATGGACCGGCAGCGCCGTGGTTCAGGCGAGAAAGAAGTGGCCGGTCTGGACGCCGCCGCCGGAAATGATCCAACGCCGGCCGGAACTGGCGAAATACAAGGACGGCATGCCGCCCGGCCCGCAGAGCCCGCTTGGTGCCCGCGCGCTGTATCTCTTCCGTGACGGCAAGGACACGATGTATAGGCTGCACGGCACGCCGGAGTGGGATTCCATTGGGAAGAACGCTTCCTCCGGCTGTGTGCGCTTCATGAATCAGGACATTATCGACCTCTACAGCCGCGTCGACGGCGTCGCGCCGGTCTTCGTGCGCCCGAACCTGTCGGCCGCCGGGAAGATCGCCGCCGTGTCGAACAGGACGGCCGAGCCGATCGATGCCGGCGTGCCAAAGGACGCGGAGATGTTGAGGTAAGTGCCTTCGACTGGATCGTCAGTCGCAGGTTTTGCAACGCACTAGGACACCGTCCTTGCGCGGGCGAGCCGCAACTGAAGGGCACGACCGCTCAATCGCGCCAGCTCAGGCGGACGCGTTCCGCGCGTCCGCCTGAGTGGGTGCCGCTGCTTCTTGGCGAGGCCTGGGAGCGTGACCTGATAGACCAGGAACATGGTGTCGACATCGGCGCCATCCTCGGCCTTGTAGGCCGCGCCGACCTGGAAGCCGTCCTGCGTGAGGAAGTCATTGTCATTGGCGACGAACAGGAAATAGTCGTCGGGCAGCTTTGGATCGAGGACGCTCACCACCGACATCGCCTCCCATTTCTCCGAAAGGTTGTTGCGGTCGTTGGGCGCGCCATTGTGCAACCCGAAGCGGCCGAGCTCGGACTTGTCGTTGATATCGATGAACGGCGTCAGCTTGGCCGGCGTCACCGATGGATCGAGCTCACCCTTGGGTGCCAGTGGCTTGTCCTTGTCGAACTCTGTGCCGGCGATATCGGTTGCCGCCGACACATCGACGACGCTGATCTCGCGATGGAGCGAAGTGTCGCCCTTCAGCCCCTGGCCATTGCCGCTGTCGCGCGCCAGCATCAGGAAGGTCTTGTCCGACAGCGCCACGATTTCACTCTGCGCGGCGATCTTGGTTTTGCCCTTGGCATCGGTGAACACCGGCAGCGGCACGACATATTCATGCGCGAGCTTGAGCTGGCCGGGATCCGAGGCATCGTAGACCAGCGCGCGCGTGTTCTGGCGCGTCGAGGCGGAATCGCCGCCATCCTGCCTTGGGGCCGACTGCAGCACGGCAATCAGGAACTTGTCGTCCGGCGTCAGCGCCATGCCTTCGAGGCCCTGGTTGTTCTGACGGCCGGTTTCGGGATCCTTCGGATCTGGGTCTGCCGCGCCAGGTCCCGGATTGTTGGAAGCAAAGTTTGGCGTCCCGTGACGCATCGGGACAAGCGCCGCCGGCGGCTGCGTTGCCGACATCAGACGCCCATCGGCGGAGAAGCGGTAGATGTTCGGACCGTATTCGTCCGAGATGAACATCGTGCCGTCGGGCAGCCGTGCGATCGCTTCGTCATCGAGCGCGAGCTTGCCGTTGGCTTCGGGCAGGATCGGCATGTCGTCGGTCGCGGCACGCACGCCGTTGAGCGGATCGAGGCCGGTTGCGTCGGTACCCTTGTCGTCGGTCAAAAGCATGGTGTCGGCAAGCGTCGCGGTGAGGCCCGATTGTTCCTGGCCGGTGGCCGGTGCCGCACCCGGCGCGATCGGCGCGAACTCGAGGGCGATCGTGTTGAGGCGCGGACGGTAATCGGTGGTGCCGACGACATTGTAGCCGCGATCCGGCAGCAGCCACAGCGAGCCCTTATAGCCATCGGCGCCACGCGTCCAGCCGGCAGCGTCGATCGACATACCCGAGCCCGAGCCAAACGTCTCGCCGAACTTGTCCTTCTGGCTGGCCGGGATGCGGCCGACACCGACCAGGCCCTTGTTGACGAAGCTGACGCCGCCGACGGTCGCGGCGTTTTCAGCCAAGGCCGGGGTCAAGGCGGTGAACATCGCCAGCGCGACGGCGAGGGACGCGGTTCGGTGCAGGTTTTTCATGGATATCCTCTTTTGAGACAAAGCTGCCGGGATCTGAAAAAGCGCCGCGTGGCATCGAGGATGCCGCGAAAGCCTTCGGAGAAGCGATCTAGGACGCGAACATGATACTTGCGTGACAGTGCCGCGCTCGCTTGTCCCCCATGGTCGCAACTGGCCTGGGTATGGCGAATTCGTCGTCGCCGAGCGAGCAATTAACGACTTTACAAATAATCGTTATAATGTAAAGTTATGACAATGAAAGGTCCCCGATGACTGCCTATCGTTTCGCCACCCGCCTCAATTCCTTTGCCTCGCGGCCACAGTCCGAGTGGCCCGATCTTGTCGGCAAACCGTCCATGCTGCAAATGGCGGCACGTGCGGCGAAGGTTGCGGAGTTGACCGATCTCGACCTCAACTACCCCGACCATGTCGATGAAAAGCCTGCGGAAATAGCGCGCAAACTCGGCGATATCGGGCTTTCCATCAATGGTTTCGCCATGCGCTACTATTCCAATCCGGCTTTCAAGCTCGGCGCCTTCACCAACCCGGATCCTGCCATTCGCCGCGAAGCCATCGACCTGACCAAGGCCGGCATCGACGCCACCCGCGAGGCGGGCGCCAGCCTGATGACCTTGTGGCTCGGGCAGGATGGCTTCGACTATGCCTTCCAGGTGGACTACGCAGCGCTCTGGCAACACGAAATCGATGGCATTCGTGAAGTTGCGGCGCATGATCCGGGCTGCCAAATCAGCCTTGAATACAAACCCAACGAGCCGCGCTCCTACAGCCTGATGCCAGATGCGGCGACTACATTGCTGGCGATCCGCGAGATCGGCCTGCCAAATCTCGGCGTGACGCTCGATTTCGCCCATGTGCTCTATGCCGACGAGCAGCCGGCCTTTGCCGCAGCACTCGTGGCGCGACACAGCAAGCTGCTCGGCGTGCATCTCAACGACGGCTACGCCAAGCGCGACGACGGCCTGATGGTCGGGGCCGTGCATACGCTGCAGACGATCGAGCTGCTCAGGCAGATCCGTCGAGACGGCTATGCCGGCGCCATCTACTTCGACACGTTCCCCGACATGACCGGGCTCGACCCGGTCCACGAATGCGAAGTCAACATCGCGACTGTCAAGCGCATGCTGCGCTTCGTCGATCGGCTGGAAAAGGACAATCGGCTGTCCACTGCCGTCGACCGTCAGGACGCGGTCGCCTCGCAGGCCATCATCCAGGAAGCCATGCTCGGGCCGGACAGCTGAGGCCGGCGGCATAGACCGTTTTTCAACAAGGGAGGAAGATCATGAAATTTCTACTTGCCACCGCTGCCGCTGCCCTGATGGCGCTGTCCATCGGCTCGGCTTTTTCCGCGGACCTCGCGCCGCTCAATTCCGACACCGAGAAGGATCGCATCGACTGGTCGCAGCTCGAGGCCAGGTTCGGTGCGTTCCCCAAGCTGCCCGAGGGTACCAAGGCGGGTGCGGTCTCCAAGACGCTGACCAATGAATACTGGCGCTCGCTGGGAGAGGGCTACAAGTCGTTCGGCGACCGCACCGGCGTGCCCGTCGTCTACCAGGCAGCGCAGAGCGAGGGCGACCAGCTCGGTCAGCTCACCATCGCCGAAGGCCTGGTCACACAGGGCTACAACGTGCTGCTCGTCTCGCCGCAGACCGACTCCAACCTGCAGCCGATCATGGAACAGGCCAAGGCGGCCAACGTGCCGGTGGTCAACGTCAACGACGCGGTCATCCCGCAGGCCGAGCATTATGTCGGTAATGTCCAGCGCGACAACGGCGTGCGCGTCGCCAAATGGTTCATCAAGAACCGGCCGGACGGCGGCAAGGTCGCCATCGTCGAAGGCCAGGCCGGCGTCTACG
The DNA here is from genome assembly GCF_040318885.1 of Mesorhizobium sp. M0998. Taxonomy (NCBI): domain Bacteria; kingdom Pseudomonadati; phylum Pseudomonadota; class Alphaproteobacteria; order Hyphomicrobiales; family Phyllobacteriaceae; genus Mesorhizobium; species Mesorhizobium sp. M0998. Next base: position 86,179 of record NZ_JAMYND010000024.1, read on the forward strand.
CCGCCGTCCAGCGCACCGATGGTTTCAAGACAACGATCACCGAGGCCGGCAAGTTCGACGTCGTCGCCAGCGTCCCCGGTAACTGGGATCGCCAGACCTCCTACGACGCGGCCACCAACATCCTGCAACAGCACCCCGATCTGATCGGCTTCTATGCCAACAATGACGGCATGGCGCTGGGCATCGTCGAGGCGGTCAAGGCTGCCGGGCTGCAGGACAAGGTTGCGGTCTTCGGCACCGACGGGATCTCCGACGCCTATGCCTCGATCCGCGCCGGCGAGCTGACCGGCACCGTCGATTCGTTCCCGGTGCTGACCGGCGAGGTGGCGCTGGAATCTGCGCTGCGGCTGGTGGCCGGGCAGAAGCTGCCGCGCGTCGTCGCCACGCCGCAGGCGCTGATCACCAAGGACAATGCCGACCGTTACTCTGGCGCCGGCGACGCCGTGCGCAAGGCGCTGCTCGAGGACGCGGCAGCGGGCCAGTAGAGCAGGGCCGGCAGGTGCCGGCCTTGGGTCGGCACCTTGCCTGGAGAACCGAAGCAATGTCAGCGCGGCTGCAATTCGAGGGCATTTCCAAAGAGTTTCCGGCTGTGCGGGCGCTGAGCGACGTGTCGTTTTCGGTCGGCGCCGGCGAGATCCATGGCCTGCTCGGTGAAAACGGCGCCGGCAAATCGACGCTGCTGCGCATACTGTCAGGCGTCTACCGACCGACGGCGGGAAGCGTGCTGATCGACGGCAAGCCGGTGACGCTGAACAATCCGGTCGCCGCACGCGCCGCGGGCGTGGCGATGATCCATCAGGAATTACAGCAGGTGCCACGCCTCAGCGTCGCCCAGAACATGTTCCTCGGCCATCCGTTGACGCGCGGCGGCGTCTTCGTCGCACGGCGCGAGCAGGAAAGCCGCGCTGCGGAAGCGCTGGCCGCCATCGACCCGACCATCGATCCGGCAGCCCCGCTTGGCTCGCTGAAGGTGGCGCAGCGGCAGATCGTCGAGATCGCCCGGGCGCTGCTCGACCGCGCCAGGATCGTGGCGATGGACGAGCCGACGTCGAGCCTCACGCCGAGCGAGTTCGAACGGCTGGCGGAAGTCATTGCCGGTCTGGCACGCGACGGTGTCGCCGTCATCTATGTCTCGCACAAGCTGGACGAGGTGTTCGGCATCTGCGAGCGCGCCACTGTCATGCGCGACGGCGTTGTGGTCGAAACCGTCGATCTCGCGCAGGTGTCGGAAAAGGCCGTCGTTTCGATGATGGTCGGCCGCGAGCTTGCCCAGGAACAACACCGCTCGCATGCTTCCCCCGAGATCAGGCTGAGCGTGCGTGGCCTCGCCTCGGCAACCAAGGTCCGTGACGTTTCGTTCGACCTGCATCACGGCGAGGTGTTGGGCATTGCCGGCCTGGTCGGGTCCGGCCGCACCGAACTGCTGCGGCTGCTGGCCGGCGCCGACCGGGCCTCATCAGGCGCAATAGAGATCGACGGCAAGGCGGTAAAGCTTTCCAGTCCGCGCGACGCCATCGCGGCCGGCATCGGCCTGGTGCCGGAGGAGCGCAAGCGCGAAGGCATCGTGCCGTTGCGGTCGATCTCCAGCAACATGGCGCTGGCCTCGATGGGCGTGTTCGCGCCGCGCGGCGTCATCGATCACAAAAGGCTGAAACGGGTCGCGGCCGAGAAGATGAAGCGGGTCAATCTCAGGCCGTTCCTGCTCGACCGGCCGATCTGCCTGTTCAGCGGCGGCAACCAGCAGAAAGCGATCATCGGCCGCTGGCTGGCGGCGGGAACGCGGATCCTTCTGTTCGACGAGCCGACGCGCGGCATCGATGTCGGCGCCAAGGCGGAGATCTACCACCTGATCGAGGAACTCGCCGCCGAAGGCCATTCGGTAATCGTCGTGTCGTCAGAACTCCCCGAGGTGATCCGGGTCGCCGACCGCGTGCTGGTCATGCGCGACGGCACGGTCGCCGCCGAACTGGACCGCGCAAGTCTCAGCGAACACGCGATCGCCGCGCACGCCATACCCCAAACGGAGATTGAGACCGGCAAGGCGCAAGGCCATCGGGCCGGTGCATAACGGACAGGACCAGCGGATGACCGATATAGCCCAACACACAGCAGCGCGCCCAAGGGCAGATTTCCTGCACCGGTTTTCCGTGCGCGACGCCGGCACGCTGATCGGCCTGGTGGTGATCCTTGCCGTCTTCGGGGCGCTGGTCCCCGGCTTCTTTGCCGAGCGCAACCTGATCAACATCCTGCAGCAGTCGAGCATCAATGCCTGCCTGGCGTTGGGCATGACGCTGGTCATCATCTCGGGCGGCATCGACCTGTCCGTCGGGCCGACGGCAGCGCTTTCGGCGGTCATCTCGGCCTCGATGCTGGTTGCCGGTGTGCCGTTTCCGCTGGCCATCGCCGCCGGCTTCGCCATCGGCCTTGCCTGCGGACTGCTCAACGGCGTGCTGGTCGCCTATGTCGGGCTGCAGCCCTTCATCGTCACGCTGGGAACGCTCAGCACCTACCGGGCGCTGGCGCTGATCTATACCGGCGGCAATCCGGTGCTCGGCCTGCCTGCCGGCTTCCGTGCCATCTTCAATGGCTCGCTGTTCGGATTGCCGTTGGCGGTCATCATCGTGGCCGTGGTCGCGCTGATTGCCTGGATCATCCTCAAGAAGACGCCGTTTGGCGAATTTCTGCTCGCCGTCGGCGGCAATGAGGAGGCGGCCTACATAGCCGGCGTGCCGATCGCCCGCACCAAGATCGCCGCCTATATGATCTCGGGCCTGCTGGCAGCGCTTGCAGCGCAGATCCTGATCGGCCGGCTGGGTGCGGCCGAACCCATTCTGGGCAATCTCTGGGAGCTCGACGCCATAGCAGCGGCGGCGATCGGCGGCGCCTCGCTGATGGGCGGCAAGGGCAGCGTCGTCGGCACCATCCTGGGTGCCATCATCCTTGGCAGCATGCGCAACGGCCTGACGCTGATGAACGTGCAGTCCTTCTATCAGCTCCTGGCAACTGGCCTTATAATCCTCGCCGCGATGCTTATCGATCGCGTGACGAGGGGACGTGGATGACCTTGACCGGGCTGGACCTGAAAGCAGTAGGACCGCGCATTCGCATGATGATGCCGCATCTGACGCCGCTCGAGGCGAAGGTGGTTGAAACGGTCTTCGGACGGCGCGGCTTCGACGAGACCATACCGCTCAAGCAGATCGCCGAGGAGGCCGGTGTCTCGGAGGCGATGGTGGTCAAGATCGCCAAGAAGCTGGGTTTTTCCGGCTATCGCGACTTTCGCACGGCGGTCTATGAATACAGCCGCCTGCCGACCGCCGAGATGCATCAGGAGCTGTCGGTGGACGACAGTTCGGCCGAGATCGTGCAGAAGGTGTTCCGCACCTCCATCCAGGCGCTGGAGGAGACGCTCGCCATCCTCGACATGGACGATTTCGACCGTGCCGCCGATCTGCTTTACCGCGCCAGGAATCGCGATTTCTACGGCGTCGGCGGCTCGGCGCAGATCGCACGCGACGTCTCGCATAAATTCCTGCGCATCGGCATCCGCACCTCTGTCTACGACGATTCGCACATGATGTTGATGTCGGCCTCGCTGCTCGGCGCCGACGACATCGCCGTCGGCTTCTCGCATTCAGGCAACACGAGCGCTGTTATCGACGCCATCCAACTTGCGCGCAAAAGCGGCGCGCGCACGCTGGCCATCACCAACTATGACAACTCGCCATTGGCAGCCGTCGCCGACATCGTGCTTTGCTCGACCGCCCAAGGCTCGCCGTTGATGGGTGAGAACGCAGCCGCGCGCATTGCCCAGCTCAACATTCTCGACGCGCTGTTCGTCGCGGTCGCGCAACGCGACTACCAGGCGGCGGAGCGCAATCTCGGCCGCACCATGTCTGCCGTGACGTCGAAACGGAAAGACAAGAACTCATGAAAGGCAAGCGGCTCATGAAGGTGTGGGGCACATGACGGCTCCTCGGCCGCTGGTGACCGTATTCGGCAGCCTGCATTACGATATCATGGTCGAAGCCCCCAATCGCCCGCGCAAGGGCGAAACGGTCACCGGCCATGCCTGGCATCCGAAATGCGGCGGCAAGGGCAGCAACCAGGCGGTGTCGGCAGCGCGGGCCGGCGTGCGTGCGGCGATGATCGGAGCTGTCGGCGACGATGATTTCGGCCGCGCGCTTCTCGACAATCTCGATCGCAACGGCGTCGACCAGCGCTTCGTGGGAGTGGCTTCGGGCGCCGGCTCGGGCATGAGCGTAGCGATTTTCGACGACAGCGGCGACTATGGCGCGGTGATCGTCTCGGGCAGCAATCTCACTCTCGGCGAAAAGGACATTATTGAGGCGGCCGAGTTGATCGCGCAAACGGCGGTTCTGCTGCTGCAAAACGAGGTACCGGAAGCCGCCAACATTGCCGCGGCGCGAGCGGTGAAGGCGCATGGCGGCCGCGTCGTTCTCAATGCGGCGCCGGCGCGAAAGCTGACAGCCGAACTGATCGCGCTGACCGACATCGTCATCGTCAACGCCATCGAGGCGGAGTTCCTGGCCGGCGTTTCGGTCGTCGACACGCTCGAGGGTGCTACGAAGGCGGCTGGCATGCTCGTCGGTTTCTATCCGGCTGCAATCGTCACGGCCGGCGGCGAGGGCGTTGCCTATCGCGACCGCGACGGCCAGGCATTCGCCTTGCCGGCGATGCCGGTGGAGGTGGTCAGCACCCACGGTGCCGGTGATGAATTCGTCGGCGCCTTTGCGGCGTGGCTTGCGCGTGGAGAGCCCGTCGAGGCGGCACTTGGCGCCGCCAACGCCGCCGCTGCCTCGCTGGTCGCAACGCCGGAGCGCGAGCGCGGGGGTCTTGATCAATCTGAGCCTGCTCAGTGAGCGCCGCGATTCAATCGCTGTCGCGCGCGATCAGTTCCAGCGGCCAGACTTCACGGATGATGCGTGCGCCTTCGGCGCCGGCGTAAGCCGGGATCGATGCCAGCAGCATTTCGGCCAACCGCTCGCCCATCGGCTCGAGCGCCGGGCGGAAGCCGGTCAGCGCCGGGGAAAAATAGCGGCAGAGCGGGGTGTCGACGATGACGATCACCGCAACGTCGTGGCCGGGCCTGATGCCCGCCTCGGCCAGAGCCTTGCAGCCGCCAAGCGCCATCGCGTCGTTGTTGAAGATGATGGCCGTCGGCGGGTCCTTGGAGTGCATGACCTTCGGCGTCACGGCGTAGCCGCCGGCCTCGTTGATGAAGCCGTCGGCGATCAACTCGGGGTCGAACTCGATGCCGTGCCGCCGCAACGCCTTGCGATAGCCGGCGAGGAACAGATAGCCGAAATTGAGGTCGAGCGACGGGCGGATGGCGGCGATGCGGCGGTGACCGCGCGCGACGAGACGATCGACCGCGTCAGCCCCGGCTTTTTCGAAATCGAGGTCGAGCGAGGGATAGGAATCGCCGCCGGAGCGGCTGCGGCCGAGCGTCGCGAACGGGAAACCAGCCTGGGTCAGATAGTCGATGCGCTCGTCCTCGCGCCGCGTCCAGGCCAGCACTACGGCATCCGCCCTGCGGGTCTCGACGACACGGCGCAGGCGCTCCTGCTGATAGTCGCCCGGCGCGCCCATCACTACGATCAGGTCAAGGCCGCTTTCGGCGAGCTTGGCCTGCAACCCGGTCAGGAACGGAATGAAGAACGGCTCGCCATATTCCTGGTCGCCCGGATGCGGCTGCAGCATGAAGGCGATCGAATGGGTGGCGCCGCGCCGCAGGCTGCGGCCGGACTGGTTCGGTGAATAGTTCAGCTTCTTGGCCGCATCGAGCACGCGCTGGCGCGTGTCGGCATTGACGTCGGCGCGGCCGTTGAGCGCGCGCGACACCGTGCCGATGGAAATATTCAGGTGACGTGCAAGGTCGTGAATACTGGACGCCAAAGGACAGTTCTCCCCCTTGCTTGGCTAGCACCGGCTGCTCTCCGGGCCAAGCCGACGCCACGATTTTTCACAGCCGGCCAATTGACATTCTACGCCATCGGGTGTGTTCTCGTAAACGTTTACGGAAGAACGTTTGCGGCTCTGCCGTGAACGCCGTGACGATCGGTCTGGAGGGGCCGAGAGGGAGGAGTGCTGGATGATCAATGTCGTCCTGGTCGGCTGCGGAGCGATGAGCAAGGCGTGGCTCGATGCGGCCAAGCAGATCGACGAGCTCGCCATTGTCGGCCTGGTCGATATCGACGCCGAAAGGGCGCGGGCAAGGGCGCGCGAATACGAGCTTTCGAGCGCCGTCATCGGAACCGAGCTCGACGCCGTGCTCGACCAGACCAGGCCCGACGCGGTATTCGACGTCGTGGTTCCCGCCGCCCGCCGCGAGGTCGCGCTTTCCGCCTTTGCCCACCATTGCCATCTCTTGACCGAAAAGCCGCTGGCCGACAGCCCGGACAATGCGCGTGCCATTGTCGAGGCGGCCCGCAGCGCCGGCCGCATCCATGCCGTCGTGCAGAACCGCCGCTATGTCGCCAATGTCAGGCGCATCCGGCGCTTTCTCGATTCCGGCGCCATTGGTGCGCCAACCAGCATCCACGCCGATTTCTTCGTTGCGCCGCATTTCGGCGGTTTTCGCGAAGAGATGCGCCATGTGCTGCTGCTCGATATGGCGATCCACACATTCGATGCAGCCCGCTACATGGTGGCCGGCGAACCGGCCGGCGTCTATTGCCAGGAGTGGGAGCCGGTCAATTCCTGGTATCGGCAAGGGTCGTCGGCAACCGCAAGCTTCGACCTCGGCGGCGGCAAGCTGTTCACCTATGCCGGCAGCTGGTGCGCGGCCGGCTTCCGTACCAGCTGGGACAGTACATGGCGGATCGTCGCCGAGCGCGGCAGCATTGTCTGGGACGGCGCGGACGGGTTGAAGGCGGAAGTCGTGCGGCCGGTCCGTGAAGGCCTGTTCGACCGCACCGAATCGATAGCCGTGCCGCCGCTCGACCCGGCAGATCGCGTCGGCGGCCATCTCGGCATCATCCAGGATTTCGTCCGCGCCGTCGAGACCGGCACCGAGCCGGAGACGCGCGGCGCCGACAACATCAAGAGCCTGGCCATGGTTTTCGCTGCGATCGAGAGCGCCGAGACCGGGCGCCGGGTCGCTATCGCTCAACAGGAGGGATCATGATGCCAACCCCGCTGCTCGACATCAGGATCGGCACAATGGTGCGGGCCAATCTCGACGACCCGGCCGCCTATGTCAGGCAGATCCTGCCGCTCGGCTTCGAGAGCATCCAGCCGTTCTTCTGGCAGACGCTGGGCGGCAAGGACATTCCACGGCTGGCAGGCGAGATCCGCGAGGCGATCGGCGATGCCGATGTCGTCGTCTCGTCAATCGGCGTGTTCGGCAACCCGCTGGAGAGCGGTGAAGTCGATCGCGGCGTGCTCGAGGCGTGGGAAACGATCATCGACAACGCGCATCTGTTCGGCACCAATGTGGTCAGCGGCTTTACCGGCCGCATCCGCGGCAAGCCGCTGCCCGACAGCCTGCCGCGCTTCCGCGAGGTCTGGGGGAAGCTGGCAAAGCGGGCCGCCGACAAGGGCGTGCGCATCGCGTTCGAGAATTGCGCCATGGACGGCAACTGGGCCAGCGGCGACTGGAACATCGCCCACAATCCGGACGCCTGGGAGCTGATGTTCAACGAATTGCCGGACGACAATCTCGGCCTGGAGTGGGAGCCCTGCCACCAGCTGGTCTATCTGATCGATCCGATCCCGCAGATCCGCAAATGGGCGCCGCGTATCTTCCACGTCCACGGCAAGGACGCGACGGTGCGCTGGGACGTGATCCGCGAACATGGCGTGTTCGGCCGCCTGCCGTTCGTGCAGATGCGCACCCCTGGCTTCGGCGATAGCGACTGGACGCGGGTGATCAGCGAGCTGCGGCTGGCCGGCTACAAGGGCGCCATCGACATTGAGGGCTGGCACGACCCGGTCTATCGCGGCGATCTCGAGATCACCGGCCAGGCGCGGGCACTGGATTATCTCCAACAATGCCGGGGAGGCGCGAGCTACCTGCCGAACCCGGTGTGAGGCTAATGCATGTCGCGCAAAAGTGCCCAGCGGTTTTGCGATAACGACATGCATAAAAACAGGACAAGCCGACGGGAGGTGCCGGCCAGCGAAAGATTGCGGCGCAATGCCGAAGCGATCGTCGAAACCCCTCGGCTAGCGAGGGAACAAAGGGAGGATAAGTGCATGAGCATTACGATGAGAAGGACAGTTCTGCGCTCGACCGTCGCGGCAGCCGCGATGGCGCTCGCCGCCGCACTCTCGACCTTGCCGGCGCAGGCGCTCGATGCCCAGTGGTGTAAGGATGTCCATATCCGTTTCTTCGTCGGCGGCGCCGAGGGCGATGCCTTCGGCACAATCGTCTATAATGGCGCGAAGCAGGCCGCGGCCGATCTCGGGCCGAAGGTCGACTACATCTTTTCCCAGTGGGATGTCGAGAAGATGGTGCAGCAATTGCGCGAGGCTGTCGCGGTCAAGCCCCAAGGCATCGCCATGATGGGCCACCCCGGCGACGCCGCGATCATGCCGCTGGCCGAACAGGCACACAAGGACGGCATCAAGATGATGTATCAGAACGTGCCGGTGCCGACGGTCACGGCGGCGTTCGGCGGCGGCTATGTCGGTGCCCAGCAGGAGCAGCAGGGCCGCGCGCTCGGCGCCGAGGCGGTCAAGCTGGCCGGGCTCAAGGCCGGCGACAAGGCAATCATGATCGGCCCGTTCGAGAACGAGAGCCGCGGCGCGCGAGAACGCGGCACTGTCGCTGCCCTCAAGGAAGCGGGTGTCGAGGTCATACAGCTCTCCTCGCCGCCGAGCGGCGAATGGGCTTCCGACCCAAATCTGGCCCTTCCGGTGATCACCGCGGCACTGCTCAACAATCCCGACGTCAAGGCGGTTGGCTATCCCGGCGGCCAGATGCTGGGCAATGTGCCCACCTATATGCAGGCGGCGGGCAGGAAGCCGGGCGATATCTTCAACTTCGGCTTCGACACCAGCCCGCAGATCGTCGAGGGCTTCAAGGGCGGCTGGGTGCAGCTGACGGCCGACCAGCAGCCGTTCCTGCAAGGCTATCTGCCGATCCTCAGCCTCTGCCAGCAGGTTGTGCTAGGTCTCGCACCGATGAATGTCGACACCGGCGCCGGCTTCGTCACGCCGCAGAATTACGAGATCGTCGCCGAGCTCGCCAAGCAGGCGCTGCGCTGACCTCCCAAGCCGCCGGCCGGGATCGAGCCCGGCCGGCGGGACCGCCGGCGAAAAGGCCGGCACGCGACAATCAAGCGAGGATCGCCATGGCCGAACGCATCATCGAACTGCGCGACATCACCAAGTCCTACGGCCAGGTCTATGCGCTGGGCGGGGTCAATCTCAGCGTCGATCGCGGCGAGGTGGTCGGCCTGATCGGCGACAATGGCGCCGGCAAGTCGACGCTGATCAAGATCCTGTCCGGCGTGGTCAAACCGACCAGCGGCGAGATTCTCGTCCGCGGCAAGCCGGTGACCGGATGGAGCCCTGCGCGCTCGCGCGACGCCGGTATCGAAACGGTGTTCCAGGACCGGGCGCTCGCCGTGCAGCAGACGATCGTACGCAATATCTTCATGGGCCGCGAACTCACCGGCTGGCTTGGCTGGCTGAAGGTCAACAAGGAGATCGCGGAGGCGAGCCGGCTGATGCGCGAGATCGGCTTCACCTCGAAAGTGTTCACGCCACAGTCGATCGTCGGCCAGCTCTCGGGCGGCGAACGGCAGGGCGTGGCGATCGCGCGGGCCATCTATAAGAAGGCGGAGCTGATTGTCCTCGACGAACCGACGACCGCGCTATCGCTGACCGAGACCGCCAAGGTCTTCCACTTCGTGCGCCAGGTGCGGGCGAGCGGTCGCTCGATCCTGTTCATCGGCCACAACATCCACCACGTCTTCGATATCGCCGATCGCTTCGTGGTGCTGGATCGCGGCAAGGTCGCGCTCAGCGCCGACCGCAGCGAGGTCAAATCGGCCGAAGACCTGATCAATTTCATGGAAGACGTCGCCCACCCCAGCGGATTGCCGGGGTTGCACGACGCGGGCGATGCGGGGAGGGCGGCACGATGAGCAAGACCATGGAACCCGATCTGCAGAGCCCCCTCGGCGGCACGCATAATGAGGCCGCCGGGAAAGAGTGGAGACACCCGTCCGACAATTGGCTGCGCGGGTTCATCCTCGACAACCGCGCCGCGCTCGGCACGCTTGCCGTGTTCATCGTCATGATGGCGGTGTTCATGATCGCCAACCCGATCGTCTTCACCACCTGGTATCTCTACAGCTCCGTACTCACCACGCTGCCGGTAGCGCTGTTCGTGGTGGTGCCGCTGGTCTTCGTCGTCACCTGCGGCGAGATCGACCTGTCGTTTCCGGCGACGATGGGCTTTGCCTCCTGGGTGTTTGCGCTGGTCGTGCAGGCCGGCTACGACCCGTTCCTCGGCATCGCCGCCGCAATCGTCACCGGCATGCTGCTCGGCTTCCTGGTCGGGTCGCTGGTCGTCTATGGCGGGCTGTCGTCGCTGATCGCCACGCTCGGCATGAATTTCCTGCTGCGCGGCCTGATCCAGATCATCAACGAGGGCAGGTCGACGGCACTGACCGGTCTTGCCGACAGCTGGGCCTACAAGATCTTCTCCAGCCAGCTTTATGGCATTCCGGTGCAGATCTTCTGGGCCATCGGCTTCGTCGTGCTGTCGGCGCTGCTTTACAACCGCCATCGCTTCGGCGCGCAGGTCAAGGTGGTCGGCGACAATCCAGACAGCGCCCAGCAGATGGGTATCGACGTCAAGCGCGTCAGGGTGAAGGTGTTCGTCTTCGTCGGTATCGGCGCGGCGATCGCCGGCACCTTTTCGGTGATGATCAACTTCACCTGGTGGCCGACGGCGGGCGACGGATACCTGCTGCCGGTGCTGGCATCGGTGTTCGTCGGCGGCACCCCGACCTGGGGCGGCATCGGCACGGTTGTCGGCGGCGCGATCGGCGCGGTCACGGTCTCGTTCATCCAGACCGGCGTCGTCGCGGCAGGCCTGAGCGGCTTCTATGTCCAGTTCTTCAACGGCCTGATCATCATCCTGTCGCTGCTCGGCCATAAGTGGAACCAGGCGCGGTATCGGTGAAGGGCAAGGCTATTACGTGAAGCTGATTTTATGATCGGGCATGGCCGATTGCGCAACAATGTCCTTGATACGCTAACCGCGTACCCTGACCGTTGCCTGGTATGGCAGGTTTATCAGGCCACGATGACCTGAGACTCGAAGGACTAATCACGTTCGCGATGTTGGCGCAGTAACGTATACAGTCGCGAACACAGTTTAATGGGCAGCGCCCATCGGCAACTTCTATGGCTTTCTCATCGTGGTGCGGATATATAACCCCATGACGAAGATTGGCAGGAATCAACCGTGTCCTTGTGGGAGCGGGCTCAAATACAAGAAATGCCACAGCGCCTTCGTCGCCGACCTTGCTCCCAGGAAGACGCGCCTCGACTCACACGAGGCCGACGAGAAGATTCGTCAGTCTCAGCAAGGGCTGGGCCGACCTATCGTAGGCGCACGGATGGATGGCTACCAGATTGTGGCAGTGGGAAACACTATTCACTGGTCAAAGAAATGGAAAACGTTTCCCGATTTTCTTCACGATTATATCAAACGGAAGATCGGCCCGGAATGGGGCAATGCAGAGATCGTTAAGCCGTTCGAATTCCGCCACCCGCTCATGCAGTGGTACGATGTTTATGCCAAATACCAAGCGCAGATGTTTAAACAGGACGGGGAGGTCCATAGTTCCGAGGTGACCGGTGTCGTCGCTGCATATCTAGGCACGGCGTACGCACTTTACCTTCTTGATCACAACGCTGAACTGCAAGCGCGGTTCATCAACCGTCTGAAGGATATCGGCAACTTCCAAGGTGCGTATTACGAATTGATCGTCGCCAGCATCTTGATCCGCGCCGGCTTCGCTCTGACGTTGGAGGACGAGGGTGATGGCGCGGTCAAACATTGTGAGTTCGCTGCGGTTTCTGAGACGACTGGCAAACGCTATTGGGTTGAAGCAAAGATGCGATCTGTGGCCGGGCAACTTGGTCGCACTGCGGCCGATGGCGGTAAAGATGGCAAACTGCTGGCTAAGCTCATTCCGCATTTGAATGCTGCTTTGGCCAAACCAGCACAGGATGAGCGCCTCATTTTTATTGATCTCAATACCCCTCTGCTGCTCGTCAAAGACGGAAAACCTGATTGGCTTGAACCGGCCATGGATCGGCTTTCAAAATATGAACAGACCACGCTTGCTTCCGGCGTTACGGCGTATGTCTTTGTGACGAATATGGCGTTCCACCGTCAACTCGAAGTGGCTCCGTCCATCGCAGCGTGGCCATTCGGCCTTGGTATGCCGGAATTCAATCGTCCGGGTATGGTTAGCGTTAGCGAGGCATACCGGAGAAAGCGAAACCACATTGATGCTTACCGTATTGGGGAGTCGATCGAAAAATACCTCAGGTTCCCGGCCACCTTCGATGGAAAGGTGCCTTCAGAGGCGTTTGGGCAGACGAGCGCGCGCCTGAAAATTGGCGAAGCCTATTTGTTCGAAGATATTGGAGAAGGCGGGACTTTAGGAACAGTCACGAGTGTGGCTGTCGACGAGCAAAAAAAGGAAATGTTTGTCGGCGTCACGAAGAACCAAAACAAATCAGTTATCCTCAAATCGTCGATGTCAGATGCGGAGTTGGCTGAGTATCGTGAATTTGGCGATGCATATTTTGGGCAAGTTTCACCACAGCCTCGCCGGCCAAAGGACAATTTTCAGATGTTCGAATGGCTAATGGAGGTGAACAAAAATCGTACGAAAGCTAACATGCTGGCCTTCTTTGCGGGTGCGCCAAGGCTCGCCGAATATGAAGCCATGAGCGATGACGATCTGCGCTTGGTGTATTGTGAAGCGCACATTGCTGCTATTAATGAAAAGTCCCAGTAGCAAACTTATAACGGTACTAGATCATAGGCGGCCTCACACCCCGGTGACAAACCCGTCCAGCACGCGTTTCTGGCCGGCCTTGTCGAAGTCGATGGTCAGCTTGTTGCCTTCGATGGCCGAGATGTTGCCGTTGCCGAATTTCTGGTGGAAGACGCGGTCGCCGACGCTGAAGGGGGACGGCGTGTCGGCGACGGATTTGGCGACCAGCTCGCCGTCGATGGTGCGGCCCTTGACCGAGGTGCGGCCGGCGCCGTAGCCGGAGTCGGTTTCGCCATAGCCGATGCGCTCGACCTGGTGACCGGAGCGCGTGCCCCAATTGCGGTCGGTCGCCTCGGTGCGGTTGGCCTGAGCGCGCTGCCAGCCCGGTGTCGCATAGGTGCTGGAGAAAGCGCCGGATTTTTCGGCGCCGTTATTGCCGCCGATGTTGTCGAAGCGCGATGCCCCATAAGGGTTCTGCCTGCCTGCACCTTGGCCTCCACGACCGGAGGCGAACGAGCCGCCGCCATAGGCATTGCCGTAGCCGCCGTAGGAGTTGCCGCTCTCGGAAACTTCGACATGGGCTTCCGGCAGCTCGTCAAGGAAGCGCGACGGGATGGTCGATTGCCAGAGGCCGTGGATGCGGCGGTTGGAGACGAACCAGATGTGCAGGTTCTTCTTGGCGCGGGTCAGCCCGACATAGGCGAGGCGGCGTTCCTCCTCCAGCCCTGAGCGGCCGCCCTCGTCGAGCGAGCGTTGGTGCGGGAACAGGCCTTCTTCCCAGCCGGGCAGGAACACGGTTTCGAATTCGAGGCCCTTGGCCGAATGCAGCGTCATGATGTTGACCGCGTCGAGCTCGGCGTTCTGCTCGGCGTCCATCACCAGCGCGACATGTTCGAGGAAGGAGCGCAGCGATTCGTACTCCTCCATGGAGCGGATCAGTTCTTTTAAGTTCTCGAGCCGGCCGGGCGCTTCGATCGAACGGTCGTTCTTCCACATGTCGGTGTAGCCGCTCTCCTCCAGAATGGTCTCGGCGAGCTCGGCGTGCGGCGTGGTTTCGAGAGCCTTTTGCCAGCGTTCGAAATTGGCCGATACCTCGCGCAGCGCGGCGCGCGGCTTCGGCTTCAGCTCGTCGCTTTCGGCGAGTTTTGCCGCCGCCTCCAGCATCGGGATGCGCAGCGCCCGTGCGGTGTCGTGGATCTGGCGGATGGTGGCCTCGCCAAGGCCGCGCTTCGGCACGTTGACGATGCGCTCGAAGGCGAGGTCGTCGGCGCCTTGTGCGACGACGCGAAGGAAAGCCAGCGCATCGCGGATTTCGAGGCGCTCGTAGAAGCGCGGGCCGCCGATGACGCGGTAGTTGAGGCCGAGCGTGACGAAGCGGTCCTCGAATTCGCGCATCTGGAAGGACGCGCGGACGAGGATCGCCATGTCGTTGAGATTGTGCTTCTGGCGCTGATAAGCCTCGATCGTCTCGCCGACGGCGCGGGCCTCCTCTTCGGAATCCCAGGCGGCGTGGACATGCACCTTCTCGTCGTCCTCGGCGATCTTTTCGGTGAACAGCGTCTTGCCGAAGCGGCCCTCATTGTGGGCGATGAGGTGGGAGGCGGTGCCGAGGATGTGCGCGGTCGAGCGATAGTTGCGCTCCAGCCGGATGATGGTGGCGCCGGGAAAATCCTTGTCGAAGCGCAGTATGTTGTCGACCTCGGCGCCGCGCCAGCCATAGATCGACTGGTCGTCGTCGCCGACGCAGCAGATATTTACGGTGGACAGGCGCGGGCTTCCCTCCCCCTTGAGGGGAGGGTGGCCGGGCGAAGCCCGGTGGGGTGGGGTCCGTGCGGCAGTGCTTGACCTACCGGCGGCAGTGCTCGACGCTCTAGCGGTGCCTTCGGCGGCAACCCCCTCCACCCGCTGCGAGGGCACCTCACCCTCACGGGGGGAGGATTGCCGCCGCTGTGCCAGCAGCCGCAGCCACAT
>NZ_JAMYND010000025.1:0-89597 GCF_040318885.1 Mesorhizobium sp. M0998
ACGACCGATGTGCTCACACCTTCCTGTCGGCGATCGCCTTCGCTGCAGCCTTCATCTTCTGGATCAATGAGTCCTGACCCTAGCTGGACTATTGCTCGACCGCAAGCGGCTCGTGCTGCGGCTCAGCGTGGTGGAAGACCTGTCCAAGATCGCGCGCGTCGAACGTTTGGCCGCAGACTGGGCAGTAGACCAAGTGCTTCGACTCGTCCTCTACCGGCCCGTCATGCGGCCTGCCCTCATAGCCTGTCGCGATGTTGTCGGTTCTAATCCGGGGCAACGACAAGTGCCTTTCGTCGTTTTGGCGGCCGATATTTCTCCAATAGCCGGACCTTGTCACGGTCGACCGTGACCAGCGGCCCGAGGTCGATCGTCACGGTGTCCTCGTCGATGCGCGTGACCTCGCCTTTCAGGTCGATTTGCTGGCCTCGGTTCACCTTGGTGTGGTCGATGATGGAATGTGGGAAATCGTAACCTGGGATCGAGACGCTTACGCGGTCCTCTGTTATCCGCCTTCGAACCGTGGCAGTAATCGACACCTGGTCACCAATGCCTATTCCCCGAGCCATGCCATGGATTCTGGTGCGGGCAGTGTCTTCTTCAAGAGGCTTCTAATATACGCCGGCCATCCTAAGGCTGACCTACGACCAGAGTTACAAAAGTTGAACTTCATCGGGGAACACTCCTTCTGTCTGCCTGTTCAATTTGCCAGGCGCATCCCGCGCATTCAGACAGGAGAAAGAAGATGAAACGCATCCTTTTGGCTTCGGCCGTGCTGGCAGTGTCGGCGGGGCTTTCCTTTGCCCAGACGACCAGCGGAACTTCGAGCGGAACTTCGAGCGGAACCTCGACGAGCGGAACCTCGACCACGACAACCATGCCCAGTACGACGGATCAGGGCACCGGCACGACGAGCAGCGGGACCAACATGTCCGGCGATCAGGGCACCGACACGAACACCACCAGCGGCATCACAAATCCGAACTCGGCCAGAGACTGCGCGCCCGGCCAGCAGACTGGCAGCGCTCAGCAGGCTGCGCCAGGTCAGCAGGACACGACAGCCAACACCGCCGCGCCAGGCCAGGTGAAAAAGACCGACGAAGGTTGCTGATTGGCACATCGGCACAGGTTGGAATCACCAGCGTGTGGCTGGCCAGTCTCCCCCGACCATCGCCTGAACTCAACTCGGCTGGCGAGCAAGTTCCCGCCAGCTCAACGCTCTGATGCTGAAAATACTGGACCAGATCTATGCGGTCTCACCGTTAGCGCCAGCGAAGCGATGACACCGGGGCGGGACAGGCGAGGCCGCTACAGCTCCAGGCTTGCGCACGGCGTCGACGACTTCGCGCATCGAGTCGAGGACGAGCTGCCGACGATCCGCATGCGGATCAGCAACTCAGGGTCGATCGAGGGACGGCCGATCGGGCAGGCCGCACCATAATACCCAAGCGGAAAGGCCACGCCCACGCCTGGACACTGCCAGTGTATATCGGCGGGCTGCTTGCCAATGAGCTCTAGTGATGTCGAGCGCCCGCTGCGCCGATATGAGCGTGGAGGCCATGAACAGGCGTATCAAAGGCGGGGGTCCGTCGCCTCTCCTTGCTGGCGGCGGGCTCCGCAAAGCGCGGTGTTGGTCGGAGACAATAGAACCTTATACCGCAATCCAACTTAGCTAGTTGTAATGTCCCCTCCTCTTTTGCAGCAGCCAGGAATGCCCTGCAGGCCTCCTCCGGCTCCATCTGACGCTGCCCCCAGTTTCTATCCATTTTTGAGTTCCTCAGCCCTCCAGGAACGCCAGAAGCGCCGCATTCACCGCGTTGCTCTCTTCGCGTTGAACCCAATGCGTCCCTTTCTCGAAAGTCTGCACGCGGCCATCGTCGCAAAGGGCGAGACTGCGCTTGGCCAGCCCGGATTCCAGAGCCTGGTCCTGCATCCCCCACATAACAAGAGTGGGCGTCGTGATCCGCTCCTTCAAGCTCGGGCGAAAGGGCAAGGCGCGATACCAGTTGAGCATGTTGGTCAGCGCCCCCGGCCGCTCCCAAGCCTGCCGATATTCTGCAATCTCCTCTTCTTCGAAGGCGCCTTCCCGGCTGGATGTCCTAAGTGCTCGTGCGAGCAAGGCGGAGCGCCGCGCACCCAAAACGGCTTCGGGCAGCAATGGGATCTGGAAGAAAACCACGTAACTGCTCCGCAGAAACTGCGTCGGAGATCGCAGGGCATGGGTAAACACAACGTCGGGATGGGGCGCATTCAGGATGACGAGCTTGTCCAGGCGATGAGGCAACTTTGCCCCGGCGGCCCAAGCGACGATGCCGCCCCAGTCATGTCCGACGAGGTGAAACCTTCCGATGCCGAGCGCGTCGGCCAGGGCGAATACATCGCCGAGCAGCTTGGGGAGCGTGTACTCGCTGATACCCTCTGGCTTGTCGCTGGTGTTGTAGCCCCTTCTGGTCGGGAACGATGACCCGATATCCGGCGGAAGCGAGCGTACCGATCTGCCGTCTCCACCCGATCCAGAAGTCCGGGAAGCCGTGCAGGAGCATGACCGGCTTACCCAGAGCAGGCCCGGCCTGAACGACGTGAAGCCGAATGCTTCCGGCGTTGACGAATTGATGTTCAGGCGCCAGCGAGATCATGGCTGGTAACGTGGGTGTCGTTAAAGTGATCCAGCGCAATGAGGATTTAGATCAGGCTGCGTCGTCCCGACAACATGCACGCTCAGCCGTCGCATCCCCCGCCAGATGAGCATGGGAGCCGAAGGGCCAAGTGGGGATGGCGCAGGTGTTGCTGCAGGCGGCGGATGTTTATTTGTAAGCGCAGGTCTGCACCTGCATCCTTTGGCGCTATTATACGTTTGCCCCGCGAAGAAGATGCTCCGGACCGGCGGCCATGTCGAAGAAAACAACCGAGGACGCTTACGAAGGTCAAGTGCAACTTGAGCGGCGGGCCGAACGGGAGAGCCGCGGACGCAATGCCGAATGGCCGTCAGAGATTCCCAGCCGCGGCTGGAAGGACGTGCTGTGGCGGGTCTTTGCTGAGGTAACCGAGGACCGTGTTATGCTGATCGCGGCGGGGGCTGCATTCTATCTGCTTCTTGCCCTCTTTCCAGCGCTTGCCGCGTTCGTGTCCATCTATGGTTTCGTCGCCGATCCTCAGACCATCGCTGAGCACATTGCGTTCCTTGGCGGCGTACTGCCTTCGGGAGGTCTGGATATTATCAGATCTCAGCTTGCGTCCTTGGCCGCTCAGAAGGCTGGCGCGCTCAGCTTCGGCTTCATCTTCGGCCTTGCCGTCGCACTGTGGAGCGCCAGTAACGGCATAAAGACGCTATTCGAAGCCATGAACATCGCCTACGAGGAGAGTGAAAAGCGCGGCTTCATCCACCTGAATCTCCTGGCCTTGGGCTTCACACTTGGCGCCATCCTCATTGGTATCGGCTTTATCATCTCGGTGGGGATTGTGCCGGCCGTGCTTGCGCTGCTGAACCTCGGCGGCTGGACCGAAGCCCTTGTGCGGATCTTTCGGTGGCCGATGATGCTGATCATGGTGGGCGTCGGGATCACGCTGATTTACCGCTACGGACCCAGCCGGGAAAGGGCAAAGTGGCAATGGGCGACATGGGGCGCCTTCCTCGCCGCTGTGGTCTGGATCGCAGTCTCGATAGGCTTCTCCTATTATCTTGAAAACTTCGCCAACTACAACGCCACGTATGGAGCTCTTGGGGCAGTCATCGGCTTGATGATGTGGACTTGGATTTCTGTGATTATCCTGGTTGTAGGTGCGGAGCTGAATTCCGAGATGGAGCATCAGACAGCGATGGACACCACCACAGGTGCGCAGCAGCCGATGGGTGCGCGAGGTGCCACGGTTGCCGACACGCTGGGCGGATCGGCCGATGCCGCCGACCAGCAGTCGCGTTTTGACGAGCGCAACGAGTAGCGCGCAGATCACTTTGGACGCCATGGTCAAGCGGCTGTAACCAACGCCGCGGCGCGTAGCCCAGAACGGCTCAAGGCGCTGGTCGCCCGGCTTGCCCAGGTGACTGGCGATCTCACCATCCAGAAGCAACGCAAAAGCGCCGTCGCCGATGCCGAACCCCTCGCCAGCCTCGACGAGGTCATTGTTCTGCTCAAGCGTCAGAGCCGCCGACTTGAAGGGCGAGATCGCCTCGCTAGCGACGACGACCCGCTGTGGGGCCTGTCTCGATTAGGTCTTCCGTTCGGTCAACGGTGTCGCCCGCGTACTCCTGATGGCCGAGTTGCCCGAGATTGGCACCCTTTCCAATAAGGCCATCGCCAAACTCGTAGGCTTGGCGCCGATCGCCAGTGACAGCGGCAGGCGCAGCGGTCGAAGACCGGTGCGCGGCGGCCGTGAAGGTCCGCGCTCCAGCCTCTCCTCGTCGCGCTCACCGTCGCCAGATATGATCCCCTCGCGCCTTCAGACAGGAAAGGAAAAGATGACTATTCGCATTGCGCCCGCCCGCAAGCTACCCATCATTCCCAATGCAAAAGCACGCGATGCGCGCCTCGAGTTCGCAAACGCAACTTGACACCCCAGATAGTCACTCATTGGGAACCAACGGGCCTTACCTCCGTTTGCTCCTCGAATGGAGGAAACCATGAACAACCGGAATTCTGAACGGCGTCCCCCGACTGCGGTAAGAGTTGGTGACGGTACCTCGGAAGACATAGGAGCGACCGTAAGCGGCACGTTATCCAAAGCGTCCGACATAGCGCAAGGGGCAGCGGAAACCGCCAAACGGGCGGCCGTTGGTGGCGCGTCCACTGTGACCAATCAGGTGAAGGAGATGTTGGACCGTCAGGTCGGCAGCGGCGCCGAGGTGATGGGCCAACTGGCGAGTTCGACCAAGCGTGCGGCCGAGGACCTCGACGCAAACGCACCGATAGTCGCTGGGGTCGTGCGCACCTTCGCGAATAGGCTTGATGGATACGCAGACGACCTGCGAGACAGGTCCGTCGATCAGCTGGTTCTTGCAGCGTCCGATTTCGCGAGGCGCAAGCCGGGTTTGGTGTTTGGGCTGGCCGCCGTAGCGGGCTTTTTGACGTTCCGCACACTGAAGAGCGCGCCTCCCGCACCAGAGTCCATCAAGGGAAGGCGGCAGGGAGCGAACTGATCTGATGGCACAGGAACAACTGAAGAATTCGCCTCTCCCTCAAGCACTGTCGGCAGTGTTGGCGGACGTCGCGGACCTCTTTCAAAAAGAGTTGCGCCTGGCTCATGCGGAGCTGTCCGCCAACGTCTCAACGAAGCTCCAAGCAGGTGTGTGGATGTCTGCTGCTGGCGTGCTGGGAGTGGTCGCCGCTCTGCTTCTAGTGCAAGCCCTCGTACTTGGAATAGCCAGCTTAGGGATGGCCCTGCACTGGTCGTGTCTGATCGTCGCGGCCGCAACGGCCCTCGCCGCTGCTTTCGCTTACTATAGGGGCCGCGCTGACGCGCAAAAAGAACTTCTGCCGACACACTCCATAAGCCAAATAAAGCAGGATATTGCGACAACCAAGGAGCAACTAACATGAGCCGCAATTCACAGGTCCAGGATTTTGGAACGAAAGAATGGCTTCTCAGCTCCGCTAGGAACAATCCCGAAGGCCTTCTGCTCGTCGCAGCAGGGTGCGCGCTGCTAATGCGCAGCCGCGGTTCAAGTGCCGGGCATCGCGAGCAATCCCGTGCAACCGACGGGCGCCAAAATGCTCCGCACGTACGCACCGCCAGCGGCGGGGCGTCCAAAGCGCAGGAAGAGGCTAGCGAGACAGCAGAGGCCATGCGCGACAATTTAGCCGGCATTGGGGAGAAGGTGAGTGAAACCGCAAGTCAGTACGCATCATCCGCCGCGTCATACGCAGAACGGGCCGGTCGCTCCGTATCCGAGAAGTCAGGGCGCGTGGTGCAGCAAGCCCAATCATCGTTCCAAGACACGATTGGCCGCATGGTGGAAGAACAGCCATTGGCTTTTGTTCTGGCCGGCTTCGCAGCCGGTGCCGCTATAGCTGCTGCTTTGCCGGCCAGCGATGTCGAGAGGCGCACGCTCGGCCCAGCAGGAGAGCGATTGACGGATGCTGCTGAAAAAGCTGGGGACCGCTTGAAGTCCTCGACAGCAAAGGCGGGCGAACGGCTCAAAAGCGCCGCCGAGGAACATGGGCTGAATTCGGACGGCCTCAAGGAGGTCGCAAGGGACGTTGCGGGCGCCTTTGGAAGCGCCTTGTCAGAAGAGCAATCAAGTGAACCCGTGCAGCCGCTTTCGCCAAGCCCAAGTGGATCGAGCGGTTCATCCACTCCGGCCGCCAAGCTGCAACCGGGCAGCGCCACCCCTTCGGAAGGAATAACGGCCAAATCGCAGCGGTCGGGCAACGCTCGGTCGAGCAAACCTGCCCGCCCCGGTGGCAAGAGAGATTTATGATGGCCGATCCACAACTTGAGCATCTTGAATACGAAGTTGAGGCTGCCCGGGCTAAGCTCGCCGAGGACTTGTCGACACTTCGGTCGCCAAACACGCTCTCCGAATTTACCGATGATTTGAAACACGAAGCGCTTGAGGCAAAGGATGCCCTGGTGGAGAAAGCAAGAGCCTCAATGCAATCGGTGGCGCAGGCGATTATTGACGATCTCAAGGCCAAGGCGGCTGCCAATCCGAGCGCTGCTTTGGCGATTGGGGCCGGTTTGGGGTGGCGTTTCCTCCGCCATCCGCCGATCGCAACCGCACTCGTCGGAGCGGGATTGATCAGCTTGTTGCGGACCAATTCAGCCCGGCCACCCGGCGAGCAGCAGGTTGATCACCTATCGTACGCCAAGGAGCGCCTGAAGGAGCAATCTAGCGATTTGGCGGAAAGCGTCAGTGATTTCGCTCTTGAAACGGCTGGCAAAATAAAACGGGAAGCTGCCGAGTTGACCGGCGTGGCCAAGGAAACTGTTAAAGAGAAGACAGAACGTCTGGCTGCGGGTATCCGCCATAGCGGCGTTGGGCCGCACCAGGGCGAGACTGTCGCAAAAGCATCCGCACCCTTCGATGAAGCTTCGTTAGCTGTTCAAGACGCATCGGGCAATGAGCATACCGAGGACAAACTCCTTCTGGCGGCGGCGGGTTTGGCAGTCGCCGCGGCTGTCGGCTTTGCCTATCAACGACGTCTGAATGAGCAGATGGACACCGACCGAACTGGATGAGCGTAGACAGAGGTCATTGCAGAGAAACAGTCGTCCTGAAGGCAAAGTATGATGCCGCGCTGACATTTATCGAGTCCCGACGAGTTCAGCCATCGGATTGCATATTCTGGAACCACGGACGGCGCGATGACGATGCGCACGGCGGAGAAGATCGGACAAAGCGGTCAACCCGAGCATGATGATCGTCGGCCGGTCGGTCACGGCCTTCAGCGAAACCGCCAGCGACCGGCTGAAGCGGAATTCACCCCGAAAACCGTGCAAGTGCTGCCGACCCCATAACGTGAGCGCAACGGCGCGCTCTGTCCGCTGTCAGGACGAACTTTCTCCGATCCGGCTTGGCGCTGCCGGTGCCCGCGCACGCAACTGCTCAGTCATCTGGGGCGTTCTCGGGCATTCCGCTATCGCGACCTCGTTTCGAACGTTTTAACACGCCCACTCGAGCTTGATCTCGCCGAGCGCTGCGCTAGCCCTTCCGATCTGGCTATTGCCAATGCGTATTTGACCAGGCTTGCGCAGGCGAACGCTTCGACTCGACCAGGCTTCCGCAGGCGAACGCTTCGACTCTCTAAGTGACGACGCCGCAATATTAGCATCGCTCGTCGTTGCAATTTCTCGAAATGCGCAACTCGACGACCGCCTGCTAGGCGTGTTCGTTGCCCAGCGTTCACGAAGGGGGACGCGCTAGCGGACGAATCCCGATCACCCAGTTTACGGGTACAGCGTTCCTACCCGATCACCGCTTGGCGCTGTCGCTGTCCGCTTCGGCCCGCGCAAGGAACTGCTCGGTCGTGGAGGGAAGACGGGATTTCAGCCAATCCGCCATCGCGACTTCCTCTTGCAGATTCTCTTCGCAAGCCCGAAGAACCTCGGTTTCGCCGAGCGATCGAGCGGCGGCAATCAGGATCGTGTAGGAGGCGATTTCCATGTGCTCGAACGTGTAGCTCGCGAGCGATCCTTTCATCACCTCGTCTCCAGCGAAGACGCCGCTCAGCGATTGCGCCATCGCCGTCAGCTTACCGCCAGCGTCCTTCATCGTGGATGAACCCTCGTCCATCTGATCGAGACAAGTCTTCAGCCGGGCAGCCTGCTGCTTCGTCTCGTCGAGGTGCTGTCGGATCCGGTCGCTCAGCTCGGGATAGTTCTCGATGCGACCCAACTGTCCGTTCAACATCGTTTCGGCCTGCTCTTCCATGGCATGGGCATCTCTAAGCCATTGGACAAACCATTCGCGGCTTTCTGACATGTCGAATCTCCTTTGCGATCTAAGGAAACTTTCAGAAGAGGACATTGTTCCGGAGTAGAGCCCGCCGAACGGGCCTTGACCGTCGCAGAGATCAGCGTCGTGGCGGGTCTCAATTCACCTCGCGAAAAATCCTGCAGCGATGCGTGGAAAAGGCCAAGATCGCGGAAGATCGGCGCAAGGAAAACGGCCCGTGGACGCTCGCCGCTGCGCCGCTCCATCACAAAGTCCAACTGGCACTGGCCGCTTCCTGGCCATCCGACGCGGCGACATACGGCGACATATTGAAGGTCCCGCATGGCATACTGCGACCGCTGCATGTCGTTCCTGGCAAGTAAGAACGGCAAGCAGATGAAGCTACCAGCGCTCGGCGAAGCTGAAGTGGATTCTCGACGAGGCGCTGATCGCGGCCGCTGGCGCTCCGCATTGAGCCTTGTGCCTCACCGCGCCACCGCAGTCACAAGGAACGCGACGGCCTCTCCGCTCGTTGATTGCTTTTCGACTCGAGCCGCCGTCATGAGGTTCTAATATACGCCGGCCATCCTAAGGCTGACCTACGACCAGAGTTACAAAAGTTGAACTTCATCGGGGAACACTCCTTCTGTCTGCCTGTTCAATTTGTCAGGCGCATCCGGCGCATTCAGACAGGAGAAAGAAGATGAAACGCATCCTTTTGGCTTCGGCCGTGCTGGCGGTGTCGGCCGGGCTTTCCTTTGCCCAGACGACCAGCGGAACTTCGAGCGGAACCTCGACGAGCGGAACCTCGACCACGACGACCATGCCCAGCACGACGGATCAGGGCACCGGCACGACGAGCAGCGGGACCAACATGTCCGGCGATCAAGGCACCGACACGACCACCACCAGCGGCACCACAAATCCGAACTCGGCCAGGGACTGTGCGCCCGGCCAGCAGACTGGCAGCGCTCAGCAGGCGGCGCCAGGTCAGCAGGACACGGCAGCCAACACCGCCGCGCCAGGCCAGGTCAAAAAGACCGACGAAGGTTGCTGATTGGCACATCGGCTCAGGTTGGAATCACCAGCGTGTGGCTGGCCAGTCTCCCCCGACCATCGCCTGAACTCAACTCGGCTGGCGAGCAAGTTCCCGCCAGCCGAGCATCAGTTCAGGAACCTTTGCGCTTGCTTGTGCTTTCAGTGGGGCACGCGTGGTTTCTTTTGCTTTCGGTCAGATAGATATCCGTCTGCTCGCGCATCTTGCCTGAAGGGAGCTGCGGTCGCGCTCAGAGGAGAGCCGCGCTGTATTGCCGATAGCGCTAGAGCGAAGAAGCCCTACGGCAACCGGCAGTTGGACTGACACCAAGTTGGCTCCGAGAGCGTTGGGAACAGCCTGGCACGGCACGTTGCTCAGTTTGGACCTTCGCAAAGGATGCATGGAATGGCGAAAGACGTTTCTCGCGAGGAAGAGCAACGCGGCACCGGAAAGGTCCTCATCTGGGGCGCCGCGATCGCCCTTGTTCTCTTTGTTGCCCTGCTGGCCATATTCGTTCTGGGGTAGTCCTGACTGCTGCAGCAGGATCTAACTTGGGTGCACGACGTTCTGAGCCTAGAGAGCTGCAGAGCCTACTTGGATCTTGAGCACCGTGGGGTTGAATGCAAGCTCCCGTGTGGTGCAAGTGACTGCTAGGCTTTCGCGGTTTTGGTGTCCTCTTCGGTTTAGATGCCGCGGGCCGACGTCACAGCAAGTGCGGCCTTCAGGCGCTGCTCCCGAACACGCGGTCTTTGCGTCTCGTGCCGCACGCTCAATGTCGGTCAATCCTCGTGCAGCATCCGAGGCGCGCTCGTCTCTGGCTTGTCTTTCTTTCTCGGTAGGCAACTTCCTACACTCCGATGTGCCAGCGCAGTCGGCTGTCGGCACCCAACCACGGTCGCCATATCGTATTCCACGCCAACAGAAAAAACCCGCCTCGACTGCCGCTGAGCCCGCGCATCCCCGCCTCTGGAACGCTTCAAACACTTTGCCGTTGTTAAAGGCACCTGCAGGAGCCAGGCATGAGAGTATTCCAACGAATTTTGCCGCTCGCCGTGTTCGCGTTGCAACTCTTTGCCGTGCAGTCATTTGCTCAGACCGAGCAGCAAGATCTTCCGGGGCAAGGCGCATCATCGACAACCGAAGATGCCGAGGATGTCGGCGTCGACGTTTCGCTTGGCAGGCACGAAGTGAAACAGCAGATCGCACGGGAGCTTGGAATCTCCGAGGTGGAAGTGCCTCTGGCAGTTCATGTGCCTATCGAGCTCGCCAAGCGGGTCTGCGAGAAAGAGGTATTCGACGCACGCGCCAATGTGAACCGAAGCTGCACCGCGACGAAATACATCCCGGAAATTGCCGAAGCAGCACGAAATCGTCCGCAAACCTCTGCCGTTCCGGAGCAATAGGCGAAGACGAATACTCTGGGATAAAGAAGGGGTGCTTGGCTACTCTGGGCCATCGACAAAGCGCCGCCCCGAAAGTGTGGAGCGCTTGCGCGTAAGTTTTCAGGCAGCGTCGATACCGCTTGGCTTCCCCAGAGGATGAATCAGTTTGGGGCCGTATGCTTCGACAAAAGGCGCACACCAGATTGCGAAGGCAACCTTCGACCGGTAGAGGCGGACACTGCTTGTTAGCAGCATCTTGATGATCGCCAGACTGACGAGCTTCTCTGGTCAGCATAGTAGCTTTTTGAGACTCCCCGCCCTTTTAGGTATACTTTCCCCTGACTGTCGACAATTGTTAGGGCATCGTCAGCTGTGAGCGACCATCGCCCTTCCGCCCCGATCGGGAGACAGCGCAGATGGAAACCTCGTTCAAGAACGAACTGTTGCGGCGTCTGAGCGCACCGGATCTGACGTTGCTGCAGCCTCACCTCGAAGCCCGTCACTTGGGACTGAGGACGCACCTGGAGCAGACCTCGGTCCCGATTGACACCGTCGATTTCTTCGAGAGCGGTCTCGGGTTAATGGTGGCGAAGCTTCGGGCTGAGGTCGAGGCCGAGGTTGGCCTTATTGGCTTTGACGGTATAACCGGGGCAGCCCTGGTCATGGGTGAGGACCGGTCCCCACACGATTGCTTTGTTCAATTGAAGGCTGAAGCTATTGCTATAGACGCGCGTTGGCGGATCGTTCTTATGGGCAGCCCGAGGCGGAATACATCCGACTGATCGGGACGCCCCCGTTGCTCATGATGTCACCCGTGCTGCCCTCTCTCCCGTCGCTGACCACATTCGGGAGGTGGCGATTGGCACCTGTCAGGACGTTCTGGCAAGGGTTGTCCAACGGTATGAAACCGCAGTGTCGATCCAGGACAGGATCGTTGAACATTGCAAGGAGGTCGGATTAACACCGCAAGCAGATGAAGCTTTTTTGCAGGCCCTGTGGTTGTCGCTGGCGAAGGCCAGGACGGCCTTGGAGCGTGAGGTCCCCCCGGCACCGCTGCACCTGGCCGGCCGCTCTAGTCCTGGACAATTGCCGACCTCGTCGCTGGTCAGCATGCCAGAATGTCGATGGCGGAAGCCATGAGGACCCCGATTGAATGTTCTCATTCGTTTGTGATCGGGGGTGCAAGTCAATCCGGCTCCAGCGCATGTTGGCCTCACGAACAAACCGCCGTCGCATCCGTTCAGCATCGCGAAGGACGACACGGCTGTCCACGGCCTTTCCGGTACTGCAAAGGAGACATGACATGCTCGGTCCGCAGAGGGGGTTTTCGAAGACCATCTGAGGCTTCGCGCCGCTGGCGACATCGAGGAGGATCTTAGGTGCAACTATGCTGTGGACGTGGTCCTCTTGACCTCGAATTCGAATTTAGAGGCCATGATGCCGTCCGCCTGTCGTCCAAACGCCTGCGCGAGCAGCTGCCTCAAGGTGAGTTCAACTACATCGCAAAACAGGCCCGCGGCCCCTATACACTGCTGATCTGGTCGGCAACTTCGTCCAGGTTCGACGCCATTGGGGGCCCGAGAAGAGATCGGGAACCTTGATCAGGTGCGGGCAAAGGTCCGTTGCGAAAAATGCGGCCGCAAGGACTCGATGACAGCGGAAACCCTTCAGGCAGACGATCCTCATTCCGGAACTTCCGCAATGGAGCGCAGCCGAGATGCTCAAGCCGCTGCTGGCGCGGCGGACTGAAATCAGCGGTCAACCCGACCGTCGCTCGCTGTTGGCTGCCGGTGTGCCGTCGCCGAAGGAACAACAAGAGACTGGTCCAGTTAGAGCCATGCATGCGTCGATAGAAATGAAAGAGGAGATGACAATGGCGACGAAAAAAAGCTCTCAGGGCAGCTCCAAGGGCTTGGAAGACCTTTTCTATGATGGTCTGAAAGACATCTACTACGCCGAACGCAAGATTCTGACGGCGCTCCGGAAAATGGCAAAGGGCGCGGAGTCCGAAGAGTTGAAGGCGGCGTTCGAAAAACATCGTGACGAGACGGAAGGTCAGATCGAGCGTCTGCAGCAAGTTTTCGACGCCTTTGGCAGGAGAGCCCAAGGGAAAACGTGCCCGGCGATCGACGGCATCATCGAAGAAGGACAAGAGATTTTGGAGGAGTTCCAGGAGGCTCCGGCATTGGACGCGGGTCTCGTGGCTGCAGCCCAGTCCGTCGAACATTATGAAATAGCGCGCTACGGAACTCTTGTCACATGGGCCGGCTTACTTGGTCTGAAAGACGCAGTCCCGCTACTCGAACAGACGCTCAAGGAAGAAAAAGCAACCGATGAGGCGCTCACCCGACTAGGCGAAGCAGGCGTCAACGAACGGGCGATGCAACAGGCCGCATAACTTCGGATCGACTCGACGCGACCGCGGCCAAGGCAGACGAGATTGGAGCTTGGTTGTATTCGCCAATCCTGGCACACGCGTATAGGCCGCCGAGCCGTCGACGTGGTTGGTAGCCGACCGGTTTCGACTAGCCCCGGAACTGACAATGGGGACTGCGAATGCGATCACTTGCGCACGTCTTGGGCGACAGGATGTTGGTATGAACGAGGATACCGCTCGTCGGCCCACGGCAGGCTCTTCCGGGTTCGACAGCTTTTTCATGGCTGGTTTCGAGTGTTCCTCCCACAGGCGCGCCGACGGGGCCCGTCTTGATCTGATCCGCGCGACCTCACATGACATCCATGCACATGGCGACTATCGCCGTTGTGCCGAGCTTGGGCTTCGCACGATCCGCGACGGCTTGCGCTGGCACCTGATTGAAACGGCGCCCGGAGTCTTCGACTGGTCGAGTTGGACGTCGGCGATCGAAGCAGCCCAGGCGGCCGGGGTGCAGATTATCTGGGATATCTTCCACTATGGCTCGCCAGACCATATCGACCAAGGTGGCCCGGGGTTTATCAAGGCCTACGTCCGTTTCGCCGCGGAAGCTGTTCGGGTTCATCGCTCCGCAACCGGGGTGGCTCCCCTGGTGTGCCCGATCAACGAGATTTCGTTTTTTGCATGGGCGGTGGAGGTCGGCTATTTCCCCCGCGTCGGGCCGAACAAGCGTGGATGGTTCAAACGACACCTTGTCAGGGCAGCGGTCGCCGGCGTGAGGGCCATGCGGGAGGCCGAACCCGGCTGCAGGTTCATCTGGGCTGAACCGCTGATCCATATTGCTCCTCGTGACCGTACTCACCCCGAGCGGCGGCGCGCCGAAAATGCTCGCCAGGGCCAATTCGAGGCGTATGACATGCTGATCGGGCGCGTGGAACCGGAGTTGGGCGGCAGCGAGGACGTTGTGGACGTCATCGGCCTCAACTTCTATCCGCACAACCAATGGTACTTGAATGGCCCAACGATACCGATGGGGCACCACGAATACCGTGCACTTTCGGAAATGCTGGTCGAGGTCGCCGAGCGATACAAGAAGCCGATGTTCATCGCCGAGACCGGCGCCGAAGGTTCAGGCCGGCCAGCCTGGCTTCACTACGTTTGCGACGAAGTGCGCGACGCGACGAGCCTCGGTGCACCTGTTCAGGGTATATGCCTGTACCCGGTGACGGCCTACCCAGGTTGGGACAATTCGCGCCACGCCGAAGTCGGCTTGTTCTCCACCATTCATGCGGACGGCTCGCGCACTGTTCGCAAGCCACTTGCGGACGAGTTGGAGCGCCAGCGCCAATCGTTCTTGGCGTTTGAGGAACAACAAGCAAGGGCGCCTTAGGCTCGCTGATACGACAGTGCGCGCTTTTCAGCTGCATCAACAGCACAGCATATCTAGAGCTGTTCGCCGAGAAGCCGAGAAACATGGGCCTCTTTGGCCGTGGGTCGCCCGACGCCGGTCAGGCCGGCGCATCATTCACTCGGCCGCCTCGCGCTGCGTCGGCGTGACGAGCATCCCGTTTGCTGGCAGGCGTGTCTGAATGCGCCCGAACGTAGCCAATGCCTGGCCGACCACCTGATCCATATTGTAATAGCGATATGTTGCAAGACGTCCGACGAACCAGACCTCCGGGCACGCCGCGACCAAAGCTTCGTATCGTTTGTACAAAGCCTCGTTTTCGGCCCGCGGCACCGGGTAATAAGGATCTCCGACGTCGGTGGGGTATTCGTAGGTGAGGCTGGTCTTCGGACTCTGCTGACCGGTCAGATGCTTGTACTCGGTGATCCGTGTGTATTTCTCCGTCTGCGGATAGTTGACGACGGCGACCGGTTGAAACTGCTCGCAATCAAGCGTCGTGTGCTCAAAGCGCAGCGAACGGTAGGGCAAGCGACCAAGCTTCCAGTCGAAATACTCGTCGATCGGACCGGTATAGATCATCCGCTGGAAGGGGATCTTGTCGCGAATTTCGCGGTAGTCGGTCTGCAGCATGATCTTGATCTTAGGGTGATCCAGCATGCGCTGAAACATGCGCGTATACCCGCCTGCCGGCATGTTCTGAAAGCTGTCGCCAAAATACCGATCGTCGCGATCGGTCCGGGTCGGGACTCGCGCCGTCACTGACTTGCTCAACTGGGAAGGGTCGACACCCCACTGCTTCCTGGTGTAGCCGCGGAAGAATTTCTCGTAGAGCTCTCTGCCTACTGTGCTCACCACGACGTCCTCGGCGGTGCGGACTTCTTTGACCGTTTCGCGTCGGAAAGCGAAGAAGTCCTGCAGCTGCTCGGACGTCAATTCAAGGCCGTAGAGGCGGTTTATGGTGTCGAGATTAATCGGTATCGGCAGCAGCTTTCCATCGACCAGCGACAGCACGCGATGTTCGTAAGGCCGCCATTGCGTGAATTGCGACAGATAGTCGACGATCGATTGGGCGTTGGTGTGAAAGATGTGAGGCCCGTAACGGTGAATTAGTATTCCCGCCTCGTCGTAGCAGTCATAGGCATTGCCGCCGACGTGATTTCGTCGGTCTATGATCAGGACGCTTTCCTGCCGTTGCGATGCGATACGCTCGGCCAGCACACTGCCGGCGAAACCGGCCCCTACGATCAACCAGTCGAACACGCTCACGCCCTCCTCAGGAATGGGACGACGCTCTTCATCGCATGGGCGCGCTCGATGTGGGCAGCCATCGCGCTCCAGGTCTTCTCCCAGGACATGTCGGCGAGGTAGGCGTCGGCCTTCTTCACCAGGAAATCGCGGGGGTGGGCCAGGATCGAGCGAAGCTTGGCCTCGATGTCCTCCGCCTCGACAATCTCGACAAGGCCTTCGACGCCGTAGGTACGCACAACGTCGACGATCGCCGTGGACAACACCGGCAGTCCTGCCGCAAGAAACTCGGGAGTCTTGGTCGGGCTGATGTAGCGGGTCGCTTCGTTGAGCGCGAACGGCATCCAGCCGGCACTCCAATGCCTGAGATAGTTCGGCAGGTCTGCATAGGACTTGCCGCCCAGCCAATGCAGGTTGCCTGCCGTGGGAAGGCTCGCCCGATCGATCTTGACGACAGGGCCGAGCATGACAAAATGCACGTCTGGCATTGCCGCAGCCGCATGCGCGATAAGTTCAAGGTCGAGCCGTTCGTCGATGACCCCGAAGTACCCCACCCTCGGGTGAGGTATGTCGGCCTGATCGAACGGGTCTTCACCTGGCGCCCTAGCCTGATGGAAATGGGTAACGTCGATGCTGCTCGGGAAGGGAAAGATCGCCCGATGCAAGCTGCGCTTGGCCTCGTAGAGGCTCTGCCCGCCCGTGAAGACGACATCGGCACGTTGCAACAGCGCCTTTTCCAACTGCGTCAACTCTGCGGGAGCGTCTTTGAACGCGGAGAGTTCATCCATGCAGTCGTAGACGCAGACGTCACAGGCGAGATGATCGCTGAAGCGTAGCGCCATGGGCGTGTAATACCAGGTCGTCAATCGGTCATGCGGCGTGGAGGCGAGGATCTGATCGACGAACCTGCGCTGGATTGCGTCCGCCCTGGTCGCGGAAGTACCAACTGGGATCAGCGGCGTCACTATTCTGATCTTGGGGGTAATATTGTGCACCCGCATCGAAGGGTGGCGCCTCTCATCGAAGATTGGCTCTTCGAAGTAAATTAGCTGTTGCTGTTTTGACGCCAGGGTCAGAATGTGTTGTGGTCTCTGATATACGAAGTTCCATCGGAGGTGTGAAA
Source organism: Mesorhizobium sp. M0998 (assembly GCF_040318885.1). Lineage (NCBI taxonomy): Bacteria > Pseudomonadati > Pseudomonadota > Alphaproteobacteria > Hyphomicrobiales > Phyllobacteriaceae > Mesorhizobium > Mesorhizobium sp. M0998. Next base: position 16,937 of record NZ_JAMYND010000025.1, read on the forward strand.
AGCAAATTAAAATAGACGGTTGTACAGGGTTTTTTGGTGTTTTGGCCCGGCCCGCCGCCATTTCCATGTAGATTATCCTTCGATATAGTTACAAAATGCCTCGACTAACAAAAGTCAATCGAGGCAGCTTTGACATGAAGTTCGCAGCCTTCTATATAACTTCCATCCCGATAAGTTGTTCCATAGCTCCAAACTGTCTCGGGCGAGACCAGCCGTCCGCTCCACTTGCGACGGCTCGACAGAGAAGGGGCGAGCCGGCCGCCCATTCGATCCACATGATGAAGCCCCTCGCGTCAGGTCGGGCTCCCCAAATGTGGCCCTTTGCCACAGAGCGGTTCAAATCCTTCAATCGTTCAACAACCGTTCATCAGCGGAGCTATAAATACGCTTGGAATCGATTCATCTGAGTCGCGCCGGTGGTTCATTTGAATGGAGACCGAGACGAATCGAGGGATGGCTGGCGAATGAAGATCGACTTTGAAACCAACGTCTTTCCATTGTTTCACCCGCAGGTTGTGGATGATCTGAAGGACCCTTGTCCGGTGTTCGACGGCACGCTCTGGCACGTCTTCGGCTCCAGCGGCACCGTCACAACAGAGAGCTGGAAAATCCTCCACGCCACAGCGCCGGATCTTTATGGACCCTGGACAGAGCACGAGGCGATCGTTTTGCCCGTAACCGGATCTGGCATTGCGGCGCCCGGCGTCATTCATGAGTGCGGCGTCTTCCACATGTTTATCCAGACCGAATTCATGAAGTCCGGCGGACGTTGCGAGCACGCGGTGTCCAATGACGGCTTTCATTGGGTGGTGCTCAATCCGGCGATATTGTCGCTGCCCGACACCGATGAGGACGGCATCTACGATCCCCACCCCGCAATCGTCGGAGGCAAGCGCTATATCGTCTATTCAGGCATGCCCAAATTCACCAGGGTGCCCCAGCCTGATGTCTATCTGGCGCGCAGCCAATCCGATTCCTGGTTCGGGCCATGGAAACGTCTCGGCAAGATACTCGATCATCTCGACGTGCCACATCACAATGCGCGCGAGCACCCCGATTACGAATGGGGGATCGAAGGCGCGCAGCTCGTCGAGCTGCCGGACGGTCGTGTGCTTCTCAACGCCACCTGCTTCCTCCCCGAAGGTCCGCGCGGCAGCCGGCAGCGCGTCTTCTTCGCCATCGCCGATGACGTCAAGGGTCCATACGTTTCCGTTGGCCCCGTTCTCGACCCTGGTGAGCCCGGCGAGAATGGCCATTCGACGGTGATGATCGACGGCCGGCAACTGACCTTGTTCTACCAGAGCAGGCGTGAGGCTACGAACCATCGCTGGCGGTTCGGGTTGGCTAAGTGTGACCTGGATCGGCATATACTTTCGAGAGTTGCCTAGATGGTAAGTTCCGGCATTTGCCGGAACGGAGGATAATCTGGCTGTTGGTTGGTGGGACGGATCCCTTTGTACTGGTGATTGAGGGTAGCAGGGGATTCGCAGCCAGTGGGCAAAGCTTGCGACGAGGGATCTATACACGTCAGGCAAGCCGGTCGCCTCATGGACGGCGGTGCCAGCTGCAAGCCTAGCCTAGCAATGAACTGTAACTGAGCGCAGCAACGCGGCCAGTCGATTCACGCGGTTTTGATCCTGAGCACAATGTCCTGATCGTAATTTCCAAAGCCCTTGCCGAAAATATTGATCCCGCCGGGGCGCTTGGCATCGTCCTTGACGCCGATACGGACGCGGATTGAATGATGGCTCTTCAGATCGAGTGCAGCGAGGCCGGTTTCGGAAATCCTGAGGCCGTCGACATAGGTGCCGTCATTGGCAATTCGCCAGTTCTTCAGCTTACCGTATTGCGAGCCCTTGAGCTTCCACCAGGTGGGCGTGAAGACGCCGCGCTTGTCGCCGAAATCCCCCGGCGACGTCCAGGTGCCGACATCGACGCCATTGATCGTCAGCGTGATGTCCGAGGGCCAATCGGCGCTGGTGCCCGGCACTTCCGAAGACAGCTCTATCGCAACTTCGAGTCCGGTGATCTCGGCATTGGCGAGCTTGGCATTGTTGGGGAACTGGTATTCGACAAAACCGCGCGTGAACCATAGCAGACCAGCTTTCATGCGGTCCGGATCGAGGAAAGTGTTGGGAACATCGAGCAGACCGATGATGCCGTCTGGCGAACAAAGGCCGCAGGGCGCGGTAACCTCGAAGCCGGTATAAAGCCCGATCGGCATCGACACTTCGATCGCGTCGTTCTTGACCGCACGATATTCGCTCTTGAACACGACGAGCACTTTTTCGGCGGTCGGATAGCAGATTTTCCGGTTGCCTTTCTTCGCTCTCTCGGTGCGGATCAGCCCCGCATCCTCCAGCACCTGGATGTTGGTCGAGACGGTCGACTGCGGAAGCGACAGCACGGCGGCGATTTCGTTGACATTCATCGGCCCCTTCTCATGCAGCAGTTTCAGCATCGAGATCCGCGCCGAGGAGGCAAGCCCCTTGAGCACGGCAATGCCTTCCTCAGGTTCGATCACCAGAAAATTGCGATTCATGAAATCGCCAGTCTATGCTCGTGACAGAGGTTATGGCTTCGCTCATTGCAACGGCGCTGACCGAAACGCCGAGCCGTTGATTTGGTTACATTAAGCCCTCGACCGTCAGTATGCATCGCAAGCCGTACCCGCAAGGATGGTGCGACATGTCTACATTTGTTCTCCGACCGCCAGCTCCTTGTAGTGCGGGGGTGCTTGTCAGTCCGTGGCCTCGATTTGCAGACGACTAGATGCTGGCAGCCACCAAGAGAGGCAGAAGCCGAACACGGAATTGGGGCCGTTCCCCTGGCCAAATCCCCAAGATACGGGACCTCGACGTCGATGTTAGCCGAACCGGCGCGGATGGATGCACAGGATGCGGTTCGCTGAAGTGCGTGCCGCCGTGAAGTAAATCATCGGATTCGCCACCCGATAGAGTCGGGACGGGGTTCTACCTATTGCTTTTGAGCATGATCTTTTCCGAAAATCGCGATTCCACTTCTTCGGGATCGCGCCAGTGCCGGCCTACTTCATGCTGGCCGCGGCAGCGACCCTGTCCACCATGGCGAGAACAGCTAGCGGTGCGGTGTGGTGGACCATGTGGCCGGCCTGCGGGATGATATCGACAAAGGAACCAGGAATCTCCTATTGTAGTCTAAGAGCCTCGGCTTTCGCATCGAACAACCGGTCGCCGGCCCCGGCAATAATGCCGGCAGGCATCAACAGGGTGAAGCGGCCGCCGGCCAGCGCGTCGGCCAGCATCAATCCCGATTCGGTCGCGATCGACCGCAGCTGTGAGGCCGCTGGCGATGTCCTTTGCCGACGAAGCAAACCCTGCAGAGACGATGCCGGGGCGAAATACTTGCCCATGGCGAGCGGCCAGGTGAGCAGCACAAGCAGCGGCAGCAAAATGTGGGGGAAAACACCACCGGCGACAGGCAAGGCCGGCAGCCCGCCAGTGCAAGGCCCAGGCGCGGCGGCAAGAACGGACCGATGAAGACTCCCGATCGAATCGTCGTGGCGTCACAAGGCAAGTGAACTAAGAAGCTGCACGAACCGCGGGTGATCGCGAATGGCGTCGAAATGACTTCGTGACGGATTCGTTCCAATACGTTCTGACTCACGCTTCCTCCGACGGCTCTTTCCAGGTACCGCACCGCTTCCTCCACTTCCCCGAGCACGGAATACATGCAAGCGGCGTTGTACTGCGTCACGAAGTCGTCCGGATCGATCGCCAGCGCTCTGGCCAGCCAGGAACGCGCCTTCTTCCGCTCACCGATATACGCGAGCGAGGGCGCCGCGATGCAGCGGTGCCGCATTTTCAGGATGGCGGCCAGTTGAGCGTTCGGCGCGCTCGAAACAGACCCTTGGTTCGCGAGCGGATGAAGGCGATCGCGCAGGAGCGTCCCCCCGTGTAGAGTTGCCACCCTGGATCTCGCCTTGGCCGGCTGCATTCCTGGCTGTGTCCCCTAGGATACATTGTCGAGCAGGGTCGACTTATCCAAGCCATGTGTCGGCTCAGGCGGCCATTCACCATTCGGCGTCATCTCGTTGACTGTCTCGGGTAGATCCCGCGCAATCCTTCTGATTAGCTCCTCGCGCGAAAGACCCGTCTGCATCGAAATGGACGTGAGTGTACCTTCGTCCATTGCCGCTTGGACGTCCCTTGGCTCAATCGGTTGGTTTGGCCCGCTGCCAACCCACGAGTCGACCTTCGATCCTGCCCCCACCTCCCTGAACCGGTCGAGGATCTCACCAAGGTCAGCCCTCGACACGCCATTCGTTATCTGAGCCAGAATTCTGCGTTGCGGGTCGTTTGGGTTAAGATACCCCGCTCCCGGAATCAATTCACAGAGCTTGTCGCGATTTTGGTATGCCAGAACGCCAAGCATCGCGATCGCCAATCTTCCCAGATTTGCCATTTGATCTCCTCCACGGTTTTGGCCGATGAGCGAATCGAAGCCAAGTCTTGGCCGATGACGACCCGTGTGGGCTCGAACAACTTCTTGCCGGTCGGCTCGCCGGCGGAGAGGACGCGTCCTTCGGGTTACTCGTTTTCATCTGACGTCTTCTCCTGACGCAGAATTTCGGGGCGCTGGGCCCGCAGTCGCCCTGCGCCGATCGAACGCCCTAACCCGGCGCCTTCCGGGTTTGTTCCGCTTGTCAGAGTTTGTCGGCGACGATGGAGAGCGCGACCCGACGGGGTAACTCTACCGGGTCGAGAGACAGAGTCTGCCCAATTTGACCATATTTCAGAACGACGGCGGCTCGGTTAGCCTCAGCTACCTTGGACTGCCGCCGGCTCGCGCACGAATTTCAATTTCGGCGGGACGGCGAACACCCTGAACCGCTCAGCCAGGCTGTCAAGAGCTTGACGCATGCCCACTCCCGCGGCAGCCGCACCGTGTCCACTGATGACCATGTGCGGGTTCAGGGCAGCCAAGTGCTTCACGGATCTTTCCGCCGCATCCCAGTCCGGCGTGAAGTAGCGCGGCGGACCGTGCATCTCAAGATCCTGAACGGCGACCTCATAGACTGACTCCTGACCGGTGGTGATGAAAGCGTCCCCTACGATCAGCGAGCGGTCCTCCTCGCGCCAGAGCGAGATATGCCCAGGAGCGTGCCCGGGTGTGTGTAGCCATCGCCATCCGGGCATTCCGGGGATCGATCCGTCGGCAGGTAGGAGTTCCAAACGGTTGCCAAGATCAATTGGCCCCCGTGGAAAAAGCGGCGAAAGCAGCGCCATCAGTCCACCCCCGACCCAGGGATCCGGTGGCGGATAGGATGCGGTTCCGTCCAAATAGGGGCGCTCGAGTGGATGCGCGAAGACAGGCACGTCCCACCTATTCGCGAGGTCTAGAACCGTTCCCACATGGTCGAAATGGCCGTGGGTCAGGATGATCGCGGCCGGCCGTGCGTTCGTGCCAAACCGCTTTTCCGCGACCGCAAGAATGCTGCCGCGGGACGTCGGCAACCCGGTATCGATCAGCATCCAGTTCCGATCTCCGCTGCCCGGTGCGCCGAAGAACACGACATTGACGATTGCTAGGCGCAAATAGCCCAAGTCCGGTGCGATGCTCCAAGCGCCGTCGCCACGATCCTCGCGCCTGGCGTGGTCGATCTCGGAAAGTCGAATCTGAACGGTCATGTGATCCCGTGCCTCTCTTGTTGCTGAGCAGCCGCTCGAGTCGATCGGCGGCGGTGGTATATCGCCCCGAACTTGGCACGGCCCTCCTTGTTCCTCCTTCGCCACCCAGCTCCGGACAGTCCACCACAGGAACAAAGGCTCGACCAAATCGGTTCGGCATTACCCGGTCACGCCAGGACGAGCTGGACTGAGCAACGAAGATGGCGCGCGCCCCATTGGATGCGGTATTTCGCCAACGCGGTTCCCGGTCCTAACAAGGCGGCCGAGTTCGAAGCCGACTGCTGAAAGAAGACTTCGAATGAGCGAAGTGGGGCGTATGGACGAGCACCAGGTGGAGGCTCCGGTTCCGCAAGCTTCGCCTATGACTGGTCAAGTTGGGCGCCAATGGTCGAGGCGGCCCGATCGGCCGGTGTCCAGGTTATCTGGGACATCTTCCATTACGGATCTCCAGACCATGTCGATCAGGGATCGCTGCATTTCATCGATGCCTATGCCTCGTTCGCGGCAGAAGCCGTGAGGGTACAGCGTTCGATCGCCGGAACACCGCCTCTGTTGTGTCCCATCAACTAGATCTCCTTTTTCGCATGGGCTGTTGAGGTCGGCTATTTCCCGCGTGGGGCCGAACAAACGTGCTGGTTCAAGCGGCATCTCGTGAAGGCTGCCATCGCGGGTGTTCGTGTAATGCGGGAGATCGACCCCGCCTGCAGATTTGTCTGGGCCGAGCCCCTTATCCAAATCGCTCCTCGTGACCGGACCCGCAGCGAACGGGGTCGGGCCGAAAACGCCCGTCAGGGGCAGTTCGAAGCTTACGACATGTTGCTGGGCCGCGTCGAACCTGAGTTGGGCGGGAGCGAAGATGTTGTCGATTGTCGTGGGCCTGAATTTCTAGCCGCACAATCAATGGTAAATAAACGGGCCGACGATATCGATGGGGACACCATGAGTACCGCGCTTTGTCGGAAATGTTGCTCGAGGTTGCTCATCGATGCGGTAAGCCGATGTTCATTGCCGAGACCGGCTCAGAGGGATCCGGCGGGCCGGCTTGGCTCCACTATGTATGCCGCGACGAGGTGCGTGCCGCTATGGGTGTCGGAGCATCGATTCGAGGGTATTTGCCTGTACCCGATAACGGCCTACCCGGGCTGGGACAATTCGCGTCATGCAGAGGTGGGGTTATTTTCGGCCATCCACCCGAATGGCACACGCCGCCTCCGTCAGCCCGTCGCGGACGAACTGGTGCATCAGCAAGATCTGTTCACGGCAAACCGGACGCGCTGATTGTGTTGCGACACACCGCAAGGGCGAGCACCGAAGACCAGGGCAAATTACGGTGTATTCCTCAGCCAAAATCGGCGCCACGCGATGCCAAGTGGCATGGGTGCGAGGATGACCGTGCAGCATCAGGCAGCGGTGGCCCCTTCCACCAACCCGCACTCTGAGCGTCGCTTCCGGAAGTTTGATCTGCTCCAGCGAGAAACCTTCAAACATGCAACTCCCTCCATTCGCAACATTTGCCAAACGTGTAAACGGAGAGGCAGTTCAATGTCGGCTTCCGCGGGATCTGAACTTGCCTTGTATTCCGCGAAGAGGTCGTGAGCCGAACGGCGGCTTTAACTGGTCCCTCGGCAATAACCGGACGGACAGCAAACGGCCCCCAAAAAGCCGCCAGGCGGCGACGCGCCTGATATCGCACTTCGAGATCAACTCTGCCGTTTCCTGTTAGCCGAAGTTGCAAACGGCCCCGCTCACAATCGTGGTTGCGCCTTTGGGCATCGTGGTTCAGACCGCTGGCGGATTAGAACTCATATTGGCTTTGCGATCGGCTCATCGCTGCCGACTATCGGGGACCTATATAAAGGGGCATGTCCACGCGCCGTAAAATCAATGCAACAGCGAAGCTGATTGGAGAGTGGCCTTTAACCCCGGCTGCAACGTTTGGATCGTCGGTCAGAGCGAGGGGTATTTTTCTCGAAATACGCGCCCGCCTTCCAACGGAGTTCAGGAAATTGCTCAATATCGAGTCCCGCGTGCTTACCCTGCGCCTGTCTGAGGGCGCCGAGAATGATGGGCAGGTGGTATTCGGGATCATATCCAAAGCACTGCAGAATATCGAAGACCTGCCCGTAATCCCCCGTGAAATCGAGGACATTCTGACGATCTCGACGGCCGAACGGCACCGCTGGCTGAAAGATGGTCGCTTGCAGAGCGCCGGGACGAAAACGGTGAAACTTCGCGGGCGGGCAAGGAACATCACCTTTCACGTGTTCGACCCTCAGCACGTGGAAGATGTGCTTGACCGCGACCTGGTTACGGTCTGGCGCGAACAGGACGCAGCGACAGCTGCAGAGAATAGGCGGCGAGCCGCGGGGAGGGCCGCTATGAAACGCGCTCAAAGAAGCGGTCGCGGAACTGCAGCTTCAGCTGGTTATGGGCCCGATGAGAGCTCGCACTCCAGTTTGCGCGGCTGGGAAGATTTTGAGAATGACGGACTCCTGCGCGATAAGCCGGGCGCACAAGCAGGCTAGGACGTTTGCCTGCGCCGTGCGAGATGCGCAAGGAGGGCCGTCAAACGCATCGCGTTCAGGACCCGCTTCGCAGGGACACCGCCCTTGCGCGCCATCTCGACACCCCAATGCATGTGATCGAGCTCGCGGATCGAATGAGCGTCCGGATTGATGCTGAAGATGCAGCCCTGATCGAGTGCCTTTTGATGCCAGCGCCAGTCGAGGTCGAGTCGCCACGGATGTGCGTTGATTTCGACGGCAACGCCGTATTTCGCACACGCTTTGAGGACCTTGTCGATGTCGAGATCATAACCGGGCCGGCGCAACAGCTGGCGACCGGTCATGTGCCCGATGATTGTCGTCCGAGGATTTCCGATCGCCTCAATGATACGCTCCGTCTGCTCTTTCTTCGGCAACTTGAAGCGGCTGTGCACGCTCGCGACGACGAAATCGAACGTCTCCAAAATATGATTCGGGTAATCGAGCGAGCCATCAGCCAGGATGTCCGCCTCGATGCCCTTCAGTATGCGAAATTTTCCATTGTATGCCTTGTTCAGCCGGTCAGCTTCGCGGTGCTGTTCAGCAATCTCCTGCAACGAAAGGCCGCCTGCGTAGTGAGCGGACTGCGAATGATCGGCGACACCATAGTATTCGAAACCGCGCCTACGCGTGGCTTCAGCCATTGCCTCAAGCGTTTCGGTGCCATCGGATGCGGTCGTGTGAGAATGCAGGATGCCATGCAGATCTTCATCCCGAATGAGGGCGGGTAGCTTCTGCTTTGCCGCTCGCTCAATCTCATCCCTGCCTTCGCGCAATTCAGGCTCGATAAACTGCAAGTCTAGAGCTTGGTAGATTTCTTCTTCTGTCGCTGACGCGATCAGCTTTCTCCCGCGATGAAGCCCGTCGGCGTTTAGGGTGAATCCCTTGTCGGCCGCGAACCTCTTCAGTTGCTCAAGGTGGTCTGCCGAACCGGTTGCTTCGAGCAGGCTCGCGCCAAAGTGCTTCCTGTCCGTGACAACAAGCCTGAGGGTCATATCCTCGATTCCAGTCGACGTTAAGCCCTGCGCTACCAGAACGAAGTCGGAAACGAGCTCGCAACCGCGTCGGAAGTCACCTGCAATTTCGACGCGCGAAAACTCTGGATGCTCTTCCTTTACCGATATGACCGCATGGTGGAGAAGAGCGGCGGCCTTGTGCAGGTGAAGTTGCGTTTCGCCGCTTCGCACGATGGCCAGGTTCTGCAGGAGTTTTGTCTGAAGCGCGGCGCCGAGGCCTTTGACTGGGCGGATGCGGTCTTCTCTCGCTGCGGCCTCGAGCTCCGCCAGCGAGTTCACGCCGAGCGCCTGATGAAGCTTCAGTATCTTATCGGGACGAAGCCCGGGTATGGCAAACAGCTCCATCACGCCCGCTGGAACATCCTCGCGCAGCTTCTCAAGGCTTGGGTGCGTGCCGGTTTGGTAAAGCTTGGTCACGATGTCTGCGATCGCGTCACCGATCCCCGGGATCTTGGTGAGGGCGCCGGCGGCGATGATCCGATCAAGCGGCTGCGACAGCGCCGTCAGACTGTCTGCCGCGCGCAAGTATGCCTTTGTGCGATAGGGATTGTCGCCGCGCATAGACGCCCGTTGCGCGTATTCCTTCAAAAGACTGGCGACGGTCCTCGGATCGCTTTTTGCCATGGCTTCAGCCCAACGAGGCCGATCTCCGCAGGTTCCAATCAGGCAAGATCACGAGCGCCGCGTTGCCCTTTAAATCCCGGCTTTACTGCCTTCTTCCCGCGTCGGACGCTACAGATTGGGCAAGCATTGGTCAGCGCGACCCCATCCAGCCAGAGTTTTGGAGGCTGCGCGTTTCTTTAATTCAGGAGCATCGCCCACGTGGAAATGAGAGGGCGCGTCTATTGTCTTCATCTCCGCCCACGTGATCGGTGCCGCGAAAGGAGCGCCCGGACGTGATCTTGCGCTGTAAGGCATGATCGCGGTCGCCCCGCGCTGATTGCGTAGATAGTCCACAAAGATGCGACCCTTGCGGCGCGGCTTTGACAACACGGCCGTGAAATGGGCCGGATCGCTCCGGGCGACCGCCTGCGCCAGGCGAGACGCGAAGTCCTTAACCTGTGGCCACTCGGCGCCAGGGGTGAGCGGCGCGATGACGTGCACTCCTTTGCCTCCCGTCAGCATCGGGAAAGTCGTAAGGCCCAGCGATTTAAGGATAGCGCGGAACTGAAAGGCAGCGGCGCGGACGGCCTCAAAATCGAGGCCTTCATCGGGGTCGAGGTCGAACACGAGGCGGTCGGCCTTTTCGACATCCTCGATCCGAGCCCCCCATCCATGCAGCTCGATCGTTCCCATCTGGACGCAAGTCATCAGTCCATCGGCATCGTCGACATAGAGATATGGTTCCTCGTGCCCGTCCTTCGCCGTGATGCCGACGTGGTGGACTTTGTCGCCAAAGCTGCCAGCGTCGTGTTTTTGGAAGAAGCACTTCTTCGCGCGGCCCTGTGGGCATCGAACCAGACTGATCGGCCGGCTGCCAACCCAAGGAAGCATGATCGCCGCGACCGCTGCGTAATGGTCGGCGAGCTGTCCCTTGGTGATGTTGGACTCCGGATAGATGACGCGGTCACGATTACTTATCGCGATGGCGGTCGTCGCAGACGCGGCGAGATCGGCTGCATGACGTTCCGTCTCGAGCACGACCGCCTCCGGCTTCTTGTCTTCGCGGAGACCAAGATAGCTCGGATGTCGTAACGTCCCTTCATTTGTCATTTCGGTGAAGGCAATCTCAGCGACCAGTTTCGGACGGAGCCAGTGTGCGCCGCGCACTTCGGCGCGTGGTGCGTCGACGCTGGCGGCCTTCTGCTCGAGCGGCGCCATGATCTTCAAGAGACGAAGAAGTTCAGCGGTATCGAAGCCGGTGCCGACTTTCCCGGCGTAACGCAGCTTGCCGCCATCATGAACGCCAAGGATCAAGGACCGAAACGCGCGGAGCTTGTCGGACGGCGTCCAGCCGACAATCACAAATTCTTGCCGCCTGATGCATTTGATCTTCAGCCAGCTTGCGCCGCGGGCCGCCACATAACTCGAATCCGCGAGCTTTGAGATGACGCCCTCAAGGCCGGCTGCGCAGAAGCGATCGAGCAGCTCTTCTCCGCGGCCGAGGATATGGTCGGAGTAACGAAGGACCGGATTTTTCGCAGGCAAGATCGCCTCCAGCTTTGCTTTGCGCTCAACAAGAGGAAGCCTTGTCAGATCTTCGCCGTCGAGCTGCAGCAGATCGAACGCGTAAAAGTCGATAGTCGCCGGGGCACCCTTCAATGCATTCTGAAGCGCCTGGAAGTTAGATCTTCCTTCCGCATCGACAACCACGGCCTCGCCGTCAATCAGGGCGGAGCGCACCTTGAGGTTGCGAGCCTCGGAGAGGACCGAGGGAAAACGGCTAGACCAGTCCAGACCAGATCGTGTGTAGGCTCGCGCCTCGCCTCCGCCGACGGCAACGAGAATACGATAGCCGTCGTATTTCATCTCATGGATCCAACGATCGCCGGCAGGGACCGTGTCCACGAGCGTTGCGAGCTGGACCGGCCGGAAAGCGGGCGGCGCTAAAGTGACCTCGTCACGAGCGGGCGACTTCGCTTGACTAGCGCCCGACGCATTGATTGCCTTACGCGACGTTGGCTTGACCACTCTGACCTAAACCATACTCAGAGACAACAGCGTTATCCGCCGTCCAACGCGCGACTACTTCTTTAGTTTCGCTGGCGGCCGTGTTGAGCTTTTCGCGATCATTGCCGACCCGCTTGATTAGCGCCTCGGCCTGAGGCCGTGCTTCCTGCCTCCGGCCCTTCCATTCCCGATTTTCGCGCACAGCTCACAGGCAATAATCAAGAGCTGGAACGTGCCCTCAAATGCCGCCACCGCGTATCCGGTTTCTGCCATCGGCTTTAGAAGCCTGACATTCCGGGTCCGGTCCCCTATAGTATGCGTTCGGTTTTGATCTTCTCGTCGAAACCAGGTTTCGATTGATGACTACTCGACGTGCCCCATTGACGCCGAGTACCTCGCCCAGAGCAGCTCCGATGCCAGTTTCGAGAAGTGCAAAATGGCCCATAAATGCGCCGACCAGAGTGAATGCTCTCGTATCCGGGTCTATTTCGAGCAGCGCGGACTTGGTCAGCATTAGACAGCCTAACGGGTCCTTCCCAATATAGCCATGGGCACCGGCCTGCTAGTCACGGAACACCCCCTCCTCCTTGGCGGCAGCCTCGAAAGCCTGACGGACCTCTTCCGGAGTCACTTGGTCCTGAAAAGCGTCGGCGCACAGTGCACAGCCTTCCTCCACTTAGGTCCCATCTTGGTCCACTTCATGAGTTCCTCGGCGGCACCCTCGACGTTGTTGCACCCGTAGGTGACCCCAGGTCGGTCGCTCTTGACGTACACCGGAGGGGAGAACCAGTGGTTGCCACGACAACTCCTCCTACGGGGAAAGATACATCTTTGCCTCCTTAGCGGCAGCCTCAAAGGCCTTTCGTATTATGTGGGGATCAATTGAATCGCCCTCCAAGGCTGACAGGCAGAGGGTCACCGCCTTATGCCAGTGAGGGCCCTCGCCGGGTCCATATCTTGAGCTGCTCAAGGGCTTCCTTCGCATTGGTGCAACCATGTCTGACACCGGTTTCAGTCTTCACGAACACCGGAGGGACGAACCAGATGGGCGCCATGATACCTCCTACTCAGGGGAGAGATACATGTTGGCCTCCCTGGCAGCCGCCTCAAAGGCTTCACGGACCTCTTGGGGGGACACCGTGCCCTCGAACGCGTCGACGCAGGATTGAACCGCCTTCGTCCACTTCGGGCCCTTTGTGTCCCACCCCATGAGTGCCTCGGCGGTTCCCTCGACGTGGCTGACCCCATTGCGAATGCCCGGACGTTTCGTCTTCACGTAGACCGGTGGAGAGAACCAGAGAGGACCCATAAGGGGGAACTTAGAGCGGCAAGAGCCCGCTGACCAACCCCGCTTTAGCCGCAGCTAAGGGAACGATGTAGGCCCTCGCGGGTTTGGAGGTGGCAGCGGGATTCTTCGTGGATGTGCAGCCGCTGTAGGGGGGTCCGTCGCCTCTCCCTCACCGGCGGCGGGCTCCTTTCGCGAAGGCGGTGTTGGTAATAGACACCTAGAACCTTATACCGCATCCAATTTAGCTAGTTGTCATTGGGGGGGAGTAATGTCCCCTCCTCTTTGGCAGCAGCCAGGAATGCCTTGCGGGCCTCCTCAGGTTCCATCTCGTCGAAAATCACGGCCATGCAAACGCGCACCGCGAGGTCCCAGCAAGGGCCACGCTTGGTCCACTTCATCAGCTCCTCGCCGGCTGCTTCGGCGTTGTTTACGCTGCGGATGACCCCGGGACGCTCGGTCTTGACCGGGGCCGGAGGGTTGAACCAGTGGGAGCCATGCGGTCACTCTTTGTCGGCCCGATCAAGTTCCTCCAGCAAATACTTTTGCTCAGCCCAGTTCCCGTTCTACAGGCAGAGTGAGCAGGTTGCGAAGGTAATTACGGATTACCTCTGACTATTGAAATGGCGCAGGACGGCGCGCTTCCGTTGCGATGCCACAGCGGCTGAAGTTGGCTGACAGCTACTCGCGACCGTCGATAGCCACGCAGAGGCCCATGGCAGTTGCTGCCTCGACGATCGCCTCGGTTAGTTCTTCGTTGGAGGCCACCAAATAAGGCGCAGTCTCCCGAGCTTCGCGTAGTGCCGCTTTGATCGAGACCGTGTCGCCACGGTCCGCCCTATTGAGGAGGCGGTTATTCGCGAAGATCGAACCCGACGAACAGGCCAAAGGCTGGGGCAACATTGACAATAAGCTCCACCAGCTCGCAGTCAGTTTCCGCCAGATGTGGCCCGTCTCGGCGCACCGCTGCGATAGTCTCTTTGACGGAGATGATTTGGCCGCGACGGGCTTGTAGGATCAGCTCGTGAACAAGGTGTTTGGCAGTCACTTTGTCGGGTCGGCAGTTCGTCCAAACGTTCATACAAGGCCTCCCACCTCAGCGAGAACCCAAGGGAACATTCATGATCCTCTGTCGAGAAGAATGTTTGATAACTTCTGAGTGGGAATCAGGGGGACAAGCCACGAAGCGAGCCTCTATACTCTTTGACCTGACGCTCAGCCAGCCCGCTAAGGGACTTCTTCCGTCGGCCCCTGTTTGGCCCGATCAATAGCCGCAAGTAATGACTGTAGGGTTGGCGGCAGTTCTGGTTCGACCCCCAGATTTAAGAACGTTTGTACGTGATGACGATAGCCTTCGGAACGGATCAGTTTCCGAAACGCTCCGGAGACAGACTGATGGTCTGCTTTGTTGCTCGTTGTCATGTTCGGGAAGTCCGTCCCCAATGAGCCGTAACTCGCCCGCAACGAACGGGTTCCATCAGGAGGTCGGAATATTTTGGCTGAAATTTCTGAGCGGGAGATCGGCTAACTGGCTCGCGCGAAGACCCCCGTGCCCCCTTCGATCCGCCGAGCATTAATCCCCGCTGTTTGAACAGAAGATCGTGTCGATCTAGCGTCGGTGTTGCACATAGCGACCGTTGAAATGCTTCTGTCCAATGTTTGCTCACGCTGTGATGCCAACAGGGCAGGCTCTTGCGGCAGGGTGCCGCAAGGTCGCGACGATGAAACGCCGGCCCAGTTCAACCCGCGCGACGTCCTTCAAAGCTGGGGGGATCGATCTTCACCAAGCGGTCTGCGGCCTCGACCGCAGTTCGTATCCTGCTGCACAGCGCGAGATTTTCGGCCAGCATTTCTTCAGTGCGTTGAATCGCGAGCTCGGTCCGGTGGATGCGCTGCCTGGCATTGTCAACTTCCGATGTCAAAATATCGGCCGCCATCCCGTGGCCGTGGGGTTCCATAGTGTCCATGGGTTTCTAATACATGGGGGGCGATATCGTTCCCTGATGTCGGGCGAAACGGCCGGCCGCAGAAAAGCGCGATGGGCCGAATGACCAATGCACTCCCTGTCAAAACAGCGCCAGAAACAGGCGAACGGCTTCGGCCGCTCTACCTGCCACGGGCAGAGGCGATCACGGTCCAGAGGGTCATTGATCTGTTCAGGCACGACTACAACGCAAGCGACGACACACTCAGGCGGCTGGTGATCAAGCCCCGTCTTCACAATCAGACAATGCCCGGCGCTCCGTCGAGAATAAGCGCTCCCGGTTTGGCTATGGCGCTCGCCGGCGATGATGACGCACTTGCGCGGTTGAGGCGGGACGATCGCGAGCACCGCACAACTCGGTATTTCAAGCGGCTCGGCATCCCGCGACCCTGACCTGTTATCAAAAGTTATGGTCGCGGCGACTGTCTAAAATAGACATTAAGTAGATGTCGCGGCCCGACAGGGCTCCAAGAGCGAACCGTTGCTGCCTTGCGCATCGCCCTCTAGGCCGCCGGCGTCGAGTTCATCCCGGAGAACGGCAGCCGCGCCGGCGTGAGGCTCCGCAAACCTTAGGCGTAGACTCGTTACTGCGCAGCCACACACCTACTTTTCGCCATCGGACGAAGCGGTTGCAACAGGTGGTGCGCGGGCCATAGCGCTGAGGCAGGTCGCGCCATGGAGCACCGGAGCGCAGCACCCAGAAGATGCCGTTCAGCACGCGCCGATCATCAACACGTGGCACACCTCTTGGCTTGTTGGGTAGACGCTTTATTCCATTGCTGACCATTGTCCAAAAGCGCTGTTAACCAAATTTTCTCACCCGCCAATGCTTATTCGCGCGACTGAAGGGGTGAGGTGATCGATGTGTGATTCAAACATAAGCGCGTTTCCGCTGCATCGGCGGCGGAAGTTGGTCGAAGGGATCGCCCGGGTCCTGGAATTCAAGAACGGGAAGGACGCGAACGCCTTCTGGCGCAACACCGCCAAGGCAATTCTCGTTCAACTGTCCGAATCAGGAATTGCACCCGGGGTCGCCGAACAGGAAGTTGGAACGCTTCTTCATGCTGTCTTGGCCGATATCGCCACCCGCAGTGCTGCGAAACTTGCACAATAGCATCGGCTCACGATGAAGGATTGCCGCATAGAGACGCCCCGGGGCTCCACAAGCGTAGCACCACTGCATCCGTCAAACGCAGGTTTCTCACTGCGGATGAAAAGATAGGCGCGTTCGTCGAAATAATGCGCGCGAATGTGCTCTCGGGCGGAGATACGGCTCCGCCTCGCCTGTCCGGCGGTCATCGACCAAATCGAGGTAGGCGGTGCGGAAACCCGCATTCACGAAAGGCCGACGGACCTTTTCCACGAGCTGAACCCGCAAAACCAATGAGCCGCCGTTGAGTTCCACACTGCCATTTATGCGACTGGAAACGCACAAACCGCGAACAATTCCCGGAAATCGGTCATCGGCAGTTGCATGTCGCGGCAGATGTGTTGAAAGCTAATCGGCAACGTTAGCAAACCTGAATGCTGCTCTGTTTGACGGAAAATGCAACCGTTTCCGCTCGTCACCATTCGCGGCGGCGCGCCGCCGGGACGAACTTGTCGTAAGTATCGAGTTCCGGTTCCGCTTCCTCGTAGGATACGGGGCGTCCGTCTTCGAGGAGAAGCAGAGACAGCGAGAAGTCGTAATACTCGGCGAACACCGTCATCTCGCGCACGGGCTCGCGCAGCCAGACGCTGTGGGGATGTTCGATACTGCCCCGGCCGTCAACCAGCAGTTCAGGGCGGGATGGAAGGGCAGCCGCCGGAATCTCTATGGGACCGGCCGACGTCTTGAAATACGCGCCGCTGCGCCACGCCGCATCGCTCGACCGCGCCCACAGGATATAGCCATCGCGCGAAACAACAAGAATGGCGCGCTTGCGGGTATAGCCGAGCCAGCGCAGCACCGCCGCGATAAGCGAGACGTTGTATCGTTCCGCGCAGGCACGGAGCAGCTCGATATCGACCTTCGCGCCTTCGGGAATTTGGCGTCGGAAATCGTCGAGGGGCATGAGGAAATTAGCAGCGAAGACGTTGGCCTGATGCTCGACCTGCCCGTATTCCGAATCCCACCGCACGATCTGCTGCTGGCCGCACTGAAATCCTTGCGGATACGCGAGACGGTGCAGCAGGTAGTGACCAAATTCATGCGCGAGGGTGAAATTGATCCGGCCTTTGGACGCGATATCGTTGTTGTAGATGATTCCCCAGCCCTTGCGGCCGTCCTTGGCCTTATACAGCGCGCCGTCGAAAGTGGGCAGCCGGTCGCCCTGAACGCTGACGATCGGGTCCTCGGGAAATCGCTGCTTCGAATACTCCCGGGCGATCATCGGAATATCGATCGGGAACCGGTCGGCCCCAAATGCGGCATTCAGGACATGAGTGATTTCGAAGGCCCAACGTTCGGGCGAGAACGGTGCTGTCATTCATCGTCGCCGATCAGGTCGAGCATCCGCCGAATCTTGTCCTTGGTGCCCGGGTCCATGCTGCGATATTTCCGGAAGAACGCGGTGTCCGTCGCGTCCTCGACCAGAACCGAATCAGTGATGAGATAATCGGGGGTGACGTCGAGTGCGATAGCGATCTTGGCGATCTTGTCGGCCGAAGGACGAGGGGGGTCCTTGTTCTCCAATTCCCAGATGTAGCTCTTGCTGGACTCGGCCATCTCGGCCAGCTTGTCGAGGGTGTAGCCTTTTCGTTTGCGCAGGCTGCGGATTTTGTCGCCAATCGGCGTAGCCAATATCGAACTCCTTTTGTTCCGAGTTCAGAGTAGCACTACACCAGGTGCTTGACAACGCTCATTTCCCGAGTCCATCATGTTCGGAGTAGGCGTACTCGATCTGACCTTAGTCCAGAAGGAAACCAAATTATGGTAGGAAAGCGCGGACCTGACACACATCATGTAGTACCCCATCACGGCGGCGGCTGGGATGTCAAGCGGGGCGGCGCTGACCGCGCCTCGGGGTATTTCGACACTAAACAGGCGGCGATTGACCACGGGCGGCAGGTCAGCCGCAACCAGGAAACGGAGCTGCGCATCCACAATCGCGACGGGCGTATCGCCCAGAGCGACAGCCATGGCCGGGACCCCAACCCGCCCAAGGGCTGACCACCTGGCCGTGCCCGCGGGCGCGGCCCCGTCTCAACAGGCGCCCGAGGCGGCGCCGGAAAGCGAACTGCGATGAAGCACACGCCGACGATGGACCTTGCCGACCTCCCGAAAGGCATTCAGCGCAATCGCCCCCTGCCGGACCCGGCGCTCGGCGCGCTGTGGGAATCCATCATCCTCGACGAGGACATCAAACGCCGCCTGTTGTCCCAGGCCGTGCTGAACTTCACGATGCGCGGAAAGGTGGACCGCAGCGTGATCCCGCTGCACGGCGTCATCCTGCTTGTTGGCCCGCCGGGCACCGGGAAGACATCGCTCGCCCGCGGTCTTGCGCACCGCACTGCGGAGTCTTTCGCGGGTGGCAAATTCCGCCTGCTGGAGGTGGAGCCGCACACCCTGACCAGCTCGGCGATGGGAAAGACCCAGCGCGCGGTGTCTGACCTCTTCTCTCAGGCTATCGCGGAAGCGGCAGCGACGGGCCCCACCATCGTCCTGCTCGACGAAGTCGAGACGCTCGCCGCGGACCGCTCCAAGATGAGTTTGGAAGCCAATCCGATCGATATCCACCGCGCCACCGACTCGGTCCTGGTGCAGCTCGACATCCTCGCCGAAACACATCCCAATCTGCTGTTCGTCGCGACGAGCAACTTCCCGCAAGCGGTCGACAGTGCCTTTACCTCGCGCTGCGACCTGGTCGTCCACGTACCGCTGCCCGACCGCGAGGCTTGCGGCCGTATCCTCAAGGATTGCCTGACCGGCCTTTCGCGGACCTACCCGGCGATCGGCAAACTCGCTGCCGCGCCGCAGTTCGCGCAATGCGCCGCCGCGTGCGTCGGGCTGGACGGGCGCGCGATCCGCAAGATGGTCTCCAACGCCATCGCGACGAGCCCGCAGACGGCGATGAACCCCGGCGAGGTCACGATCGACGACATCCTCGCGGCGGCCAAGGCCGCCAAGGCGAGCCGCGCGGCGGGAGGCAAGGACTGATGAGCACCGTCGCCAGCCGTACCTTCCAGAGCAGCCCGGGCCGTGACGCCCTCGCGACCTGGAACGCCATCGTCGATCTCCTGACCAAGGGTACCGCGGGCGCCGCGCGCACCGAACTCCTCGCGGTCGGCGGCGTCGCCGCCAGCATCATCGCCGACCAGGCGCCGCGGGACGCCGCAATCACCGTCACCTGCGATGGCCCCCGGACGCGCATTTATTGCCTCTATGACGACGACGCCATCGACGGCGGTGGCGCCAACGAAAACGCCCTTGCCTACGATCCTCTGAAGGGCGACTGGCGCGTATCGCTGCCGTGCGAAACCGATGACCTCGCATGGGTCCAGGCCGCGCTGAAGAAGCACAGCACCCGCATCACCGCCCGCGACCGCGAGGAAGCCGTCAAAGACACGGGCGGCGCGGAGGCCGCGGCAGCGCAGACCCTCACCCTCGATCCGAAAGGGTTCCTCGGCTCATGACCCGCGTCGCCGTCAACACCTATACGCATTCCGCGACCTACGTGGCGGACAACATCCTGAAGAGCTTCAAGGACATCGTCCGGCTCAGCGGGCTCGACCCCGGCAAGTTCGCCGCCGACTGGGAAACAAACATGCGCGCGCTGAAAACGTGGCTCGGCACCGGCGACCTGCAGTCCGTCGTCCTGGAGGTGTTCAATCCCCGGACCGGGGCGCTCATCGTCCGCTGGGATATCAACGTCGTCTACGACTGGTCCTCGGGGGACGGCAGCTTCTGGACCGACACCGACCAGCTCAAATACCACATCCGCAAAGCCTGCCTCGCGCCGTCGGACGCCAGCTACGACATCTTGCTGCACACCAAGCCGGGCCGTCCCGATGTTAGCGGGTGGGGCAAGGGTGCCTACCGGTCGACGGACGGATTCGTAAGGCACAGCCTGGGCACGACGATTGAGCACAGCGGCCTTGGCGGCAACGCGGCTTACTGGCGGAGGGCGAGCTGATGCTGACGGTCGACGACGCTTTCCGGAAATTCAAGAGCCGCCTTGAGCTGAACGACAGGGAGCAGGCGAACGCCTCCGCGCGGCAGAACGAGGTGCGCGACTATCTCGACACGAAATTCAAGATCGAGACCAGTTTCCTCACCGGCTCCTACAAGCGCCACACCAAGACGAAGCCGCTCAAGGACATCGACATATTCTTTGTGCTGAAAGACGCCGAGCGCCATTACCGCGACAAGGCGCCTTCCGTCGTCATCCAGGATTTCTGCGACGCGCTCGTCGCTAAGTACGGCAAGGACGCCGCGCGCAAGCAGAGCCGCTCGGTCAACGTCGATTTCGGCGTGTTCGTCGACGCCGAAGACAATACCGATTACCGCATCCTCAGCGTCGACGTGGTGCCCGCCTTTGCCAAGGGCCAAGACTACGAGATTCCCGACACCGACAGCGGCACGTGGATCAAGACCAACCCGAAGATTCACGCCGAGAAGGCGACGGCCGCCCACCAGGCATTCTCGAACGAGTGGAAGGGCCTCGTCCGCATGGTGAAGTACTGGAACAACAACCCCAAGCACGGCGCCGACAAGCCGGTAAAGCCCTCCTTCCTGATCGAGGTGATGGCCCTCGAATGCCTGCATGGCGGCTGGCAGGGCCGGTTCGACAGAGAGATACAGGCGCTGTTCGCCACGCTCGCCGACCGCATCTTCGACACTTGGCCGGAACCGGCGGGATTGGGACCGGCTATCAGCAACGGCATGGACAACGCGCGTAAACAGCGCGCCCGGGAGCTACTGACGGCGGCGAGCCGGGACGCCTCCCTCGCCATCAATCACGAGCGCCAGGGCCGCCACGGCGACGCCCTTGCCGGGTGGCGCGCCCTCTTCGGCAAAAAGTTTCCGCTGTCATGACGGAGAGGACCGATGGCTGAAGGCATAACGGCGCGCTGGCACGGGGACAATTACCAGTCGCGCGTCTTCTGGGAGAACGCCTTCAATCTTCTCGACGACCATTCGTGCGTCGTCGAAGTCACGTTCGAGGCAAACGGCCCTAAATCGTTCGACGATGTCGTGGTGCGCTACGATCCGCCGGTGGCGCGCTCGGGGCCCGACCGGGTCAATGCCGAGTACCACCAGATCAAGTGGCACGTGGAAACCGGCGGACGGTTCGGCTACGAGGACTTTGTCAGGCCCGACTTCATAGGGGCGAAATCCTTCTCGTTGCTCCAGCGCCTCAAGGAAGCGCGCGCCAAAGTGCCGCCGGGCCAGACAGCGCATTTCTCCTTCCTGACCACCTACCGCGTCAAAGACGGCGACCCGCTTGCGGACCTTATTTCCGGCAACGACCGCACGCTGATGGTGGAAAAGTTGTTCGACGGCACAGGCGATCGCAGCCGGATGGGGAAGGTGCGCCGGCTGTGGCGCGATCATCTGGACCTGGCGGACGATAATGAACTGAAGGCCGTAATGCGGGGCTTCCGGATTATCGAGGGTCACCGCACGCTCGACGAGCTGCGTTCGGAGATCAACCTGAAGGCGCAGGTCGTGGGAGTGATGGCTTTCAGCGCCAGCGACTCCGACTTCCGTTATGACGAGCTCGCACGGCAGATGAAGGTCAGGCAGCTCAATGCCCTGACCCGCGAGACGCTCTTGCAGCTCTGCCGCGACGAAGGGCTGCTGGTCCCGCGACCTGCGAAATCAGATGCGTGCCTGCCGGTGGCCATCCGCAGCTTTCTCGGGCCTGCGGCGGATATCGCCGGCGCCGCGCCTGAGAACACATTGGTTCTCA
Organism: Mesorhizobium sp. M0998; assembly: GCF_040318885.1. NCBI lineage: Bacteria > Pseudomonadati > Pseudomonadota > Alphaproteobacteria > Hyphomicrobiales > Phyllobacteriaceae > Mesorhizobium > Mesorhizobium sp. M0998. Next base: position 38,937 of record NZ_JAMYND010000025.1, read on the forward strand.
CCGACGATTTCCGGCAGCGCTATCTCCAGGACAGGCGCGACTGGCAGCGCGACATCAGGCCCCGCGTTGAAGAGTTCCTGCGCGCGGCGGTGAAGAAGTCCGGGCAATTGCGCCTGATCCTCGACGCCCACGCGTCGATCGCCTTCCTCGCGGGCGCTGTTCTGGACGTCAAATCAGGCGTGGAAACCGAACTGGTGCAGAAGGGGCGGGTCGGGACGCGCGTCTGGCGCGCCGATGACGGGACCGCCTCGAAGGGCGCCCGGTTCGACGTGGCGCGGCATCGTCTTGGCGAGGGCAAAGAGATCGCCGTGGCCGTCAGCATCGCGCAGCCGGCCGAGGCGCAGGCCCGGCAGTATGTGTCGGCGCAGTTGCCCGGCGCAGGGCAGCTCATCACGTTCTCGATGCCGGCGGGGACGGGGCACCAGACCGTCACCGGCGGAGAGCACGCCGCCGCACTGGCGGAACAAATCTCCAATGTGTTGCGGCAAGACAAGCAAGACGACCCCGATGCGCTGGTCCATATATTCGCCGCGGTGCCGAACAGCCTGCTGTTCTATCTCGGGCAGCATCACCAGAGCGTCGCGCCCTGCGTGGTCTATGAGTTCGACTTCGATCGCCGCGGGTCCAAGACCTATCAGCCATCATTCACCGTCGATTAGCGCCTGACAGGCGTGGGCAGCACTCGTGGTCGAGAGCTTGTATCGCCGTCGATGGTGGTGGACGATTGTCTCTTAAACAATGCCCTAAGCTTGACCGTCCGGAACTCCGATCAACGTGCGACTCCATCATCGACTGAGACTACTAATCACCGGCCTCACCAACCTGCCAGGCATCAGCCTGGCCAGGTTGTTCCAATAGCCGGTTCCCGCGGAACCGTCTGCTTCCCTGCGCGGAGGGCAAGTTCATGGATCCTACGTTTGTTTCAGCCCGACTGGAAGTGCTGCACGGCGACACAATCAGGCTGTGGCCGAGCTTCGGCAGAACGATCAAAGTGAGTGGTCCAACCATGCTACGGGGAACAATAGATCCTCATGCCGATGTTCGCCCGATTGGCCGACGTTTGGAGCGATGCCAAGTAGTAGGTCATCTGCCGAGACCGAGGACTTGGCTCAGGTTTATTGAGCTCGTCGACCAGCGCCTGGCGTTCAAGGATGTTGCCTGCCCAGATCCAGATCTCCTTCTTGTAGCGAGCTGACCTGGCAGCGTCGCGTGCCCTCATCCAGAGCTTCGATCCCGGTTTGTTGTCCCGGACGATGCGTCTGGTGATCTTTCCGCCCGCGATCGTGACGGGCTTTTTCCATTCGGCGGCTCGGTCCGGCAGGGACTCTATCCGCGTAAGGAAGGCGATGCTCGCCTGCGCTTGTCGGCCGACCGCCTGGAGCGAATTCAGACTCATTGTGGTGTCGTCTACTTTCGCGTGGATGAGGACCACTCGCGGATCGATATCGTCGATGCAGATGAAATCGCAGGTTTCGGTGCCACCGTCATCACAAACGACGACGGAGAACTGATCGAGCAAATCAGCCATCGTCGGGTCGGACTCGCGTATCGCGTCTTGATGTTGAGTATCTGGCTTACCGTGAGCGGCAAAACCGAGGTGTGCGTAGACGCCTCCAAAAATGCTCTCTGATGTCCACTCCTTGACGCTCGATTTCGCTCCACCCTTTTCAGTTTTGACACCCGCTAGCCACGGAGATCCGATGACGAATTCGAGCGGCCCTCCGGGCAAGTCCTTCGCTATTTCGTCAATCGACCGTCGAGGGTGATAAAAATGCTTCTGCGCGTAGATGAGAGATGGATCGGTTGGAATGACCCTGAAGACCTGATCGCGTGTCAGCATGCCGGACAGCAGCTGCGGCTTCTCCTTTTGAGTAGCGTCCTTCCCTATTAGGTAGGAATCTAGACCGGGGCACTCGACGACATAACGGCCGCGCCGCCGCAACGTCCCGGTGATCTCATATTTGAGCTTGCCCCCGAAGTGATCGTTATCGAGTTGTATGGAGAACGACCCATCCGCTTCGACATCAAGACATCGGTCGGCGGAGATCAAACCCGCAACGCGTTCCGGTTTCCAGTTCGGTGGGGCGTCGGCACCGCTTTCGCCGATCAACTCGGCAAAGTCGAAAAGGACGTTCAAAGGAACCGCTTTGCCGGGGGAAGGAGCCGGAACCGCTTGCGCAAATCGCTCAAACGTTTTGCTGGGTTTGTCTGCCGAATCCAATTGCGCGGATACTGACGCTATCCAACTGGCATACTCCGAGACCGGCACATATTTGCCGCTGCCATCGGACACTGCGGAGCGTTGAAGGGAGAGGTAGCGCAGAGCCGAGTTTGGAGCGCCATCGCGACGAATAGAGGCGCGCACGGATGTGGTCGCCTGCATGCCCTGTGCGAGGTCGTAGAAACCCTCGCTGAAGTCTCGCATTCGCACGGTTGCAGCCCGGACACCCATGTCTGAAATATCGAGACTAAGGGCCGAGGCAACGGTCACTCGAGATGTCTCGCCGGGCTTGGCCATCGGCACCAAGAGCTGCATTTTTTCGGGGGCCTCGGGTTCGAGGCCGAGCTGCTCCGGGTCTATAACGAGCCCTTCGGTGTCCATCAGGTATAGTCTGTCACCGGCCGTGGATAGTGACATTATGCCGAGATTCCAGCTCGGCATCGCGCGTTGCGTGAGCAGCGGTGAATTGCCCCACAGCACATAGGCGATCAGGCGAACGTTCGACGGATCATCGGCGCCTTTGGGTCCAAGTATGGTGGCGTCGTGACGATCTTCGAGCCCCATCGCCAGCCTCGAAGCTTCTGCGATTTCGTCGAGGGATTTTCCACCAACGTTTCGCATCACATATGCGCGGCACGGCAGCTGGATATCGGCGAAACCGACCTGTTCGTCATCGATATCAAACCGGTCGCGGAAATCGCCCGAGATGTACTGAACAGCCGGCGAGGCAGATCGCAGCGTCTCAAAAAACTGCGTTTCCCTCCGGAGCGCATCACTGGGGTTGGCATCGAACCTTTTTTCATATGACAGGTAGCGCTCGAACCGCTCGGCAAGATCGGCACTGAATGTATCTCTTCCCATGATGAGAGCAGTCTCATTGCGTCGGCGGTCGCCATAGCGGAGAACGCGCCCAATCTGCTGTACGACGGCGCGACTGGTTGAGAACGGTTCACTTATCGCTACTCCTCCGAATCGACTGTCATCGACTCCCTCAAGCAGCTTCCATTGATGCAGCCAAAATCGAACATCGGCAGTTTCGTCAGCTGCAAGGGCCTCTGTCACACTATGGAAACGCAGCGCTGAGGCGTTCCGCTTCTCCTTATGATGGATGAGTACGCTTTTCTCGCCGCGCGCCAGGAGTTCGGTCCGAAGTGTGATTAGACTCTCGTGCGTGTCGCCACGCACAATGATACGGGCATGGTCAGGTCTTTTGGGGTTGGTCTCCTTGCCAACGGCCTCGGCGAAACGGATGAGCTGCTGCGAAAAGCTTTCGCCGGACGCTGCTCCAGGACTATCCGACAAGATCCTAACGCCGCGAATGAGCCGCCGCTGTTTCGCTTCGTGGAACGAAAGGTTGAATGCGAAACCACCGTCGATGTCGAAGTAGCGGAAGTCGTTCCGATAGGGCGTGGCACTAAATAGGATCGTTGGAAGGCCAAGGCTCCGAATGCATTGGGACCAAATGAACGCCGGCTCATAATGGCTTTCGTCAACGATCACGAGATCGAAGCTGTTCAGCAGCGCGACGAGTTTCTTTCGGTCCGGTTCCTTGAGGTCGTCGCTCTCCTCCGTGTCGGGCGGAACTGCGTCGGGGCCGACAGGCCTGCGACCGCTCAGGCGATGCGCGGGTCGGTCAGGCCGTAGAATCTGCTCTAGAGCGGCAAAGGTCCCGACTACGACGATTCGATCATCGGCGAGCGCTGCCAGGGTGGCAGCATCACTCGGTAGCAAGCGCCTGACGGGACCGTTTGATGCTCGCGATCCGATTTCGGGATCCCCGGCTGCGCGCTGCCGCACCTCGTTACCAGAATAGATCAGTCCAAAGCGGCTCCAAAGACGCGTGTGAAGATCAATCAGCATCTGATCGACCAATGCCCTACGCGGCGTGATGACCAGCGTCCGCTTGATGTCGTCAAGAGCGCAAGCCAGCGTTGCGATTACGCCGGTCTTGCCTGTTCCAGTCGGCATCTTCACGAGAGCAGCGCCCTTACTATCTTTTGCCGTGCGGCGAGCGGCTAAGTAGGCGAGCGAAAGGCCGACCGCACGACGCTGTGGCGCCCACAAGCCTTGATCCGGCAAGTACGAGCCCTGGCTGAGCGCGGCCGTCCAAAATGAGTGCGCGTCGAGCTGCGCGGACAAGTGCTGGAAATGCTTTGCGCCCGCTTCCGTTATTGCATTCTTGTCGAGGGAAATGCGACCGCCTTGCTGATTGATGGATGAATGCTGTCTTCCATCGTCAGTTTCGAGTAAGTCTTGCAGCTGCAATTCGCCCCCCCAAAACCAGCTATCGAGAAACCGTATCACCACTAAAGGCCCAGGTGGAAGAGTTGATAGCGCTGCTGATTTGAAGTGATCTCAGATTCAACTAACAATGGGATTCCGACCGGATAGAGCGGGGCAAAGAACGGGAATAAGTTTCGTTGGCACAATTGGACAGTGAACGGAAATCCTCATGCCACAGCCGCCGCGCAAGCGAATAGCAATGTTTCTCGATGGGACTTGGAACACAGTCGCGGACAATACGAATGTGTGGCGACTCCATGCGCTCTGCGCAAAGACGAGCGCCGATGGGTTGGAACAGGTTCTTTACTACGACCAAGGTGTTGGCACGCGGCTGGGTGAGCGGTTCCGGGGTGGAATCTTCGGCTACGGTCTCGACCGCAACATCATGTCGGCGTATCGATGGTTGGTCGAAACCTATTCCCCCGGGGACGAGATTTTTGTCTTTGGCTTCAGCCGCGGCGCCTTCACAGCACGGTCGTTGGTGGGCTTGGTTGCCCGATGTGGTCTGCTTCAGCCCGGCGCTCCACTTTCCCTTGAAGAGGTCTTTGAACGCTATCGACGGGCTTTGACCCTGCGTCCGCTGTATAGACTCGAATTTGAACAGCGCGAGCTGCGGCGGCGCGAAAAGCGTGGCGGCACCGCAATGGAGGATCCGCCGATCTACCCGCTGTCGCGCGAGGAAGCCTCCCTCTTGGCCTATTGCAAGCGCGTGCCGATCAAGATGGTTGGGGTGTTTGATACGGTCGGAGCGCTGGGCGTGCCCTTCGGAACCTCGCACTGGTTTCACAACACTCATCTCTCGACGATCTACAAAAACAGCTATCAGGCACTCGGCATCGACGAGCATCGCGCTGCGTTCGCGCCGACGCTGTGGACCCGCTTCACGCCTGATCCGCCCGATGCATCTGCTCGACGGTCGAAACGCAGCGCAAATATCACCGAGCAGCGCTGGTTCGTTGGTGCTCATGCCAATGTTGGAGGCGGCTATCCCTCCAACAAACTATCGCAGTTGCCGCTCGCCTGGATGGTCGAGAAAGCGGAAAGTCACGGTCTCACTTTCCGCTATCCCGTGATCGTCGACGGGGATTCTCACCGGGATCAGATCGTCGATTCGTATAGCCAGTTCATGTACGGTCTTTATTCGAAAGTGACGAACCGCCATCATCGCATTATCGGTGCACCCCGGCGCACTGTGACGAAGGGGTACTCTGACAACGTCAACGAAAGCATCGACCCTTCCGTATTTGCCCGCTGGCGAGAGGACCGCCACTACCGGCCGCCGGGACTCGTTGACTGGGCCGAACTTCGTAAGCATGATCCAGCCCAGCTGACCGCAGTTACCCCCGCATGAGGTGCGGTTGGTTAGGTCTTGCCCGGAGTGGCTTCGGAGACCCCTGCTTTATCCAATAGAAAATTGACAAGCTGTTCGTCGAACCTTGCGTCGCGGCGCAGCTGCTGGATGGCGGTCGCACGCTCCAACAATGCTTGCCGGTTGCCGACGCTTTGGTTCGCCTTCCATGCTTCGAGCGCGGTGAAGTATGGTTCCAGAAGCGATCGGACCTCGACGAAGGCCGCCATCATCGCAGCAGTCATCGCGTGGTAAGGCGCTTCGCCATCGACAAACGTGTGAAGATTGGTTTCCGCATCCGTCAGCTGCGCTGCCATGACCGGATCGTGTGGATAGACTCGCCTATTCCGATCCGCACGAAGCACCGCCTCCATCGCTCCTTTCGTCCGCAGCGCCCATTCGCGGCGCACCCCCACAAGAGCGTCCCGCGCCAAGCCGCAAACATCGATTGTGGACCTTCCTCGACCGGCAGCCCTTTCTTCTGCGGTGAGTGCAGGCTGGAGAAATCCGTCGGCGAAGAATTGCAGGTGCAGATGGGGCTGATCCTCACAGGGGTTGAGCAGCATCGGACGCTCCAGGGCAACCGCGGCCGGCGTGGTGGCGTATGAGGTTCCAGGCAGGATCGGGAAGCGATTGGCCTTGCCCGACTTGCTCTTTACAATCTTTCCGTCCCTCGACCGATGATGCTGCTTTCGCTCGCGATTGCAGTCGATGCACGACGGTAGAAGGTTGCCCCAGCTGGCTGCAAGCCAATAATAGCCGGGCTTTTTAAGAACGCCGTGCTCGTCGATATACCCGCCCTTCGGACGATAGTGTTCCACTTCCATCTGCGCGAGATGGGGGTAGTTACTCTCGCAGTATGCGCATCGTGTCCCGAACAGAGCCCGCAACGCATCTCTGACAGGCTCCTCCTTGTAAACGGAGAACGCCGGCGGCTTGGTCGGCTTTGGTGGCAGGGGATTTTTCTGTGGTGCTATCCCGCCGAAGAACCAGAGCGCATGTTCGAGTTCGGTCAACCCGTTTGAACCGATCTTGTTCAGTGCCGCGCACGCCACCACGGCTTGGTCTCGAACGACCGGGATCACGCTGCTCCCTCCACCCTAACCAGTGCCTCGCTCCATATCGACGAAAGCTCGGCATCAAGCGACTGTTCGCGTTCGGCGAGCTCAATCGGGTCGGGCGACTCAATGCGGCGCGCGAGAAATCGGTCGATGGCCTCCAGCATGCGGCGCTCACGTTCGTTCACGCCAAGCTTCTGCTTTTGATTGATATCGTTGCGCAGTGTTTCCATTCGTTGGCGGTCATCGAGGCTCAGGTCGTCCTCCCGGAGAAGCGCGTAATACTCGTCGAAAAGTGATTGGAGCGAGGGATCGAGGGTGCTTTGCAGACCAAAGTGCTCGGACATCAGGATCTGGTCCACCCGCATTCCGTCGATCGCCGGCAAGTCGGCGCGCATATGGATTCCACCGCGTGGCCCGCGTTGCAGAACGGCAACTTCACCATGGTGCAGCCCCCGCAGACATAGGGGCTCGTGCGTGGTCGCTATGACCTGCATCCCAGGCAGGATGCTCCGTACGCTCTCGACAAAGCGGAGCTTCCAGGAGGGATGGAGATGGTTCCCCACCTCATCGATCAGGACCAGGCCTTGCGCCAGGTCCGGAGTCTTCCAAGCCGGCAAGACGACTGACAGGATGTCGGCGATGAGCGCGATCACCGTCTGATAACCGTCGCAGAGCCTGGGTAGCGGGATAAGGGCGCCCCTTTCGATTATCCCGACTTCTCCATCCTGGCGGACAAGCTCGCGTTCGACGTCGACTGTCAGGGCCTTCTTGATCGCACCAGCGGCGTAGTCGAAAGCTTCAGCCGGTGCCGTGAGAAGCCATTGCTGGGCATCAACCAGTGGGATGAAGGGATCGAATAGGTTCTCGACGCGAGCATAGTTCGTGCCTTGAACCTCGGAATTCGGTTTGCGCGGCAGCAAGCGCGTCGATCCGTAGGCGAGCAGCATGAGCTGCGCCTCTCTTCCCGTCGCGGTGATCGTTCCGTCGGCTTGAATGCGTAGGGTTCGCGGCTCGGTGGCACCTGTCAGTCTGATACTGACTTCCCCAAAGTCTGCCCCGTTCCTCACCATCCTGGGAACATCTAGGTGCAAGGCATCGACGAGTTTCCCTCGATAGCGCTCTCCGACGAGTGCAAGAGCAATAGAGTGCAGGACCGTGCTTTTGCCGGTCGCGTTTTCGCCCAAGAGCATTAGCCAAGGCGCGCGTTCACTCCCGTCGACCACGTTGAGGTCGAGGTTAGCGATAGCGCGCAAATTCTTGATCCGGACAGACTCGATCAGACGGTCTCGCGTGCTGACATAGGCCGCGACGGTTTGCTCGGTCTCGGCTTCAAGCGAATAGCTCTCTTGATCAGCCTGGAATTTGTTGAGCGCGGTTTGCGCGGCGCGTTCGTCACCTGAGGTGAACGCCTTGACCGAGGCCGCGAGGGGATCATTTGCGAAGGCCAGAGCAACCATGCCGTTCGGCTTCGCCGCTATCGCCTGACTGACGAGTTGCCGGCACATGCTCGCATAAGCGGCCTCGGGCGACATCATCTCCTTCAGGCGATTGACGATCTCGGTGTTGATCTGAGGCCCATCAGGACTCCCCTCTGAAAGCGACAGCACTTCGAGCTGACTGAGGACAGCGCGAGCGGTCTGCTGCCGGGCTTTGACCAACTCGGCACGGTTCAGTGAGAGAATTTCAATCGTCGTTAGCCCACGCGGGTCGTTGCACGAAACTGTGCCGTTCGACGAGAAGAGGAGGATATTCTCAACATCGTCGACGCATGGGTCCAGCAGGAGTGGGCATTCTTTGAGAAGCTTAGATGCCGAGGCGAGCACGGGGGCCCGGTCCTTTTCGTCCTCGAGCGGGAATCTCCCGCCCTTGGCTCGACTGCACATCGAGCAGGAAAGGTAGAGGTTGGTCCACTCGTTCGTCAGCCACCAATAGTGCAGCGGGAGGTACGTGCTGCCTGCGTCGAGCACCCCGCCCTTTGGCCGGAAATTGTCGACATCGCCATAGCCGATCGCCGCAATCTGCGACTCGCAATACGCGCACTTCCCGTTGAACAGTTTTGCGAGAGCATCCCTTACGGTCTTGTGGCGGTACAGTTTGAATTCGAAGCGCGAGTGTTGCCGCTTCTTGTCGAACTCGCTGTAAAACGCGCTTGCCTTTTGAAATTCTTCGTCCGCCGCGCCGCCTCTTCCGCGCCGCAGTACTTCAGGGAAAGGAACGCTGTCTCGATCAACTTTGATCACGGTCTTCATCCCCTAAGGCTCGCCTGCAAGGCAGTGAACACTGCCGAAAGCGCGATGTCCAATACTACAGGCGATTCTGAAGCCAGGATCGATACCGGAACCCACCTTTCGTCTTGCTTGCCCTCGCGGTGCAACGGAACCGGTCCAAGTGAGTTGGCGGATCCTGCCAATCTAAGCGGCACTCAAAGAGAGAGAGAGAGAGAGAGAGAGAGAGAGAGAGAGAGGGGAAACCAAAGATGAAGTTTTCTCCGCCCCCGCAAATTCCGCCTTAGCGCGCAATTGGCAATTAATCCAAGATAACCGCTGTCGCCGTTCTTCGTCGACTACCACACGCTTGACCTCATCAAGGTCCATCGCTGCGGCAGGCGACAGGCGTGCCACCTTGGCCCAATGATAGAATTCGCGTCTATTGCCGTGTAAGCGCCCTCGTCGCGCGGCGTCGCGCTTCGTAGTAGGCGTTTTTTTCTTCAGCCACGAGCAGCCGCCGCGCGTCGTCTTGCCAACGTCGACGTAAATTCTTGCGGTATGCCAGCCACCGTCGAATGACCTCAAACATCGTGCTGATGAGACCTCATACACAACGTCAGGGATGGCAGCCCGAAGGGTGAAGACCTCAGGGCTTCAGCTTTGCCAACAGCCCGGCCCGACGGGCGACGCAACATCCCATCCTCTCGCTTCACCCGACGCATCTCACTCGGAATGCTCCTGGTCCGATCGCGCCCGCTCCACAGCTCGCCTGTTTCGCTCACTTTCCTTGATCCACTCCGGCGACTTGGTCAGGTTGTCGAGATCCGCGATCGCAGGTTCAATGAGAGTCTGCGGCACACCATCGTCGTTGAATGTGCGTTGCATATAACTCCCCACACGCGGAGAGCCGTAGAGCAAGCGGGACGATCTTCGCAGATAGTCGATTGCGCCTGTGTGCTTGGTCACAAAGCTAACCAGCATGGAGTGCAGCTTTTTCTGATTGGAATTCAGACGACGGCGATCAAGAAATGTTCTCGGCATCACTAGAAGGTGGTCATCCCCATTTGCGAACGGCGTCGCAAGCGCAAAGTCCCTGACAATCTCCCTATCCAGGACCTTGATCACAGGTTTGAACCTGTGGGATTCCTGCAGTTTCTGAAATTCGGCGCAGATCAGGCCGCCTGAGTAAGGCACGGCAAAGAACGTTATGTTCGCGCGCTCATCGAACCCGCGACGCCGCTGCCCCAGCTCTACGAGGGCGGGCCAGAGAGTGGATGCCGCGTTGTGCAACGCGGTGAACGAAAAGTGCGGTGACCTGTCTCGCGTCATCACCCGCCGATGAAAGTGTCCCGTGGCGCCGACCACATCGTTCGTCTGCAGGAGCCATACACCCCAACGCCAAAACACAAAGGTGTTGGTCGCACCGTTCAAGAAGGCCTCACCGCCGACTTCCATTTTCGCTGCGCTCATATGGTACGCGCTGACACCGATCGCGGCTTCGCCAACCTCCTCACTTTGGTGCACGACCATCTCGAAAATAGCTTCAGGCATGCGCCGCTGAAGTTCGTCATGGACCTCATGCGCGCGTTGGACGACGTGCTGCCAAGAGACGATATCCTGTCCGTACCCCTCATACGCCAGCAATAGGATGTTCTGCGGCAGCCCGGCGATACTCGCCCGCGAAGCGAGGAACTCGTTCAGCCGCATGCTGAATTCAGGATGGTTCCCTTCAAACATAGTCAACGCACGGGCTCCGAACGATTTTAAGCTGCACGCTAATACACATGTCAGTCGCTTTGTCATCTCAGCGAAAATCCCGGGCCTTCACTTTGATCTCGTCGATGTGTCCGCAAGGATCGACGAGATCCCGGGGACGCCCCTCTCAAGTCGGCGGTAAAATCAGTTGGAAACAGCGGGAAAAGGTTGGAGACAAGTTGGCCAGGCGTTGACGGAAGGTCATCAGGCCAGCGTGTCCGTGCCCTGAGAGCGTCGGTCAAACGTAAAATTTGAACTGCTGTTTCCCCTCTCCCTTGGCCGAGCCCATTGTGAGAACATCGCCCACCATGCGCGCGAAGCGAACGGTGACCGGCAGTCCGTCGTTGAAGTTGCAAGAATTGTAGTTGATCTTTGTGAGGCCCATTATGTCGGCCAAGACTGTCCGAATGTTGGGCTTTGCTCGCTTGCTGCGCATGAGGGTTATGTGCAACGGATTCGGAGTTTCAGGCCCAATATAAGTGTCGAGCTGAGGGACATACCCAGTCGTCCAAAGATAGGCCGTCTGCTCGTCGAGCAGCAGCGCCGTTCCACGCAACACCGGATAGTCACCGTCCCTGAAAAGTTTCGTCTCGCCGGAGGTGGTTCTAATCCTTACCCCGACGACGTTCGTCTCCTTCGGGGAGGCGTCGACGAATGCATTCCATTCCTCGTCGTTGAAAAACGTCTGGCCATGGATGAAGAGCTCTTTCGGAGGCTCGCCATGCATTGAGCGGTATGTGTTGAGCACGACCTCCAGGAGATTCGTCGCTGCCTCCGCCTTGAGATGATACTCGTACTCCCCGGTCTTCCACGGACCGTTCGCTCCTCGGAAGACGATACCGTCTCCTTCGTTCAGAAACATCTGCGCCGCGCAGCAAGCGTGTCCGTTGGGATCGTTCGGCAAATTCTTGTAGACCATGCCGATGTAACAGACGCCCGGCCGAACGCCGGCCAGCCGCCACGGAGGCCGCGGTTGCGTCTTGTAATAGAGGCCGGTCGCCAGGTTCCATGCGACCGTCGCCGCATCCTGTGTCCGCCGAATTGGGTAGTTGGCGCTGTTCAGGAAGGCTCCGGGCGCGAGTGTCGTCTCCCTGACCAGCTGCGTCGGGGCGATGTTCAGAAACTCCGCCTTGATCCTGCGATGGAAGTCGGGGACATCATCGAAAATCTCCTCAACGGTTTGGTCGATGACGCCAGCCGAAGCCAATAGTGGCAGATTCGATCTCGCCTTTTGCCTCTTCGCGAAATCGCCTTTCTCCATTGGGAGGCCAGTTCGCTTGGAGCCGGGTCGGCAGCGCTCGTAGACAATTTCGGGCAGAACCAGCACCCACACGTCTATGGACTGCTCTTCGTTCCGCAGATGCTTCTTCACTCGATCTATGTAAAGCCGCGCAACCTTCTCAACCGCCTCGTTGAGGTTCCATACTCGGCTTACCCGATCTATGTCATGCAACGGAATTGAGAGAAATGAGCATTTGTCCGGATCGTACGAGATCCCGAATGCTGCCTCGAGCCCAGGAAAGTTGGCGAGGTGCAGCCTGTCCTTCTTTTCGCCTTTCCCCGGAGGGGGAACCTGAACAACATCATTCAGCTTGTGGCTCCAGGTCCGAAAATGGACGATGCCTTCATTGGTCCCGACGACGCCGACACTGATTTCACGCGTCTTTTTTGCTCGGGCGTGGGGGCCATAGAGGAACAGGCCATCCTTTGGATGCGGGCTGCGTTGCGAGAACGCGAACTCGAGGTCGGGCTCATCGAAATGCTCGATCAGAAGTGATTTTTCCGGGAACTTCATCCTTCGAGTTCCTCCTCGCTCTCAGGTCGCCCCAACGTGCTTAGGTCTGTCTCTTCATCATCTGGATCCAGCACGTCTGGCAGAGCCGTGCTGACCGGCGACGAGAACAGAATCGGCGACGCTTCGAGCAAGATCGACTGCGCCGCGGAAAGCTCGAGGCGTATGTAGGCCGAATCGGGTGAAAGCAGCTCGAGGAACGCCAGCATCCGCCCATACCACTGCTTGTTGCGCCATCCGCTGCAGATGGATCGGCGCAAGCGGTGCAGCTTCTTCTTGTCATCAATCGCGACCCCTGCCGGCGTTCCGTTGTCGACCGAAAACAGCACGCGGGATTTCAACTTGAAGTGCCAGAAAGGCCAGAAGGATGGCAGAGCCGTAACGCCATACTCCCATATATGCTTCTTGGCCGAATTCCGGAGCGCCGAAGATCGTCGCTCGCCCTGCCTGCCCCACGGTATCCGTTGCCCTGTCGCGGCCAGCGCGGCGGAGGCGTGAAAGCCCGTTCCGTTGGAATACTCATACTCGACAAGCCCGCGAGCTCTGCAGAACGAATACCAGGCGCGCTTGAACATCGTGACTATGAGATTTGAAGCAACCTGCCGCTCCACCTCGAGTTTGGAAGAACCCTTTTCGATGAACTCTAGAAGCGGAATCTCGTGTTTCAGCCGAAACCTCCCGACGGATTGGAAAGCCGCGTCAATTTCCGCCTGATCGGCAAATGAGAGTATTCCTGAGCCGAGGGGTGCCGACGGGTAGGCGAAGCCGGCGATCGCTTTTTCCAGAAATCTTTGATCGGTCGCCCCGGAACTCTCGAAAAAGCGGATGACATCGGGAGCCTCAACGATGCGAAGCCAGTTCGACCTCAGACGTTCCGGCTCCCTGACCAAAGGGACCGCGCCGCGCCTGCGAAATGTCTCCCAATTCGGATCGATGATGGCGTCGTCGAGCTTGCGAGGGACCTTCTGCCTTTGCAGTGCCGCGAGGAGCGACGTCAGTCCGTCGCCCCAGCCGCGGACGAAGTCGACCGCAACGGCGTCTCCGATGCCCTTGACCTTCCGCGCGGGTCCGAGTCGAAGCGGGATTATGAAACGGCCATCCTTGAGCTCGCGCGCCATCTCTAACGCGATATCGATATCCTCCTGAACATGTGGGTCGGCGAGTGTGATCTCGCGGCTGATGAGAAGCACTTTCGCAGCTCGATACTGCAGGGCGAGGTTGATTTCTCGGCGCCACCGATCTCCGGGTTGAAGCGTCAGGATATCCGCGAACACCCGGTATCCCTCCGCCTCGAGCTTCGGGGCAAGCCAGAGCGTGAATTCGTCGTCTACGGGTGAGGATTTTATCAAGAAGATGACATCCCGTTCCGCCTTCGGCGAAGCTGGCTGCGTTTCCTCGCCGACGGAGGCGGCGGGTGGAAGCAGCCTAGCGAGCGCGGGAGGAACTGATCCGACTTGCGTGATCGCCTTGGCAACGGCGCCAGTAATGACGCTCTCCAAAACGCCGGTGCTGTGCGCCCAGAGCCCTTGATGCGCGACTTCGATGTCCTGGTATTTGCGCAGCAACGCGTTCAAGTCGTCAGCGCCGAGGATGTCGCCCGGCGTCTTTAGCGCGGGACCAATCGCCAGCGCGAGCGCACTCTTGTTTCCTGGTGTGAGCGCCACCGACGTGACGAGAATGTAGCGCTTCGGATCGAGCAATTCGATGCTGGCGCGCTCGGCCGACATCTTGGACTTCAGCTTCGAGAAACCCGATCGGGCATAGTGCTTTGCCTGCAGCACAACTGTCCCATCCGCCGAAACATGCCGTCCGTCCATCGCATCGTCGGGACCCGCGGGAAAGGTTTCCAAGCGCAGCCCTATTTCCCGACCGACGAGATCACTTGCCAGTCTTTCAAAATCGGTGGGTGACAAGCTTGAGAAGTCATAGTTCATACACGCAGCTTGGGAGCTTTGCGCATCGGCAGTCAAGCAAGCCGGCACACGTAACGGCGGCATTTGGGGCTTAACAACAACAAGTTTGTTGCTAGGCTGATATTGGAGGCCGTAACTCTGCGGCAATTGGTTTTTCACACCGATTGAGCAAGGGTGCTTCTAAGCGCGCAACGGTCGGGGTAGAGGGCTACTTCGGTCGCGCCGTGATCAAGGATCAGGAATGAGCAATATCTCCAACGAACAATCGCTCGAGATCGTACGAGCCCGCGAGGCGGTCGTTCCAACGCGGCGACCGGTGGCGGCGGGGCTGGAGGAAATTCTCTTTGAAGTCCTCCCCGTGCTTGATCACGGGTTTGTCAGGGTGGTCGATTATATGGGAGACGACAGCGCCATCGTGCAGGCTGCCCGCGTTTCGTACGGTCGAGGCACGAAGCAGGTGTCCGAGGACAGCAATCTCATCAACTATCTTCTGCGTCATTGGCATACGACGCCGTTCGAAATGGCCGAGATCAAGCTGCACGTGAAGATGCCGATCTTCGTTGCCCGGCAGTGGATCAGGCATCGCATGGCAAACGTGAATGAGTATTCGGCGCGGTACTCCATCCTCGACCGCGAGTTTTATGTTCCGGCTACCGAGCAGCTTGCCGCGCAATCGGTTCAAAACCGGCAAGGACGGGGTGAAGTGGTCGGTGCCGAAGAAGCCAAACATGTGCTTCGTATTCTGACCGAGGATGCGGAACGGAACTACGATCATTACCTCGACTTGCTCAACCACGACGAAGACGGCAAACGCCTGGATGAGGGTCGTCAAGGGTTGGCGCGGGAGCTAGCGCGCATGAACCTTACCTTGAATTTTTACACGCAGTGGTATTGGAAGACCGATCTCCATAACCTCATGAATTTTCTGCGGCTGCGCGCCGATCCCCATGCGCAATATGAAATCCGCGCCTATGCGGAGGTGATATTGGACGTGATGCGAAAGTGGGTTCCGCTGACTTATGAAGCGTTCCGGGAACACCGGTTGGAGGCCGCCACGTTTTCGGGTCAGGCGATGCGCGCTTTGCTCAGGATGCTCGCCGGGGAGACGGTCACGCATTCGGACACGTCGATGACGAAACGCGAATGGGATGAGTTTCGGGCTAAACTCGGTCTGACTTAATGGGCGGAAACCTGGACCAGGATGTTCTTAGCCGCCGCGCGGCCTATGGCGAGTGTGAGCAGGCACTCGAGGGCTTTGCGCGCCGGGCAAGCGTTCTCACGGTTCCGAACAAGTGGCCCTTTGAAGCTCGGCCAGGTGGCGCGGCAGCTGGCGCTCAACTCGCAGTCAGCTGGGCTCGATCCAACAATCCAGCGACCCTTCAGCTAGCCTCCGACGAAGCGCCTGAGGACGCCGCGAGGTCGTTGCTTCACCGGACATACGGTCTTGTAGCGACCGTCTTCGCGGATCGCATCATCGGCCGCGATGGGCGTCGGGACGTAACGGCTGGCATGCTGAAACTCGCTGTCGCGCGCCTGCGCGAACTCTACAGCGGCGACCTCGACCGGATGATTCATGGCGGGGTGATCGCATTGCTGTCGGTGGATCATATCGAGCTGGATGGTCCGAACCCCCTCCTGTACCAGCCAGTGTCGGGTGCAGTGCGCGGCGACCTTCAAGGCGTAGTGAATCGCGCGTTGGGAAGACTGGTCAATCGCCAGCGTCTGCGCCTCGAGGAGGTCGAGACCGATGTCATCGCCGGTCTGCTCAAGGAGCTGTTTTCGAACACGCATGTTCATGCCCGGACAGATCTCAACGGCGCCTTCTATCGGCGCTCTGCAAGAGGCATTCTCTTCGCCTTAAGGCCAGTCGACACTCCCCATGATAGTCACGCTGGGGGGCTCAAGGTTTTGCGCGAATACTACGCCAGTATAGCCGATGCGTCGGCACGGCCACGCGTCGAGTTTCTGGAGATATCTGTTTTTGACAGCGGTCCAGGCTTGGCGGCCAGAGCGCTCGGCAAGCCGGTAGAACAGGCGATGCCCATCAATCAAGAGTATGATCTCGTTCGTGGATGCTTCCTGAAAAACTTCACGACGCAGAGCGACCCAAGTCATGGCCTCGGGTTGCCACGTGTAGTGCAGGCTCTGAAGGCGTGCGGGGGCTTCATGAGGTTGCGGACGGGCCGACTGTCGCTTTGCAAGTGGTTCCCGCCTCGAACGCAGAACGTGCAGTTCTCGCCTGATGATACTCGGTTCATCGATGCCGGCGGAGACGACGAAATCAAGAGCTACGCGCCCGTCACGGGAGCTTCGTTTTCGATCCTGATACCAATGGGATTGGGAAGCTGATGAGCTCGTTCTTCCACTACCGTTGGCAGAAAAACGGCGTCGGCAACGCCTTGGTTCTCGTCACAACACTCCCGTTTTTCAGCATCCAGGATCTGATACGGATCGTCGATGAAGACAGGCTCGGTGGACGTCCCTATCCCGACAGCCTGATTATTGTCGTGCCAAGCGATGCCGCCGCCACGGCACGAACGAGCGTGAAGAGATCAATCGAAGCCGGTACTGCGCTGCGCTTGGCCAATGCACTCGTACCAGTCGTCATTGTGTCATTCGACGCCCAAGGTAGAATGAAAACAGGTGCAAGCTCGACGCTGCAAGGTTCAATAATACTTGCAAAGGAGGACTTTCGCTCGCTTCGAGCTGCCGGAATTCGCCACTTGGCAGAGACGCGTGAAGCTGTGCTCGTTGCGCCTTCTGGACATCATTTCATCCACCCGCGCAGAAGGCACTCGGCCGCTTTCTTTCGGGCTGCAAACATGCTCATCCAGGGTGAGGAGATCGGCTTTTTATCGTTGGTACTCCTTCCCCATCTCCACGATAGCATCAAGAAGGTCTGGGTCGACTCCTCATCGATTTCGGTTCTGGTGTTTGCAGCGTATTCTCTCAAGAGCCGACTTCGCCGCGACTTTATCACCCCGCGTGTGACGAGTTTCTCGTCATACGAAGGACTTGAAAAACTGAGCATCCAAGATCCGGACAGCGAGCTGGTCGTGATATCTGCCACCGCAACGGGCTCGTTGCCAAAGCAGGTGTTCGAGCAGACGAAGCTTCCGCCCCAGCGCGTGGTGACGCTATTTTCTACCGCTCATCAAGTGCCGGGCACCGTTGTTTTCGACGCGCGCGGTGAGATCCAAGGCCTTGATCCTTTGTCGATGGAGGTTTTCGAGCAGGAGCGGTGCCCTTGGTGCAGGAATGGCTCGCGAACGATCACCTTCGTCGGCGACCAGTTTCTTGCCGACGCTGCGACGGTCACGCCATACATGCTGGTTCATACCGATGCGCCAGCTCGGTTGCGCGATGTGATGAGGAAGTATCGGGGCAAGCGTGCCTTTGCCCTGCGGCGCAACCCCGATGGCGACCTTCATCGGCTGTTCGTCGACCTTGATCACACGCTCCTTAGTGACGGCGGGAAAAGCGCGATTGAGATTGTCGTCCGACGACACGCTCCAGCCTCGACGAGCCATGTTTTGGCGCTTCGCGGGAGGGAAAGTATCGCGCTCGCAGAGCGCGTTGCAGACGAGATCGAAGGTCTTGGCCTGCGCCGCCCGCATGTCATGCACGGTACTCACCTCGACAAAGGAAAAGAGGATCGTAGAGGCGTGGTCGTCGTTGCAGCAAGCGTTGGATCCGGTCAGTCCTTTCAGGACGCAAGCCGCGACCTCCGCGATAGATTCAAGAGCCTCCCAAGGACGTTCTTGGCGGGACTGCGAAAGTACAGTGCGGCCGAGCACCAAGTGACCTTGTTGCGCGACCTCGAGCACAACAATCAGTCGCCCAAACACACAATGTGTTTTGTCGACGACATGATGTTGCCTCACCCAAACCAGTTCACCGCTTGGAGCCGAGAACTGCGATTCTGGAACAACGCGCTCCTGCCGCTAAGGATGATAGATCCCGAGGATGCCGCCATTGCGGCCATCGAGAGTCGCATAGCCACTATATCGACAGATATCGGTGGAGATGACCTTTTCCTAAAAACAAGTTCCGACGATGCGCTCAAGCTCCGGCAGGGTTTCGCATTCTGGGCCGGGGACTACGAGAAAGAGGATATCACCCAAGGCGATATCTTTTCGACGATCGCGGCGATTCTTGAGAACTGTCGGAAGGTGCCGAAGCCGAAGCAGACGTCGGCGTCGCTGTCTCAATCGCCGTTCCATCTCAACGTGCTGTCGAGCGAAAATTTTACCCGCTACAACGACGGGATCATCCAGGCGGCTCTGTTGCGCGCTTCGTTCCCTCACGAGCTCAATTTTGCTGATGTGCAAACCGAAAAGCACAGCGCGAAGATGGCCAACCTGATCGTCAAGATGCTCGCCCAGCACGGGGAAAGCCAAGGTGAAGCGTGTCTCGAATTCCTCCTGGCACTGGCGACAAAGCGGTTGGCGCTCGCCGAGGGGGATATAAGACGGATTGCGGCGGCTCCACGCGAGGGCCTCCCTAGTCTCTTTTCGATCGCACTTGCCTACGCGGTTGGTGAGGCAACAGAGATTCCCGATGATCCTTTGGGGCCGCCGGCTTAGGTGCGCTGTGAAGCACGTTGACCTTAGGTGAAAATCACATCCACGAATCCCTTCGATTCTCGAATGCGTTCGAAATCGGTTCTGAGCGGCTGGGCCAGGCCGAGCCATTCTCGTTCATATGCGTCGAAGTCCGCCGGATCCTTGGGTTTAAACCCCTTCAGGTCGGACGCATAAATCCTCGCACCTTCGACGCGGCGTGCGATTTCGGTCATGAGAAGGCCGCGCGGGATCGTCCGGTACTTGCCGCGCTCCGTGGAAACGACGGCTTTTGCGGTGGCTTGCTCGCCCGCTCGCGGCAGCGGGAGGATCGCGTCCAGGATGGACACCGCCTCCGATGCCTTTCCTGTTCCCATATCCCACGGCGTGCTGTTTTCACTGCCGTGATGACCGATCTTCAGGAAATCGACGGGCTTGTTCAGGAGCTTATCCGGACGCTGCCACATGACGTTCCACGAGCCGTTCATCTTGCCTTCCTTGAAGGCGCCGTGCCATTCGGCATCGCCGACGAACAGCAAGCGCTTCTTCTTCCATTCAATCAGCAGGACGACGCTGGAGTTGTTCTTAAGCGTGCCGTCCAATTCCGCGAATGCGAGGGCCTGCGACTGCATTCTCGCCCGCAGCGCTCGGAATGACGCCGGGCCGACGTTCCTGGGCACGGGCAGCTTGTCGGCTTTTTCCGATTTTGCGGTGGAGATGAGCTCCCCTTCCGCGTCAAAGGTAGCCGAGCCAAGCACTCCCTTCAATGCACGCTGAGCTGGCGCACCAAGGTAATAGCGATCGAAGTCCGCCTCCGGGGCCAGAACGTGTATCTTGGCCTTATGCAGTGCGAGGCCGTATTTCTCGTTCGTGTCTCCGGCACTGACGTAGGTTGGGTCTCGCCCCTTCAGCAGCGTCTTTCGCAGGGTGTTCATCGCACCTTTATTGTCGATCTGAAAAACCGACAGCAGCTCGTCCATGCGCGGACTGAGCTTCAGTCCTGAGGCCGCGACACGGCGCATGGCTTTCTCAGCCACACCCCGTATTTTGCGTGTCTTTCCAGCCTGCGGGTGCTTCGGATTCATCGCGCAGTTCATCCAGACCGCGCCCACCTCGATGTTCTCGAACAGTGCCGGATCGAATCCCGCAATGTGATCTTTGTGTTCGTGCGTCACAACAACGAGGTCGAGCCGCTTCTTGCCACCGTCGCTTGTCGGCAATTCACTTTCCAGCTGCTTGATGGCGGCCTTGAGCAGCTTTCCTTCGCTCCAAGTTCCGCAATCGATCAGCAGATGGAAGGCGTCTTCAACTTTTGCACTCTTGCCCGGTATCCGAACATAGATGCAATCGCCCAAGCCGACATCGTAGACCCGGATCAGGAGCTCGTTTGCCATCTCAGCGCTCCAAACTCGGTTTCATGGTCATCGTGAATATGAAAGTGGGGTGAGAGCTCGAATCGGACCGATCCATCGACTTCTCGCGCGATCAGAGGCGGTGTCAGCCCGCCGACCAAGCCTTCCGGACCGGCCAGTTCCTCGCCGACCATGCCTTCGCCGACACGGCGCGCCAGAACATTTAGGTATTCCAACCGCCGCCGCTCGCCGGCCTCCATTTCGTCGAGTGCGGCGACTTCCGTCCCGAAAAGATCCTTGCGTCTTTTCCGCTTTCGCATCGCTGCCGCCGCCGTTGCCGACGGTTCGCTTCCCGGCTTCCGCGTCCAATACAGCAGACTTCCATTTACATCGAAAACGAGGGTGCCGCCACACAGGAGGCTCGTCGTCTTCCCGTTGAATCGGCCGAATTTCCGGCCTTCCAGAACGAGTTCCTCGCGCCAGAGATATTGAAGGATGATCTGCTTGGGTTGGAACAGGCCCATGCCTACCATTTTCTGGGCCGTGAAGACCTCGTCGACGATGATGTCGACATGGTCTGGGATGAAGAGCTTGTCGCGATTGTCGTCGAGATATCGATACGCCTCGGCGCGCGAACTGCCTATGCGCTCGGCGTCGTGCGCAATAGTTCCCGGCATCCGCTCATAGAGAGGCCCACGTGCGAGGAGCGTGGCGGCTTCCTCCGCAGTCAGGATTTCTCGGCGGACGAAGACGCTGGCGATCATGTCCCGATACTCGTTTTGATCAATCGGGTCAGCAATTGCGAGATTACGCAGAACTGCGCGTGCGTAGTCGTTGAACGTCACCTCGACGGGAGGCAGGAAGTCCAAAGCCTGAATGGCGATGACCTGCATGCGAGCGACGGCGAAACTTAGCGATTGGGCTGGGCTGTGCGTCTTGCCGTCGGTGCGTTCTCGTTTGAGATATTGCTCGGTCAACGCGACGAAGATGTCGAACATCGCCGCGGTCATGACTTCCGACAGAGCATGCGGTTCGACCACGTCCTTGTATTCGCCGAGCGTGTGTTCGTTGGCGGCGCTGCGAAGATACGGCTGTCCAGACACCGCCTCACCGAACTCTGCCGCTACGGCGGCAAGCAGATCGCTGCCCGACTTGGACCTGAGATCGCCCTGCGTCCTGGTAGCCAGCTCCCTTCGGAATGAATTGTTGCGAAGGGTCATCAAGATCGCGGTGAGGTCGCCCAGAAACTCGTGGAAGGCACCGGTCTGGGGCGAAATAGCCTCTAGGTAGTATGGCCGTATGCCATCCAGCAGAGCGTGACCAAATTCGTGGTTGACGATGTCGCTCGACAGGCAGGTATGAATGCGCTGACCGGCCTCGTCATCGAAGTAATAGAACTGGAGGGACTTGCTCTCACGGTCATAATAAGCATTCGCACCGTAACCAGCGTTCGGTGTGACGAGCAGGCGATTGCCCTCGAATGCCCAGGAGATGCGTCGCCCAAGCCCACTCGGACTCTCGAAGAAGTCGAGCGTGTTCTGAAGGATGGCCCAGGTGCTCACCTGACGAAAGTGCGTCGTTTCCCTGACGGACTTGTCTACCCTACGGCCGTCCGGCGTGGAGAAGGCCTTCTGGCGCGGGTTCCAGACCGCCGGGTCCTCAAGCTTGTTGGCGGTGCTGTCGTAGTCGACGATCGCAAACCGGGCACTGGTCGGTCCGTCGCCGATGCG
Organism: Mesorhizobium sp. M0998; assembly: GCF_040318885.1. Lineage (NCBI taxonomy): Bacteria > Pseudomonadati > Pseudomonadota > Alphaproteobacteria > Hyphomicrobiales > Phyllobacteriaceae > Mesorhizobium > Mesorhizobium sp. M0998. The sequence goes on from NZ_JAMYND010000025.1 coordinate 61,161, forward strand.
CGGCTCCCAGGGCACATAGAACTCGCTGTCGATTTCCAAACCCGGGTTTTGCTTTGCTACCAGCGGATCCTTGAAGTACGTGTCAAAGCGCGCCTTCAGTCCGAGCGTCCTTTGCGTGCCGCCATCCAGAAATCGACGCGCTGAGTAGACATCGCGCGCCTCAGCCGGTGACAGAACGCCCTTCTCGGAACCGCGACCGCTTGGCATAGCCCTTCTAGCCACTCCTACACCCGTTTCATCACTAGACCAGTACGCGAGCTTGCCCGCGCCTCTCTCTAATTGGGCTGATCCGCCGTGCAGTGGCCCGTCGCGAAAGCCAGGTTGAGCAAGTTGGCCAGCCGTAGGCCAGCGCGGCCAAGCTGCCCGTCGAGTACAGGCAGATTCGATCGCCTGTAAGCGTCGTCGAGCACGATGTTCGAAGGAACGGCTTTGAGTGCCGCCACTGAAAGCAGATGGCTTTCGTTGGCCCAGTCGATTGTCGTGCCGGCGGTGACTGCCGATGCTTCAGCCAACCCGACTCAAGCCGCTCCACAGAGCTCCCCCAAGACCAGGTGGTCTTGTCGATGAGGCCTGCGTCCCACGTGGAGTGCAGGTTGGAATTGTAGGGAAGATTGCCGTTGACGGCTTCCTGAGTAACGAGCGTCACGACAATCCCGTTGCCTCCTCCCTGGTCATCGATGGTGTGGAGAGGCTGATGCAGGTCGCCAACGAAATGCACGAGAAATTTGAGAGCACGCTGGCGCGACACCAGCGGTTGCGTCGGGCACGCAACGGCCGCGAGCTGCCGCTCTATCGCGGCGATGAGACAATCGCCGAGGGCTGGATCAAGAACACAATCCCGGGAAGCCTCATACGCGATGGCTGCGCCGGGAATGCTGACGAAGTGCCATCGGGTGGTGGTTTTGTCCCGGGCGCGCTCATCATCCGCCCAGCTGGCGATCGACGCGAGCGACGCTCCAGGCCCGAGCAATTCCGCCACACCTTTCGAGGCATCTGCATTCAGGCGTCTTTGGGCGATCTCGGCAACGACGGAGTGCCCAGTTGCACCCCAGGCATTGGCAGCGCCCGCAGCGGAAAAGACGATGGAAACCGCCACTCCGATACGACGTAGCAAAGCCGCCTCCCTCAACAATCGACCATGCGGCCAATACTTCATTGGAAAGTCCCAACAATCAAGATGAGATAAGATAAGTCGCTTGGTATTTCTTGATCTGCTGGTATGACACTCGCTCCCGACGTTCAACCCAGGTAGGGGGTAAACGCCTGCCCGGGTAACAGGTGTGAAGCCGCGCTTAGAGGGCCTTGCACTCCTTCGCCTGGGCTTCAATAGCGGCCCTATCGAAGTTGTTGACCTTCTCCCAGAACTCGACGGTTCCAACACCGATCTGTTTGGTGTCGACTTTCGCCTTGATCACGCCGCCTCCAGTAGCAAGTCCTAGTAAGCCGCAAGCGCAAGCACCGATCATTTGAACCGATCGATCCGAGCCGACTAGCGGCCCATCGTCATGAGCATTTCGTCCATTCGCTCGAAGAGCAAATTCTCAGGGGGATCACCGGCATCGGCCCCTGTGAGCATTCGACAAAGATCCTCGAGATCGATGACGAGAATGAGTTTCCCATATTCACGCAGGAGCGCCTCCGCAGACTTACGCGCGCTTGCGTTGGCACCCGATCGTGCCACGACGATGGCGACGGTCCTGAGACCCTTGTCGAAAAGATACTTTTCGGTGATCTCGACTTCGCGCTGACCGATCGGATCGCGATAGTTTTTTGCATCGAAGACAACGTACCGGGAAGAAAAATCCGTAGCGATCATCGACCAGAATGAACCGCGATCCGATTTGATCCGGCCGATCAGATCCATGCGGTTCAATTGATCGTCGGTACGCTGTTGGGCTTTGAGATTGGAGAGCTCAGCTGCAAACAGGAACCGGATTGCCTGCTCACAATATTTCTCGAATTCGGTCCAACCTTCCTTGCCAGGCGGCACTTGCCGAAGGCGCGCGGCAATCTTCGTGCCCGTCAGCGATTCTGTTTCGGGCGTTGTGCGGGTACCGGAATCGCCATCGAGCACTGTCTCAGACACGAGCTCTTCAAGTTCGTTTGCAAGCTCGTCATCGTACGCGGCCAACGATCTCAATTTCGCCAGTCCCCAGATTTCAACGTCAGGCGCCGCCGGCGACTTGAGTTCAGCGAGGATCTCCTCCGGGAGGTCTAGCGAAACGATGACTATTCCACCGTCGAGGCCATTGGTCTTGATGACTTCGTGGGTATGCGCGATCGCATCCCGGAGGCGGCGCCGCCAATCCGTTTGCCAGCGGAACATTTTGAATTCTACCGCCAATGTTGTGGTGGCTGCGTTCGGCGTAAACGTCAGGTCTGGAAGCGAGCGATACGTCGCCCATTCGTCTTCGTCTGCAGGCTCTTCGTCCGGCCTCGTTCCAGCGGCCCGCCCAACCTTCTCTTGCGCAAGGATCCTAATTAACAACGCTTCCCAATCTCGTGCGAGGTTGTGGGTCTCGATCTGCAGCTCTTTCATCTTCCCCATTCGTTTGCCCTCACCCTATTCGCTGCCGCCATCGTCATCCGTGAAAACTGGTGAAATGTCACCGGCCAGCAGCTTCGCCTTGGATAACAGCCCTGCATCTTCGAGCGCCTCGAAATCCGGCAGGTCGCGCAGCGTGTCGAGCCCGAACTCCAGCAGGAATTCTTTCGTCGTCACATAGGTGTAGGGCGCGCCAGGCGTTGGGCTGCGCGGACCGGAAGCGATCAGGCCGGCACCGCGCAGATGACCAATAAAATCGCGACTGATCTCCTTGCCGAAGAAAGACGACAGTTCGGCGCGGGTGATCGGCTGGAAGTAGCCGATGCACATCAGCACCAAAACCTCCGACTGCGTAAGGTCGGCCGTCTTCCCACTTCCACCGACAGCGGCGCGGATGGCGTCTGCATAGGCAGGCCGGGTCAAATGTTTCCAGCCGCCGGCGACCGAAACCAGATCGTAAGGGCGGCCGCGCAGCTCCTCGCGGATGTCGTCGATGAGAAGATCAATGCTGCAGCTTTTCCCGACGATGCGGGCGAGCATTTCGCGGTCGACCGGCTCGCTAGCGGCGAAGATCGTTGCTTCGACCCGGTGCATCCATTCACGCCAACGCGCTTCCGGCGGCAGATGATCGAGTTCCCGGTCAAACAGTTGGTCAGCTGATCGAGGGTCATCTGGCTGGCTCCCTCCTCGCCTACGTGCACTCTCCGCCATTGTCTTCACAGCCCGTAGATGCGGAAGGTGGCGCGGCCGGACAATTCACGCACGGCACCGAGCTCGACCAGCCGGTCGAACAGGCGGCGCAGGCCGCGATCGCTCATGCCGGCGATTTGTTCCGAAGCGACGATCGCGTCGTCAGAGAGCAGCTTTTCCACGACGACGTCCGCCGCCTTGGCCCTGAGTTTCGGCGCAACCGCAAGCAGCCTATCCGCGCGGCGCTCAAGTTCGGCGAAAAGATCAATGGCGCGCAGCGCAGCGCGCGCCTGTGCGGCCAGCAGGCTTTTAGCCCAATCGGCTGTTTCGGCGCCGGCAGCCAGAGCGGCAGTCGCTGGTCGACGCGGCCGGCCCGTACCCACAGCTAAGGTCGCTTCGGCGCCCAACAAAGGGATTGCATGTGTCCAGCCTAGCCGCTGCGCGAGCAAGACATCGGCAAGCCAGGCTCCGAGAACGCGCCGGAAGCCGTAACGCTCCGCGGCCGCGAAGGCCCCGACCAGCGTTTCGACCGTGCCGGTGTTGGCGGCAAGCTGTCGCAGATCGTCCTTCAGATCGCTGACCGCCTTATCGTTGAGTGTGAGACCTAGATCTTCCAGCACCGCCGCGACATTTCTCTCCGTCAGCAGATCGTCCGCTGGCCGAGATGCCAGCCGCCGCCAAGCAAGAAGGAAAAGGCCGGCGGGACCGACACTGTCACCCGGTCTTGTAAGCAATACGGCATCGCGCAAGGCCGCTTCGTCCTCGACGCGGCCCGCCTGCTTCGCCGTTACCGCGGCCGCCGAAAGCGCCAGGCGGTGCCGCCAGGCGCCGGCCCACCGCTCCTGCCGGCGGACCACCGCATCGAGCGCGCCGATGGCGGCGCCTACAACGAGCGCCACATCCTCTACGTCTTTGCTCGCAAGGCTTTGCGCATCCGGGATGGCCCGGCGCAGCCAGGCAGGCACTGTTGCCATCGGCGCGGTCGATGCGGCACCGGCAAGCGTGACGTAGTGGCGCGGAGAGGGTTTGGGACGCAGAATCATCGTTGAGCAGCATGAGTGAGCGCGGCGCTTTTGGCAATCTATTTGCACGACATCCGCCGCACTTGTCTTGACACAACAACGAACGATAATGTTGCATTATCGTTCGTTGTTTACGAGCCTAGGGAACCATGGTAGAATACACCCGAAAGGTAGATTTTTGGAGTCTTTCGTGTCCCTGAACATCAAAAATCCGGCCACCGTCGCTCTCGCCGACGAACTCGCGCGCCGCCAGGGCATCAGCAAGACAGCAGCCATTCATCAGGCCCTGAGCGAGCGCTTGCATCGCTTGGGCTTTGGAGAGACCGCTCAGGAGCGTCTGCTGGCAGAATTGCGCGCCATCCGAGAAAGAGTGGCACGATTGCCTGAACTGGATAGTCGCAGCGACGAGGAGATCATCGGGTATGACGAGCATGGAATCCCTAACTGATGGTGATCGACACCTCAGCTGTTGTAGCGATCCTTCGAAGCGAGCCTGAGGCAGCAAGGCTGGAACGAGCGCTGGTCTTGGACCCAATCCGTCTGGTCCCGGCAACCTGCGTGCTCGAGGCACGCATGGTGCTGGTCAGCAGGCGCGGCGAACACGCATTGGCCGAGATCGATCTGTGGCTGCGCAAGATCGAGGCCGACATCATCGCCGTGGATGCCGATCTCGTCGATGTGGCAACGCAGGCTTGGCTCACCTACGGCAAAGGCCGCCACCCGGCCGCCCTGAATTTTGCCGATTGCCTCTCCTATGCTTTGGCAAAGCGTGCAGATGAACCGCTGCTTTTCATCGGCAAAGACTTCTCCCAAACGGATATCGAAGCGGCATGAGCATGGCTGGCGACGCGCAACGATCATCCGCTGCTTCCGGCGATGACGACATGCCCGACATCGTCGATATCGTCATGCAGATGGGCGATGCCGACCACGGCTCGCCCCCTCCCCTTCCAGCCATTGCCAATCCCAGCCTGCGTGCGCATCTTGAGGCGCTCGCCGGCCGCGCGCGCGATTATATCGAGGCGGCGAGTTCGGCCAACACGCGCCGCGCCTACGCAGCCGACTGGAAGCATTTTTCGAGCTGGTGCCGGCGCCAAGGCATCGAGATGTTCCCGCCCGATCCTGAGGTCGTCGGGCTCTATATCGCCGCCTGCGCGTCAGGTACGGCCACTGGCGACAAAAAGCCCAACACCGTTTCAACCATCGAGCGCCGGCTTTCGTCGCTCTCCTGGAATTTTGCCCAGCGCGGCCAGCCGCTGGACCGCAAGGATCGGCATATCGCCACGGTGATGGCTGGCGTTCGCAACACCCACGCCTCCCCTCCCCGGCAGAAGGAAGCGATCCTGCCTGAGGATCTGATCGCCATGCTGGAAACCCTCGACCGCGGCACGCTGCGCGGGCTGCGCGACCGCGCCATGCTGCTTCTGGGTTTTGCCGGTGGGCTGCGGCGCTCGGAAATCGTCGGGCTCGACGTTGGTCGCGACCAGACCGAGGATTCTTCTGGCTGGATTGAGTTTTTTCCTGACAAGGGCGTGCTGGTGACCCTGCGCGGCAAAACCGGTTGGCGCGAGGTCGAGGTCGGCCGCGGCTCCTCCGACGCCACCTGCCCGGTGGTCGCGCTGCAAACCTGGCTGAAGCTGGCGCGGATCGGCCATGGCCCTTTGTTCCGAAGGGTAATAGGGCAAGGCAAAAGAGTCGGCGCCGATCGGCTTAACGACCAGGAAGTTGCGCGGCTGGTCAAGCGCACGGCGCTCGCAGCCGGCGTGCGTGGCGATCTGTCGGAGGGCGAACGCGGTCAAAAGTTTGCTGGCCATTCGCTGCGCGCCGGCCTCGCGTCCTCGGCCGAGGTCGACGAGCGCTATGTGCAAAAGCAGCTCGGTCACGCCTCGGCCGAGATGACGCGAAAGTATCAGCGCCGGCGCGATCGTTTCCGCGTCAATCTCACCAAGGCGTCCGGGCTCTGAAAAGCCCCCTCCCTGCCCCGTTTTGTCCGCTGGGATGAGGCGGTCAGATCTCAGGCGATAACATACCTCATCCAGCACAGCGAGCGCTGTATCCAGACTATCGGCGGCCGACGCTTCGTAGTCAGGCATGATCATCAACTGCGTTATGGCACGGCCCACAAGAGGGCATCGCGATAAAAGTACGCCAAACAACGCTAAGGGAGAACAAGCAGTGATCTGATTTCGTTCGACGCTCGTTTTCGAGAGCCGTTCTGGGTCGTTCGCAATCAACTGTGTAGGCCAGCGGAGCGAGCAAGGAGCGCCAGATCCGGACAGGGCTGAGTGGGGTGTTTCTCCGAAAGGTGGGCCATGCCCTAAGGGACACGAGATGTAGTGGACTCGTCGATCCGCGCGGTTTCGATTCGCGCACCCGGGCACAACGCTTGGATAAGTCCCATCAAATGCTCTCCGGTGCCCGTCATCTGTATAGCTGACATTGGGCCGAGGGCTTCCAGCACGAGCCACATGGCGCGGGTATCGGCCGTGACCCATGGTGCGCCGCCCCTGCCGCCAGTTCCAGCGGCGGCACGTGACACCGGAATCGTCGCACCAGATGACTTCGCCCGGTTCGGGATGCTCGGTTACCATTTCACCTTGCTCGATCGTGTCGAATGGCTCCGCTCCCTTCGCAATTAAAAGTCTCGGGACCCCTGGTAGAGATCGAGATCTTCCCCGCCAATCGGAACGCCATACAACACGCTGACGGCATTGTAGGCATCAACCAGTGGGGAAATCCGCGGGAGAGAGCCATCTTTCCGCACCCGCTTGAGCAGGCGAGATCGCCAACGACATGATCTTCGCCCGATGCCCTACAAACACAATGCCAGCCGCCGCCACCGAGTCGCGAAGATGAAATTCAAGGTGACAAACTGGCCGGAATACGAGGCGGGCCTTCGGCGGCGCGGCAGTCTGACGCTGTGGTTGACAGAAGAAGCCTTGGCCAGGTGGCATGCGCCGCGAAGAACGACCCGCGGCGGCCAGCCCCGCTATTCCGATCTCGCCATCGAGGCGGTCTTGACACTGGGATGCGTCTTCGGGCTTCGTCTGCGCCAGAGCGAGGGATTGGCGACCTCGCTGCTCGATCTGATGGGGCTTGATCTACCGGTTCCCGATCACAGACGCCAAGCCGCCGGGCGCAGATATGGGAACCATCGGCCAAGCGGCAGCGGCATCCCGAGGACGGTCCGCTGCATGTGCTGATCGATAGCACCGGATTTGAAAGTCTACGGCGCCGGCCAATGGCTGGAAGACAAGCACGGTGCCAGATCACGCCGGACCTGGCGCAAGCTGCATTTGGTTCTCAATGCCGACAGCGGGGAGATCATCGCCCATTGTCTGACCGACCAGGACGGCGACGATCCCTCGCAGGTGAAGCCGCTGCTCGACCGGATCGACGCAGAGATCGACCAATTCACGGCCGACGGAGCATATGATGGCGGTCCCACCTACTGCGCGGTGCTGCAACACAGCGTCACCGCAAGGATAGTCATCCCGCCACGTTCAACGGCCGGAGAGTGATGACACCGGACCACCCGGTCAAAGGGACGGTCACATCACGGCGATCGCCAATGATGGAAGGCTGAATTGGCAGGCGTCCACCGGCTATGGCAAGCGCGCCCTGATCGAGACCGCCGTCGGGCGCTACAAGAGGCTGATCGGACGTCGCCTGCGAGCCCGCTCCTTTTCGGCTCAGCAGACCAAGGTCGCCATCGGCTGCGCCGTTCTCAACCGCATGACGGCGTGCGCACGCCCGGAGTCCGTTCGCTGCCCGGCAAGGCCGACATAGCAGGCGGCATCAAAGAGCTGATTGTGCCTAATGCCACATTTGTGCACCCAACGCCTTGTGGCGCGGGCAGCCACAGGCACAGGCTACGCGGAAAATGAAAAGCGGGGCCAACCCATTCGCTTGCACACAGCCTGGGTTTTGCCAGCTCCTCAACCGCAACGTGCTGTCAATCTTCGTCTTGCCATGTCTTGAACGCCGAACTGTTCACGCCATTGGCGCCGCTTTGTCATCCCGTGCCCCGAAATGAGGCCGTCGTTCGAACGATATGCGCAGTTGCTTATCCGCCAGAAACCGGCGAGCCAGATCGGTGTCGCGCTTACCCACGCGTGACACCCAGTCCGAAAACAGGCGAACCGCGCGCCGGTTCATATGCCGCGAAGGACAGACCAGCCAGTATCCCGGAAACTCGATGACCTCGAACTCTATCGAGACCGGAACCAGAGAACCCGACACCAGGTCCTCGAATGCGATGGATGTGCTTTCCAGGACCACACCTGCACCGTCCTTCGCCAGTTGAACCGACATTGACGAACGGTCGAAACGATAGGGATACGTCGTGCGGGCGCCCTGGATACCGTTGCACGGCAGCCAATAATCCCACCGGAAATAGGCCTTCACACTGTCGATCAACCGCGCATGGCGAAGCTGCTCGCGCGGATCCGGTGAGATCGCGCGCAGTTCGGCAAGATAGGAAGGCGAGCACATCGGCAGGATCAGATCGTTGACGACGCAATCCGAATAAAGGCCGGCCCAGCCGCCGCCGCCATAACGAAGATCGAGATCGATGACCTCCGTTTCGAAATCCGAGAAATTGGGCGTGGCGTCGACGCGCAAATTCCAGCTCGGATAGCCCTTGCTGAACTCGGCCAACCGCGGCGCCAGCCATTTCTCGCCGAAGGAAGGACTGACGCGCAGGCTAAGCTGGAAGCTTTCGCGCTGCCGCACAATGGCATTACGCACCTCGCGTATGGATTCGAAAGCCTGGGTCGTGGTCTGGAAGAGCCGCTCACCGTCAATCGTGAGCGAGAGATGGCGCTTTTCGCGCTGAAAAAGCCGCACCCCGAGTTGGTGTTCGAGCAGCCGCAGCTGCTGGCTAACCGCCGAAGGTGTCACCTGCAATTCCTGAGCGGCCTTTGCCACGCCGCCGAGCCGCGCGACTGCCTCGAAATGCGTCATCGAATTGAACTTGATGTCTGACCTCGTCCTCGTCAGTTAAGCTCAGCTACACAGAATGTTAAGAAACGAAAATTGAGCCGAATGTCAATCGGTCGCACAGTGGTCCCGGAAGGAGATACAGGATGGAGCCGAGTTCAACCCAAAGCTTGGGTAGCGCCGGCAACGTGCCGGGAGTTGGACAGGTATGGACCAGGAAGCCCCTGATCGAAGCTGCCAATATCGAGAAGAGTTATGACGCAACCCGTGTCCTGCGGGGTGTGAGTTTTCAGGTCCGGGCCGACGAAATCCACGCGCTCCTGGGCGGCAACGGCGCCGGCAAAAGCACTCTCATCCGCATCGTCACAGGGCTGACCTCACGCGAAGCCGGCGAGATTGGCTTCGCCTCGTCGAAGGCCGACCACAACAGCCCGATCGTCGCGGTGGTGCATCAGGAGCTGGCGCTGTTGCCCGAGCTGTCCGGTCGCGGAAAACATCGGCATTGTGCATGCGAGGTCGGGCTGGTCGCAGATCAGCCGTCGCCGCACGCGCGAGACTGCGCTCGGAGCGCTCCAGCTGATCGACCCAGCGATCGGCGAAGCGATCATCGATAATGCCGGCACGCAAATTGTCCCTCCACGAAGGCCAGATCGTCCGGATCGCTCGTGCCCTTTCCACCGGAGCCGAAGTGCTGCTTCTCGATCCCGGCGATCCGGTTGGGGAAACGCGCTGGCTGCAGGAGATCGCCAACAAGCGAGGCTTTCCGCATGGCATCGTCGGCTATGCCGACCTGTCCCAACCCGACGTCGGCGACCTCCTCGACCGCCACATGGAATATCCGAACTTCCGCGGCATGCGGCAGCCGATGAATTATCATCCCGACCCCGCCAAGACCTATCTGGCGCGGCCGGAGGTCAGTCGTACGCCCGAATGGCGGCGCGGCTTCCGGGAGCTGGCGAAGCGCGGGCTGAGCTTCGACCCGCAGCTCTACTATCCGCAGATGAGCGAGTTCCTCGAACTGGCGCGCGACTTTCCCGACGTGCAGATCATTCTCAATCACACCGGCATGCAGGTCGACGGCGCCGAGCATCGAGGAGGCGATCGCAGCCTTCGGCGTCGGCCGCTCGATGTTCGCGACGAACTTCCCCGTCGACAAGCTGTTCTCGAGCTTCGACGCCATTTTGAACGCCTTCAAGGAAATTACGATCGCCCACACGAGGAGCGGCTCGCGCTGTTCCATGACAACGCCGCCCGGTTCTACCGACTTTAGATCACCGGCAAACAGAAATAGCAGGAGAGTTCGACTTGTTGCTGAAGGGCAAGGCCGTGGTGATTTCGGGGGCCGCGGGCCCCCGGGGAATTGGCCGCTCCACGGCAGCGCTGATGGTACAGCACGGGGCTCGCGTTGCAATACTCGACCTCGATGACGGGCAAGCGCGTGACGCCGCTGCGTCGCTTGGACCCGACCATATCGGCCTTGCGTGCAACGTCGCGGACCTCGACGCCTGCAAGAGGGCGGCGGCGCAAGTGACAGAAACCTTGGGCAGGATCGATGTGCTCTGCAACAATGCGGGCGTCACGCAGCCGGTCAAGACGCTGGAGATCAGCGCGGCTGACTGGGACCGCATCCTCGATGTCAACCTACGCGGCGTGCTCCATCTCAGCCAGGCATTCATCCCGAACATGCGCGAAAATGGCGGCGGCTCGATCATCTGCATGTCGTCAGTTTCGGCCCAGCGCGGCGGCGGCATCTTCGGTGGCCCGCACTATTCGGCTGCCAAAGCGGGTGTTCTGGGGCTTGCCAAGGCCATGGCGCGCGAATTCGGTCCCGAAGGCATCCGCGTCAACTGCATCACACCGGGCCTGATCCAGACCGACATCACCGGCGGCAAACTGACCAACGCCATGCGCGCCGACATCATCAAGGGAATCCCGCTCAGCCGGCTGGGCGAGGCGCGCGACGTAGCCGGCGCCTATCTCTTCCTGGCTTCCGATCTGGCCAGCTACATCACCGGCGCCGTGATCGATGTCAACGGTGGGATGCTAATCCATGGCTGAGTGGACAACGGAGCTTGAGATGCCTCGCGCTGGCAGCAATGTCAGCCTGGCCGAACGAGCCTATCGTATCCGCCGACACGCCGTGCGGATGGGTCAAGTCCAGGGCCAAGGTTATGTCGGACAGGCGCTGGGTGTCGCCGACGTGCTTGCCGTCGCCTATTTCCATGCGCTTCGTTACCGGCCGGAGGACACGTTGTGGGAGGGACGCGACCGCTTCCTGCTGTCGATCGGACACTATGCGATCGCGCTCTACGCGGCTCTGATCGAAGCGGGCGTGCTGCCGGAGGAAGAGCTCGAAACCTATGGCAGCGATGAAAGCCGTATGCCGATGTCCGGCATGGCGCCATACACGCCCGGCATGGAGATCACCGGCGGCTCGCTCGGTCACGGCCTTGGCATTGCCGTTGGCATGTGCATGGGGCTGACGCGCAAGCGAAGCGACAGTTTCGTCTACAATCTTTTGTCCGACGGCGAGCTCGGTGAGGGCTCGACCTGGGAAGCCGCGATGTCGGCCGCCCACCACAAGCTCGACAATCTCATTGCCATTGTCGACTTCAACAATCAGCAGGCCGATGGTCCGTCGACGGCCATGCTCTCCTCCGAACCGGTGACCGACAAGTTCGAGGCGTTCGGCTGGCATGCGCAGCGCGTCGACGGCAACGACATCGAGGCGGTCCGCAAGGCCTTCGACATGGCGCGCGGCCTGAAGGAACCTCGTCCGCGTGTGATCGTTTGCGATACGCGCATGGCCAAGGGTGTGCCATTCCTGGAAACCCGCGACATCACGCATTTCATCCGCGTCGAACCGCACGAATGGACGTTAGCGCTCGAAGCTTTGGAAAAGGGACGTCCGCGTTGAGGTTGTCAAAGTTCGCGCCGCGCCACGCCGCCAATGCCGGTGAGCGCAAGACCACATCGGCGATGATCGCGTCGATCGCGCCCGATGGCGTACCGACACGCAATGCGCCGTTCGGGCACACACTGGCCAGACTGGCGCACCAGCGGCCCGGGATAGTTGGCCTGACGGCGGACCTCGCGAAATACACCGATCTCCATGTCTTCGCACAGGAGCATCCGGACCGCTTCTATCAGATGGGCATGGCGGAGCAGGTGCTGATGAGCGCCGCCGCCGGCTTGGCGCGGGAGGGTTTTACGCCCTTCGCCACCACCTACGCCGTCTTCGCATCGCGACGTGCCTACGATTTCATCTGCATGGCGATCGCCGAGGAGAAACTCAATGTGAAGATCGTCTGCGCCTTACCGGGGCTGACGACCGGCTACGGCCCCAGCCACCAGGCGACGGAGGACATCGCGATTTTCCGCGGGATGCCGAACCTGACGATCATCGACCCTTGCGACGCGCTCGACATCGAACAGGCCACGGAGGCGATCGCGGACTACAACGGGCCGGTCTACATGCGGCTTTCGCGCGGTAAGGTTCCTGTCGTGCTCGACGAAGACGACTATACATTTGAAATCGGCAAGGCGCGAATGCTGCGCGAGGGCGCGGACGTATTGTTCATTTCCAGCGGCCTGATGACCATGCGCGCGCTGGAGGCCGCGAAGGCGCTTGAAGCCGACAGGATCGGCTGCGCCGTTCTGCACGTTCCGACGATCAAACCTCTGGATACGGAGGCGATACTCGCTGCCGCGCGCCGTTCGGGACGGCTGGTGGTGGCGGCGGAGAACCACACCATCATTGGTGGCCTTGGCGAAGGCGTTGCCGCGCTGCTGATGCGCGAGAGAGTGACCCCAGTCTTTCGCCAGATCGCCCTGCCCGACGAGTTCCTCGACGCTGGCGCGCTGCCGACGCTTCACGATCGCTACGGGATCTCAACTTCCGAGCTCGTGCGCCGCGTCCGCATTTGGAGCGAATGAGAAGTAAGAGCTCTCCCCACACAACAGTTGAGTCATCGACCTTGACCTTGCCCCTCTTATCTAATCCGGTTTGAAGTTCGTTCTGGCCCATCGAGAGGACCAGGACATGAAACGTAGCCGCTTCTCTGAAGAGCAGATCATCGGAATTTTGAAGGAACATGAGGCCGGGGTATCGGTTGCCGATCTGTGCCGCAAGCACGGGGTCAGCGACGCCTCGATTTACAACTGGAAGGCCCGCTTCGGCGGGATGGATGTCTGCGAGGCTCGGCGACTGAAGGCTCTGGAGGACGAGAACACGCGGCTGAAGCGGCTTCTGGCCGACGCCATGCTCGACAATGCCGCGTTGAAGGATCTTGTGGGAAAGAAATGGTGACGCCCGCGGCCAAGCGGAAACCTTTCCAGCGACCAGATCGATCAACTTCAACGCCGACTGCAACGGACCAGGCGATCAAGGAAAGGTGCATCATGAAGCATTCGCGGAGCCGACAATAGCCGACGCCATTCTCGACCGGATCATCCACAACGCCCATCGCATCACCCTCGAAGGCGACAGCATGAGAAAGCAAAAAACACCGCCGCCCTTGACCGGCGCCGAAAACGGCGAAATCAATCGCAAATGACTTCAACCAGGCAACCGAGCGCCGACCCCATCCTGCTGTCCGCGAATTAGTGAAACTGCTGTCCGCGATTTAGCGGAACGACTGTCCCGTTTTTGCGAAATACGCACGTCCGACGCAGCTTGCGTTGACAGAGGCGGTTTTACGCGCAGTTGCAATAGCACTTCCGCCGGCCTATTTTTGTGGAGTTCAATTGTGGTTCGGCCAAGGGCGCTTTGGGCGCCGGACCGGCCCCGTGTAAACCTCATTAAAGAGAGACGAACCCTGCCATGGAAGAATTCTTATCGCGCATCGCCACTGGTGCCGGCATCGGCCCGGCTCTCGCAGAGAAGGCCGTTGGGTTAATGCTGGGTTTCCTGCAACGCCACGCGGCCGACGGTCCCGTTGCGCGCATGATCGCGGCCATTCCCGGAGCTTCGGAATTAGTGGCGAAGTATCATGGCAACGACCCAGAGGGCGGAGGCGGCCTCATGGGGCTCGGCCAGCAATTGATGAGTGAGGGTCTCAGCATTCTAAAGATCGCCGCCATCGCCAACGAGACGATCGCCTTCGCCAAGGAACATGCCGGCGACGAACTCGTGGACGAGGTCCTCAATTCCGTTCCTGGCCTTCCCCAGTTCGTCTGATCAGCGGCAGCCGGGGGCGCATGATCTCGTGCGCCCGTGCCGGCCCGTCTGCGCAGGTAGGCATTCTCCGCCGAGCGCTCCGTACCGATCTCGCCAGACCACCAACCGCCGGGCACGCGAAGCGAGCGTTGGAGTACTTCATTCGTCTGTCCCAAAATCGACCGCAGGCGAACCGATGTGTATAACTTCCGGCGGTAAGGGTTTATCGTGAACGCTTTCGATGAAGCCCGCGAGATAAGCAAACGTATTGTATTTCTCAAGAACCAACCGCTTCGCCTCTTGTATTGCGCCGCGACGCTCCTTCCAGAGGTCCGAGTCGATGATTTCTTGAATTTTTTGGATTACGTTCTTGTCCTCTGGGTCAATCAGAACCATTGAGTCGGAAGGGAAGAACCTCGTGATTGCCGGGCTGCCGTAATAGATCGGCATTGTTTCAGCAACGAAGCAGTCCATAAGCTTCTCTGTAAAATAGTAATCAGCACGAGTATTCTCGAAAGCTATACTGTAACGGTACGGTGCGAGTGCGTCCCATTTATCTCCAATCAGCCGAAAACCTCGGCCGAACAGGTCAAAATCGAGCTCCTCTCTCAGCCGTTCCAGAAACGCCAGCCGATATCGATGCCCTTTAAGCAGGGCGATGTTACTGGTAATCCATGAGAGCCGAAGCGGCTTGTCCACGACTTCGCTGACCAGAAGTTGGTCATATGTCTTTGTTACAGACCAAGACCGAGTGATAGGTGGAGACAAAACGAATCGGCGCTCTGCATTCTGCCGAGCAGCCAGCTCTGCGTCAGACGTCAGGACGATGGTATTTTTCCCTTGCCCTTCATGAAATGCGCGATGAGCTTTCGTCGGCGGTTCGCCGATTGCAAAAATTGTCCTGTTTGGACTCGCCTCGATATCAACAGGGAGCCCAAAAATAGAAGCAGAGTTAAAGACAATATGCCAATCGGGCGCGAAGGATGTCCTGCGTACAAAAGCGACATTGTTCCAGATTCCACTGCCCTTTGGAGTGAGATGGTGGATTGCATCATCCAAAACGCCCCAAGAATCCAGACATGTAGCAACAATGGGCGCCGGACGTTCCGTCAACAATTTGGTCGACAAAGCAGTTCCACCCCATTCACTTCCGTTGGACCGGGAGCAACTCGTGCATCGGGCGCAAGACCTCTCTGCGCCTGAAATAGCTCGCGATCCTGATCGGTATCAAACACACGATTCTGTGCGACTTCGCGATTCTGTGCGACTTCGCGCCATTCGACAACTCATCTCTAAGACCGCGGGAATCCCTTCACTCGTGAAGGTACTCAATCGCCATTTCGGATTGCGGTAAGATTGGGCAGCATAAACCTTCCGGGACCCGCTGTCGAGGCAATTGTCGCTTTGCACCTAACCAGGTTCTTCCTCACTTTGTGTGGTGATCAGGCCGGTTGAGTGGCAGCATGCGTGCCCTCTAAAATATGGAGACTACATTCTTATTATTAATCGGGATATACGACCAGTTTAGAGGCGGCTCGCCTCTCACAGGCGACGTTTGCAGCGGCGACGGCAGATCGAGATATTGGCGGGTTGATGCCGGGGCTTTGTCCGAAATCTGTGGTCCGATTTCGGACGAAGTGACGGTCAAGATGTCCGAAATATGCTACGAATTTCGGACAAGCTTCACACACAAAGCGCCGCGGCTTTGCCCGACATCATCGATATCGTCATGCAGATGGGCGATGCCGACCTAGCCTCGTCCCCTCCCCTTCCAGCCATTGCCAATCCCAGCCTGCCTGCGCAGCTTGAGGCGCTCGCCGGCCGCGCGCGCGATTGTATCGAGGCGGCGAGTTCGGCCAACACGCGCCGCGCCTACGCAGCCGACTGGAAGCATTTTTCGAGCTGGTGCCGGCGCCAAGGCATCGAGATGTTCCCGCCCGATCCTGAGGTCGTCGGGCTCTATATCGCCGCCTGCGCGTCAGGTACGGCCACTGGCGACAAAAAGCCCAACACCGTTTCAACCATCGAGCGCCGGCTTTCGTCGCTCTCCTGGAATTTTGCCCAGCGCGGCCAGCCGCTGGACCGCAAGGACCGGCATATCGCCACGGTGATGGCTGGCGTTCGAAACACCCACGCCTCCCCTCCCCGGCAGAAGGAAGCGGTCCTGCCCGAGGATCTGATCGCATCTTCGAGACCCTCGACCGCGGCACGCTGCGTGGTCTGCGCGACCGCGCCATGCTGCTTTTGGGTTTCGCCGGCGGCCTTCGCCGATCCGAAATCGTCGGCCTCGACGTCGGCAGGGATCAGACCGAGGACGGACGCGGCTGGGTCGAGATTTTTGCCGATAAGGGTCTGCTTGTCACATTGCGCGGCAAAACCGGCTGGCGCGAGGTCGAAATCGGCCGCGGCTCCTCCGAAGCCACCTGCCCTGTGGTCGCTCTGCAGACCTGGCTAAGACTGGCGCGCATTGCGCACGGACCGCTGTTTCGGCGCGTTGCTGGTCAAGGCAGAGCCGTCGGTGCCGATCGCTTGAACGACCAGGAGGTCGCACGCCTGGTCAAGCGCACGGCGCTCGCCGCCGGCGTGCGCGGCGATCTGTCGGAGGGCGAACGGGCCAAGAAATTCGCCGGCCACTCACTGCGCGCCGGCCTCGCCTCGTCGGCCGAGGTCGACGAACGCTATGTGCAAAAACAGCTCGGCCATGCCTCCGCGGAGATGACGGAAATTATCAGCGCCGGCGCGATCGTTTCCGCGTAAATCTCACCAAGGCGTCCGGGCTCTGATGCCCCCGTTTTGTCCGCTGGGATGAGGCGGTCAGATCTCAGGCGATAACAATTACCTCATCGAGCACAGCGAGCGCTGTGTCCAGACTATCGGCGGCCGACGCTTCGTCGTCAGGCATGATCATCAACTGCGTTATGGCACGGCCCACAAATTCCGGGTTTAGCTTTTCCAACCGATCCTTGGTCCGGGAGACCTGTTCCGGGAATGCGCGCAGATTGAAGCGAACAAATGACGAGGTCTCTTATCCCCGACACGAATAGCTCGCGATCTCATCGGGATTTCCCTTACCGCCATAGGCAGCTTGAGTGGGATAAGCGCAGATCGGCTGGTGCTTGCCGGGGAATGCCTTGCTGCCAGCCGCGAGAGAATCCGGAGCCTTGTCTTGGTTTATCCAGCCCTCGATGGCGGCCAAAGGATCAAAGTCGTCGAAGGCTTGGCCATCGCCGCAGTGGGTCATCCCCGGGATTATGAACATGCGCACGAAACGGCGAGTCGCTTCCAAATCGCCGCCGCTTGTGACCTCGACGACTTGCTTGTACCAGCGCACCAGATCGTTGGCTGAGAAGACCGGATCGGAAAGTCCCTGAAACAAGAGCAGCTTTCCACCGTGGGCAGCGAAGCTGGCGAGATACGTGCCGGTCGCATCATTGAGCTTGGCCGTATCCGCAACGCGTGCCGGATCCTTGTCGAAGTCGAACTTCAGGGGGTCAAAATTCGGCGCCGGGGGCGTCATGAAGTAGTATTGAAGCGAGCGGGCTCCCAGAACGATGTTATTTGCATCCGACTGGGAAGTGGGGGAATTGCCCAGCTTCCACATTCTCCAGTCCGCGCCCGCAACGCCCGTATCATATGGCCAATCGCTGTAAAGCTTTTCGCCATCGGAGCTTTCCGGACCCGCGAACGCGCGGCTCATGGCCTGCACTTGACCAGCCGTGAGGCAGCTGTCCGTCTTATCGCCTTGGCAGGACAGGACCTTTGGGTCGAACCGGCACTGCTGCCAGGCATTGATGACGCCATCCTCAATGCCATCGCGAGCATCACAGGCAGCGAGAACCGCCTTGGCGACGATGTTCAGATCCTGCTGGGAGAAGGCGCGGGATAGAATGGGATGGCCGGCCTCATCCTTGGGAGCGATGCTCATGTACTGGCGAGTATCCCAGGCTTCGGCAATGTTGGCGGCACTGAGACGAAAACCCGGGCTACCTGCAACAATGCCGTCGAACTCGAGCGGATATCGCTGAGCCGCTATCAACGCCTCACGACCGCCATTCGAGCATCCCATGAACACCGACTTTTTCGGAGCCGCCCCATAGAACTTTGCAATCACCTGCTTCGAGACCGAAGTGACTTTGCCAATGGAGGCGTACGCAAAATCAATGCGTGCGGCTTGATCGACCCCGAAAGCCGGATCGGGGCTTGGGTGCCCGCCATCCATGCTTACAACAGCGTAGCCGCGCAAGAGCCCGGGAGCCGCGGTCGAGTTCCGGCAAGGAATGGTCCCGACGGCCGGCGCCAGGAAGCCATCAACTGCGCCGCCGCCCTGGAAAAGGAACATGTCGTTCCAGGTCGTCGGAAGACGCACCTCAAACCGGGTGCCATATGATTGACCATCGACCCCCTGGCGTTTCCCGATAACACCTCGGACAAGGCAGTGCCCGCCAACTTTTACCGCCTGAGGCGAGGCGCCGGTGAATGCAGTGAAGGGATCTGCGGGGATCTCCTGCGGCTTTTGAAGGCTAGCCTCGCTAAAGATCACGCTTGGAATTTTGAGCTTGGCGATGGACCGGCACGCCTGATCCGACGCGTTTGCCGCCAGTGCAGGCGCACATACACATATGATCGCCAACATCAGTGCCAGCGTGCACCCGCGGTCCCGCAGCTTGAGCCCGTTAGCCAAGAACATACCCATCCTCCCTGGATGCGCCCGATAGCCCGAAAGCTGATCGCATTGGTAGCTAGTTGTGAGCTTTCAGTAGCTTGTCCATCCGGTCCGAACCGGGAAAGCTGAGATTGTCGAAGCTTCAGTGACTCCAGGGGGACCGGATGAACATCCATAAGAATACCGGTCTGACGCCGCTCGGTCGAGAGCGGATTTTTTGCGCCTGGGCGCGCCGGCAGCACCTCGGAGGTGTTGCCGCCTGATCCGCAGACCGTCGGCCTCTACATCACGGCCCGTGCATCCAGAAAGGTTACAGGAGACAAGAAACCAAACTCTGTGGCGACGATCGAGCGCCGTCTCTCCTCCCTGGCGTGGAATTATACGCAGCGTGGCGAGCCGCTCGATCGAAAGGACCGCCATATCGCCACCGTGCCCGCCGGCATCCGTAACAGCCATGCAAAACCGTCTGTGCAGAATGAGGCCATACTTCCCGAAGACCTGATCGCCATGCTGGAGACGGTGCTCCGCAAGACCCATCAGGTCGCCCCAGGCCAGAGCAACCGGCTCGTCCCCGGGGAGGACGAAACGGTCGACCACTCCGCTTGTTCGACTTGTGTTCGGGCGACTATCCCGGCTTCTATGCATCGCGCTTCGGCGCGGCGAGCTTTGTCCAACGCGCCAAGCCTTTGAACCGAATCGCTGTAGACGGAAGTCGCGGCGAGCTTCGCGTTGTTGATCGGAGCATCGAACCAGGCGTCGTATCCGCGGTATCCACCCCATCGTCTGTCGCGCAATCTGTTGGCGAGCGCGTCCTCAGCCGTTCGATCGCGGCCGTCTTTGCCGCAAACTATTATGTGGCGGCCGCCGATGCCATTCGGGCGCGCAATATCTCAGGGGTTGAAGGATCGTCGATCAGTTTTCCGATGTCTTGGCGGGCCGCGATGATCTGCACATGACCCTACAAAGATTGCGCGTAGTAGGAAATACTGGTGCAACTGGTCACCCAGGCGTCAGGATAATCGTAGAACCAATCGAACGAATGCACGCATCGCGGTTTGCCTACAGCACTGCTCTCCTGTCCCGATAGCGCAAATTCGCGGTTACCTCCGGCCACGAACAGTCGGACCAATTTTATTTGTAGGTTAGACCTTCGTCCTCGGCAAGATTGGCCAAGCGATCACTCGCTGCTGAATTGCCGGCCCGCGCGTGATGAGCGCGAAGGCGTCAGGTGCCCCCGCCGTCAAGACTCAAGCCGCAACGTAATCAGGCGGGAGTGCCTTCCGCTAGGTGGGGATGGACTGGCCGCCGAAGTCGGAAGCAGCAAGCCTGGAGCATAATGGAAGACCTCGACCATGTGAAGCAGGCCGTGAAGGGCGACCTAGCCTATTTGCAGCCACCTGCTCAAAGCCGTGACATGAAGCCAGCCGCCAGCCTGCTAGTTCGACAGCAACCGTTCAGCTTGCTGCCGCCGACCGCTTGAAAACGATGGTCACCTTCGTCCCTTTGTTGGCGCTGGACTCGACGGCTAGCTGCGCCTTGGCGTTCTCGGTCAGCGATCGCGCGATCAGCGCTCCGAGCTTGCCTGGTTTGGGCCACACCTCGCCTTCCGGCAGGCCGATTCCGTCGTCCGCCACTATAACCCGGCAGCCGTCGCCATCGACGACGCTGTGCAGTGTTATCGTGCCGCCATCGCGGCCGCGGAACGCATGCTTAAGTGAATTGGTCAGCAATTCATTTACGACCAGCCCGGCCGGCATGGCGACGTTTATTGACACGGGATATGTATCCACCTTCATATCCAGCCGGATCCCCTCGACTGCATGCGAGCTCATCACCGCGGACGCGATCTGGCTGAGATAGACGCCAAGATCGACCTCCTCCTTCGGCTCGTCGGCCGTTAGCGTCTGGTAGAGGATCGCCAGAGCGTCGACGCGACCGGCAAGCCGCTCAAACCGTCTCCGGTCGGCCTCGGTCGCGTTGCGGCTTTCCAGCCGGATCAGCGCGGTGATCATCTGCAGGTTGTTCTTCACCCGGTGCTGCAGTTCGCGCAGCAGCGTGTCTTTCTCGCTGACACGCTCCTCCACCGAGCGCTGATCTCCCGCCTCGCCGTGAGCCGATACGTCGACCAGCGCCACCAGCCGGAAGCAAACCTTGCCGTTATCGTCTTCTATCTCGTTCGAATAAACGTCGACAATCGCGGGTTTGTCCTCGCCGCGTTCCAGCCTGAAGGTGCCGACCAGATCGGTTCCCTCGACCACGGCCTCGGCTAGCGGCCTGTCCTGTTGCTGATGGAGGCCTGTGCCTAAAAGGGCCGCCCAGTTTTCTCGGGTGAGCCTGGCGGCCGTCAGGCCTGACAGTTTCTCGAATTCCGGATTGGCGTAGACCACGCGCTCTTCACCGGCAAGGTCCGAAACGGCTATGGCGATCGGCACCTGGTCAAGGAATTTCTTGAACTGTTCGCTTTCGAGTGCTGTTGCAAGGTCAGGTGTATCAAGCAGCTGCTCGACCGCCTCAGCCTTCTCTGAATCCGATGTCATTTGCGCGCCTGTTCTGTGCGGATGATATCAACAATGCGGCGCGCCTGCCATCGCCAAAACTGGAGCTGCATCTCACGTTTCGCATCACGCATCTGACAACCAGCTCTGCATCGCGTAACGGCCGCACGTCCAGCATTGCGACCGGCCGAAGGAGAGCGGCAAGGATCGGCTAGAATCCAGGTGCCTGGAATGTCGAAGCGACCGGTCAAGTGGGTACGCTGCGGAAGATCGATAGAGCAGGCATTCAGGGAGAATGAGTTCGCGTGCCGGCCTCGGCGATACGTGCCGACACTGTCAACCTCATGACCGCATGCGGGCTGAAAGAGCAGCGCTTCGCTCCAGCGGTAATTCAGGCCGCTAGCTGCCTAACTGCGGCAAGCCCATCGATCGTGTATGTTGAGACGCTATTGCCGATGCCTAAATATCGAACCCGTCATGGCAATCGTTGTGACGGGAAGCGCTCGCTTATGGGCTGTGCTGGAATGCGCATGAAGTATACGCCTGTGCGCCGCTTCGTTGATCTCTTGGCCTTCGAGGAAGTCGTCAATCTCATCGTATGTGAGACCGGGACGAGGTTCTCCAGGTCGGCGGTCGGGATCTTTTCAACAAGATCAGACGGAGCGCCCAGATACACTGCCAAGGCGCGAACTCTGCGCTTGTTCAGCCCGGAAAGAGGAAGAATGTCTGCGGCACCATCGCCGAACTTGGTGAAGAAGCCCATCAAGGCCTCGGCTGCTTCGAAGCGACTTCTGAAAAAGAAGTGTGGGTTTGCTCTCATACCCTTTGCTGAAAAATGTTGTCATAGAGCGCATGGAATGCCACGCGCTTCGAATCGGAGTAGCCATCCGGGAAGCCTAAGCCCCTTTGAAGCGCATGTCCGGCAGCTATTCATAGCGTGGATGACTTTGATCGAAACAAACGATTTCATAACTCTTCGGAAATCTTGCATGGACAAAAGCACGTCCGCACCGGTCACCCATCCAAAGGAGAAAATCTTCCATGCGCCCTGACGTGCAGTGGAGGTCGTGCCGAGAAGTGAGTTGCAACTGGCCGATCATGTCGGCGGTTCGACGCTAGTCGTCCCCAATGTTCCTGAGCTGCGAAGTCTTGCAGGCGAGCCAGCTGCCCAGCGCGATTCTGCTTGTGGCGGGCTTTTTGCCGCAGGCAGTCCGCTCGTTTGGGCAGAGGATTGGAGACCCGGCCGGCAGCGCTACCATACAACATCAGCGCACTTTACATCTACGCGGTATTGCCGGGCTTCCAGTCGGTGCCATGTTTGGCCGACGAATGACGCGATGCGGCCTCCTGCACAAGCGAAGGCGTTATCGGATGTGCGACCGGGAAGCAGGCGGACAGTGCAGCACATGTCAGTCGCCTGTGCGACGGTCTTTCGGGGAATGAAATCGGGCCAGTTCACGGCGCGGCATTATTCGTCAACAGCCGCCCCTTCGCAAGGATATAGGCAGCCCGCGTCACAAGTTCGTGCTGCAGATGAAAACGGCATCGCCGGCATGCAAGTCAGCAGCCGCTCAAGATTCGATGATCCAGCCAAGCTCTCGGCGTCATGGAATGGCAGGCGCCACGATCGAAGCATCTCATGTTGATTCAGGCGGACCCTTATGAGGCGTTCTTTGATGCCGGTGATGCCTGACAGGCGGTTGCAGCTGCAAGCGACAACGCGGCCTATTTAGTTGGAAACGGTCTGAGGCAGGCCAATTTGGCTTGCCCGTCACTATGTGGAGAAAGAAATGCTGTGTCTAGGAATTAGCGGCGGACTTGACCAAGTCCATGAAAACCGATTCGAGCTTCGGAACGCCTTTATGCACGATGGCGCCGCGGTGCTCGTCCGAGACGGACGGGTGATAGCAGCCGTCGAAGAGGAACGCCTCAATCGGATGAAACACTCCAACAAGCTCCCAATTCGTTCGATTCAATACTGTCTGTCAGCGGCGGGGGTTCAGCTCAACGACATTGATCGTGTCGCGCTCTACGCCAGCGAGCCCTATGCCAACGCCATGCTTGAAGGTATGTCCGCATCCCACCCGGACATTCTCTCCATTCCGTTGGATGCTAAAACGTTGGTGCAGGATCTGTTAACGCGTGAGTTCGGCACTAAGTTGGACAGTTCGCGTATTTCATTCGTAAGTCATCATCAGGCGCACGCCGTGAGCGCCTTTGCAATGTCGGGCTTCGAACAAAGTCTCATTCTAGCGATTGATGGCTCTGGTGATTTCCTATCGGGCCTCTTGGCGGTAGGGTCTGGCACAGAAATTACGCAACTCGAGGCTTTCCCCGAGAACAATTCTCTTGGGCTGTTTTATCTCGAGACGATCCGCTATCTCGGCTACGGCTTGTTCGACGAGTATAAGGTAATGGGACTCGCGCCCTACGGCGACCCCGCTCCGTATCGCGAGCTCTTCGAGCAGTTCTACGAGCTCTCCGCCAACGGCGGTGGCTACCGTGTTCACCTCGACCGCATCGGTCCGGCGTTGCTCCGCAATATCGAGGTCAGGCGAAAGGGAATGCCCTTCACCCAGCAGCATCGAGATGTGAGTGCGTCACTGCAGGAAGCGCTTGAGCGGATCGTGTTCCACATTCTCCGGCATCACCGTGAGGCCACCGGCATGAAGCGGTTGTGCCTGGCGGGGGGGGTGGCCCACAACTGCACGATGAACGGTAAGCTGCTGTATTCAGGGCTTTTCGAAGACATTTTCGTGCAACCCGCGTCTCACGACGCTGGCTGCGCATTGGGAGCTGCGCTGATAGTCTCTAACGAGATGGGCCGCCCCGCGCCGTGTGAGCGACTGCAGGGGGTCTATTGGGGTCCTGATCTCGGGAGCGAGCGCGCCGTGCAACAGGAACTGAATGCATGGGCCGGACATCTCGAGGTTGAACGCTCTGATGACGTGGCAAGCAGTGCAGCCGACTGGATCGCCAACGGCGCCGTGATCGGCTGGGTGCAGGGTCGTTCGGAGTTTGGGCCACGTGCGCTGGGCAACCGCAGCATTCTTGCCGACCCTCGGCCCGCCGCAAACAAGGACCGGATCAATGCGATGGTCAAGAAGCGCGAAGGCTATCGGCCCTTCGCGCCATCTGTGCTGGAGGAGGATGCGAGCGAATTTTTCGACCTCCCGGACGGTAGGCACGAATTTCCATTCATGAATTTCGTCGTTCGCGTGCGTGACTCAAAGCGCGCCTTGCTCGGTGCCATCACGCACGTCGACGGTACCGCTCGCCTGCAAACAGTATCGCGCAACGCCAATCCCGCGTACTGGGAGGTCATCAATGCGTTCAAGAAGCGCACAGGCACTCCAATTCTGCTCAATACGTCCTTTAACAACAATGCCGAACCGATCGTGGATTCGGTTGCAGACGCGATTGCCACCTTTCTGACGACAGAGCTGGATGGACTTGTGGTCGGGCCCTTCCTGGTAAAAAAGCGGGCTGCAACGCTGCAGGATTGGACTGCGCTTGCGGTTTCGTTGCCGCCCTATGTGTCCCTCCATCAAACCCGCGCTTACAAAGCGCCAGATCGTCGGGAGACTCACTGCGAGATCAGCACGACCCACTTCAGCAGTGACAGTGTACGAATTTCACACGACTTGTTTAATCTGCTGATGCGGATTGAGGGCGAAGCCGTGTTGGGAGATCTCCTCAATACAATTGCGCCGGATCAGGCTAAGCGTGAAGCTCTGATGGAGGGCCTGCGACGGCTGTGGGAGCAGCGCCTCGTTCGATTGCATCCCTCACAAGCTGCTCGCATGGATCAAGACTGCGATCAAACGCTGGACCAGCATAACAGGCTCTCAGCGTGATAGAGGTGCCGCTATCCAAGCTCGGCGAATAATGGTGTTCATCGATGCCGCCTGCCACCTCACCGCTGGCAGGCAGTCGACTTCATCACAGGGTTGATTCGTCCACTTCACCTTGGACGACCGGACGCGCAGAAAAAAGCGGCTGCGGCGGGTCCTTGCTAGCGACCGTGATGCGGGACCACAGCGACAGGGCGTGCCCGAGACGGTCAATGCGGCCGGCGGTGTCGTCGCCGGCGGCGACGGTCGCATTCAGGATCAGCATCGACCAAAGAGCGAGGCCACTGCCGTTATGCTCCGAGATCTGGGGACGGCGGCTTGGCGATCACCGTCTACTCGGCGTTGCCGAACTCACTGCATGCGAGACCGTGACGAAGCCCCTCACATTGCGGGTCGGGACATAGCTGGCTTTCTTGGCGCGCCACCATCGCTAGAGATGCAGACTTCGCCCAACAGCTCCTGCTGGAGCGCGGCTTGGATCTGATGGCAGAATTCTTGCGGAGACGCGGACAAAGTGGGGAGCACTCCAACCTACACACGCGTCACCGGGCTATCAGTGTTGACCGTATAATCTTCGGAATGGCAATGGCATATTTTACAAAGCACGACGGCAATCAAATTATATACCGCAGCTGGGAAGAGCCGGAACAGTCAAGCGCAAGGATGAGAATTTTGGTCCTCAAGCTTGATCATGTCGGCGACTTTTGGATGTCTCTAGGGCCTCTAAAGGACCTTCGTCAGCGTTTTGCGCATGCCCACATTACGCTGGTGGTGGGAAGCTGGAACATCGCTACTGCAAAACAGTTCGACCTCGCCGACGATCACGTTGCTTTTGACTTTTTTCCTCGCAACCCAAAAGTCAAAACGCGCAAAGAAGCCGCGGACATCAGGCCGCTGCTGACCGGCGAGTTTGATCTTGCCATTGATATGCGTGTTCCGGAAGAAACAAGGCCGATCTTGCTTGAAGTTCCCGCCAGGCACCGTGCGGCGATAGTTGATCCGTACAGCATGCATCAGATCGATATTGCGATAGCGCCATTCAATCTGAAACTGCGCAGAACCATTTTCTACAAGCTGGTCCAAAAAATAGGGCTTGCTAACAAAATCCCCCGTAGATGGCTTGATTGGTTCATTGACCGTAAGCAGGTGCGTCTCCAGCATGTGTCAGAAATCCTCCTCTTTCTGGTCGCAAAGGCAGCTGCCTATTTCGAAAGCGGAGCGGGTCACCCACAGAATTCGACTACAGGCAATGCCCCGATTGTCGTGGCTCCGTTCTCCAATTCCAGCCTGCGAGATTGGCCGATTGAAAGTTTTGGCAAAGTTGTCGCTGCTCTTTCGACCCGTGGTGAGGTGGTCCTCGTTGGCCGTGGCGAATGCCTGGAAGCGCTTGAGGAGGTTGCGAAGATAGCTAGGGAACGTGGGGCCGCGAACATTCGGACGGCTGTCGACTTGTCAGAATTGGAATTCAATTGTCTCGTGAATTCGGCCGCCCTCGTCGTTTCGAACAATTCAGGCACCGGCCATGTCGCTGCCCAGCTTGGCCGCCCTACTATCGGCATTTTCACGGCGTCACATCTACCGGAGATTTGGGGGTTTCGAGGTCCCTTGGTCAGCATGCTTATGAGTGTTATTGAATGTCGCGGATGTGGTCTGGACCAAGTGCGGCATTGTCCGGTCAAAGTCCGATGCAAGTTCGACATCACGCCGGATCTCGTGATTGCCGAGGTAAACGCCTTGATGAACCATTGTAAGGGTACGGCACAAGCTTAGTGGCTCGCGGTCACCACAACCGCGATTGCCCAGCCCTTATCGCTGATTCAATCGCTACAATCATCTAAAGGCCGAAATTCAGAATCGAATCGACTTGTTCGAAGGACCGCAGTGGCGATGTCACATTGGCCGACAGGTGGTGACCTTGCCCCTCTGATCTAATCCGGTTTGAAGTTCGTTCTGGCCCATCGAGAGGACCAGGACATGAAACGTAGCCGCTTCTCTGAAGAGCAGATCATCGGAATTTTGAAGGAACATGAGGCCGGGGTATCGGTTGCCGATCTGTGCCGCAAGCACGGGGTCAGCGACGCCTCGATTTACAACTGGAAGGCCCGCTTCGGCGGGATGGATGTCTCCGAGGCTCGGCGACTGAAGGCTCTGGAGGACGAGAACACGCGGCTGAAGCGGCTTCTGGCCGACGCCATGCTCGACAATGCCGCGTTGAAGGATCTTGTGGGAAAGAAATGGTGACGCCCGCGGCCAAGCGGAAAGCTGTCGCTCGCCTGAAGGAAGGCTTCGGGATGAGCGAAGGGCGGGCGTGTAAAGCCATCGGCTGTTGCCGCATGACGGTTCGCTACGAGACCAGCAGGCCGGACGACCGCGAGCTTCGCGAGCGGATGAAGGCGATCGCGCAGGAGCGTCGCCGGTTCGGCTACCGGCGTCTTCTCGTGATGCTGAGGCGGGAGGGCCTGGTCGTGAACCACAAGAAGCTGTTCCGGCTCTATCGGGAGGAGAAGCTCGCCGTTCGCCGCCGTGGCGGCCGCAAACGGGCGATCGGGACCAGGGCGCCGATGGTGGTGCCGCTGAGGCCCGACGAGCGCTGGTCGCTCGACTTCGTATCCGACCAGCTCACAGACGGGCGCCGCTTCCGCATCCTGGCCGTCGTCGACGACTGCACGAGAGAGTGCCTGGCACTCATCATTGATACGTCTCTCTCGGGCATGCGGGTTGCCCGCGAATTGGACCGGCTCATCACCGAGCGCGGCCGGCCGAGAATGATCGTCAGCGACAATGGCAGCGAGTTCACCTCGAACGCCATCCTCTCCTGGGCGGATCAGAACCGCGTCGAATGGCATTACATTGCGCCCGGCAAGCCGATGCAGAATGGCTTCATCGAGAGCTTCAACGGCCGACTACGCGATGAACTGCTCAACGAGACGCTGTTTACTTCGCTGGCTCAGGCACGCGTCGCCATCGCCCTGTGGCGCGCCGACTACAATCCTGTTTCATAACACCCATCTGTCTATGTCGTTGAAGTGAATAGGTTTTGCTGATCTGGATGCGATCCCGTGGGGTATT